>JAQUXM010000193.1 GCA_028692415.1 Syntrophomonadaceae bacterium | reverse complement strand
CTTCAAAAAGGACTGGAAACCGGTGGGGGCAACAGTGGTCCCTACCGCTTTAAAAACAACAGTGGTGATTATGTTTGGCTGGAGAGTACCTGGAGGGTCATTAACGATGAAGGTGGAACCGAGGCTTATCTGATGAACTCCCGTGATATTTCAGATCGCAAACGTTTTGAAGAAGAAATAAATTACCGCCTCGGTCTGGAAGCTGCAGTGGCCCGTTCAGCCCGTCTTTTCATGGCTCCCGGCGGACCTCCTTTAAGAGAAATATTGGGATTGTTGGGTCAGGCGGTTGGAGTCAATAGGGTTTATATATTTAAAATGCAAGATAATAATTCCAGAATAGACAATACTTTTGAATGGTGCGATGAAAATACCGATTCGCAAATACACCAGCTGCAGAACATGGAGGTTGATGTCTTTCCCTGGTGGATGTCCACGCTAAGAAATAATCAGGTTTTGATAATAAAAGATATAAACAAGCTGCCTCCCGAGGCTGCTGCCGAAAAAGATCTTCTAGCGCAGCAAAGCATTCGCTCCCTGCTGGCGGTTCCCATCATCTCTTCCCACCAAGAATTAACCGGTTTTATGGGTTTTGATGACACGATGAACACGCGCAACTGGCAAAATGAGGATATCGATACGCTTCGAATAGTAGCGGAAATGATTGGCCTTTATTGGGAGAAACAGCTATCGGAGGGAATAGTGCGACACCTAAACTTTACCGATAGAGTAACCGGTCTTTACAACCGGGCTTTTTTTGAAGAAGAACTCCAGCGGCTTAATACCCCGCGCAACCTGCCGCTGAGCATAATAGTTGGGGATGTCAATGGTTTAAAGCTAATTAATGACGTTTTTGGCCACCAGGAAGGCGACCTTTATCTCCAAAAAGCAGCCCGGATTTTGCTTGATTGCTGTCGCAAAGGCGATATTATCGCCCGCTGGGGTGGCGATGAGTTTGCTATCCTCCTCCCGCGGACTCCTGCCTTGACCGCGCAAAATATTTGTGAACGAATAAAAAATGCCTGTGCCCAAAGCGACAAGCAGCCTATTCAGTTAAGCATTGCTACCGGTTCTGCGACCAAGGAAAGTGATGGGCAGGATATCCTGACGGTTTTCCAGCAGGCTGATGAACTGATGTATAGCCGAAAACTTTTAGAGAATAAAGACACTCGCAGTGCCTTTATTCACTCCCTGGAAAATAAACTGGTGGCAACAACTGATGAAAGCCTGGACCACACTATGCGCATCCGTGAAATGTCGCTTACGCTGGGTTCGGCTTTAAACCTGCCGAGTAGTGATTTGGAACGGCTAAGCTTGCTGGGTTCATTGCATGACATTGGAAATATCGCGATTCCCGCTGATTTTCTCAAGAAAAATGGTCCACTCAGCCCCAATGAATGGGAAAGCATTCAAAAGCATTGTGAAATAGGCTACCGAATTGTCCAATTCACTCCCGAACTGGCAGTTATTGCCGAAGATATCCTAAGCCATCATGAACATTGGGATGGCAGCGGTTACCCGTTGGGACTAAAAGGCAAGCAAATACCGCTGGTTGCTCGAATATTAGCTATCGTTGACGCCTATGAGGTCATGACCCGGGGACGCGCCTATCAAGCAGCCCGCAGCCCGGAGGAAGCTCGCCAGGAAATCCAAAAATGCGCCGGTACTCAATTTGACCCGGAACTGGTTGAAGTCTTCTTGAACTTGCATACGGGTGCAAATCTTATCCTTTAATTTGAGTATTTATCTTATTAGGCAATTCCAAATACCCTCAACGATTTTGGCATTGGAGATTTACTATGTCAGCAAATACCAATGAAGCTAATTTTGCGAATAAATCATTTAACGAACAATTATTGCTTATCAGCCAGGCAATAAATAGTTCAAGCACTGCCATCTCTATCAACGATGGTAGCGGTGTTTTTTATTACCTGAATAATGCCTTCACCAAGCTATTTGGCTACTACCTGGAAGAAATAAATGCCATGGCAGGTCTTTTAGAACTCTTCGTTAAGTCCGAGGTGTTTGATGAGATCTGCTCAGCCATAAACCATGGTAAATCCTGGCTCGGGGAAGTGGAAATGAGCAAAAGCACGCTTGAAACTTTTCCAGTGAATCTGCAAATCGATCCGGTCCGGGATGAAGCTGGAAGCATCGTTGCCATGATTGCAATTTATACTGACATTACTTGGCAAATGGAATCTGAGCAAACTTTTAAAAGGAGAACCTTGTATGAAAACATGCTGTCAATGATCGCCATGCACGCGGTTGATCCCGATAAAGCCGGACCCTTTTTAAGTAATTCCATAAGTGTTCTGGGCGAAACTCTGGATGTCAGCCGGGTTTACATTTTTCAGTATTCCATCAACCGCGATGCCTATGATAACACCTATGAATGGGTGGCTGACGGAATTTGTCCCCAACAAGCAATGCTTCAAAACATACCCGCTGATACCATCCCCTGGTGGACAGATATGCTGCGTAATAACCGAACAATTATATATAGCGATATAGCAGATATCCCCAGTGATGTTGAAAGAACCATGCTTCAAGCTCAAGATATAAAATCAGTTCTGGTAGTTCCTTTTAATGTCGGGAAGAATTTTTTTGGTTTTCTGGGTTTTGATGAATGTCGGTATCATCGACTCTGGCCAATTGAGGATATCGATATACTATCGACCGTTGCCCAGATTTTCAACTGGGCATTGGAACGCAGAAGAGTGCAGCGCAAACTTATGGCCAATGAGGAACAACTGGCGGTTACGGTGGAGAGCATAGGCGACGGTATCATAACCTGCGATGTGAACTACCAGGTAATCCTGATGAATAAGGCGGCTGAAGCCATAACTTCGTGGCAAGCAACCGAAGCCGTAGGAAAGGATATCTGCGAGGTATTACACGTTATTGGTGTATCAGAAAATAATGATGACCATATTCTAAGAAACTTAATCAATAGAATAAACAACGGCCAGCAATTCGCCAATTTCCCTGAGAATCTAACTCTGCAAAGCAAGAATACGGCCCGGAAAATCATCACTTTTTCCGGCAATCCGATCAGAAACCGGGAAAATCGAAGGATTGGCATGGTTTTAGTTTTACGAGATGTCACCGAACAGAAACAGCAGGAATCTCGAGCTGCTCTTTCGCAAAAGCTGGAGGCTATCGGACAGCTGGCGGCGGGAATTGCACATGAGATAAATACCCCTATGCAATATGTAGGTGATAATACCCAGTTTTTAAGAGAGGCTTTTGCTGATTTCCAGTCCCTCCTGCTTGAGTATCAGCAGTTGGCAGGGTGCTTTGAAGCAGGCGGTAACCCGGAAGCCAGCATTAATTCGGTCCGGGAACTTGAAACCCAAGTTGATCTGGAATATCTTCTGGTTGAAATCCCCAAAGCAATTGAACAATCCCTGTCCGGCATTGAACGAGTAAGAAAGCTGGTCCTTACGATGAAGGATTTCGCCCACCATCAAAGCGGGGAAAAGCGCTATTCAGATATAAACAAGGGCATTGAAAGCACGGTCAATATATCCGTTAATGAATGGAAATATTTTGCAGATATGAAACTGGAGCTTGATCCTAATCTCCCTTTAGTTTTTTGTGCAATCGATGAAATCAATCAGGTTATATTGAACATGATAGTAAACTCGAGCCACGCCATCCATGCTGCTATTAAAAAATCGGCTTATGAAAAGGGCTGCATCACTATAGAAACCTATCAAGAAGGTGATTATATTAAAATCAAGATAAACGATAACGGGGTAGGAATTCCCTCCATCATCCTTCATCGCATATATGATCACTTCTTTACAACCAAAGAGGTGGGGCAAGGAACCGGCCAAGGACTTGCGATTGCCCATGACATCATCGTAACCAAACACCAAGGTAATATTCAAGTTGAATCCAAGGAAGGTGAGGGAACCCTTTTTACTATTAATTTACCTTTATCCTCACCTCAGAAAGGAATTGAGGGATGAGTAAGATGAACAAGAAGAGCATTCTATTCATCGATGATGATGTTTATCTACTGGATGGTTTAAAACGGCGATTGCGAAACAAACATCAAGCCTGGAATCTTTTCTTTGCGCAAGGCGGGAAAGAAGGCTTGGAACTAATGAAACAGCAGAAATTTGACATGGTAATCAGTGACATG
>JAQUXM010000192.1:1595-4182 GCA_028692415.1 Syntrophomonadaceae bacterium | reverse complement strand
ATATTTGTAATAAGTAAAAAAATTATAAACCCTGGTACCAGTAATTTCTTCATATTTTACCATCCTTAGAAGTATTCAGTACGTAAATATAAAAAGGTAATGTGGCATATTAGGCATCGGTCTTGGTTGCCCAATGGCTGTTATAATCACGCAAATCAATTTTCAAAGGCAGGTTTTGGCTACTGATACTGTTATCAATAATTAAATCAATAGTTTTATTGCCATCATAGATTTTATAGGTCCAGAAGGAGTAATAATTTTCCTTCACATCCTGACCAAATCCCATTCCTGAGCCATCTTTTACATACACCTTTACCAGTTCAGATAAGTGTTTGGTGTATTTACCATCTGTACTTATATCAGTAACAGTCCCCTTTACGGTCACTTCCCGGTGAAAAGGCTCTGCAAGTATAAATCTTGGGATTAATGATACTTCATCAACGTTAACCGTTATATCCTTGATTTTTACTACCTTATTCACTGAGAATACCTTAATATTCTCATGGTAAAAGGAATAACCATAATAAGCTGCAGCAATTACGGCTACACTACAAACTATAGTTATTAATCTAGTTCGAGACACCATGTAACAACTCCTTAAAAAGATTTACCTTCCGAAATTGAACAAATCAGAATATCTATTGTATCCAAACGTTTACTTAATTAAAATACTACCTTATTAACCGAGACTATCATCGGAGTTGTGTTATTGCCCTCAATGCGGAATTGGATGGTATAAGTTTGCCTTTTAGTGGCGGTGCTGATTTCGCCGGTTTCCAGCAATTTAGCCAGAGTAGCAGGATAATCCAATCCAAGCGTTTTGGCATTGGCGAACATATATTTTTCATTATCACCCGGCTCGTAGGCAAACGAGGAGCCAGGTTCTAATCCCCCGCCTCGTTGCCGCGATTATGCTTTATTCTTGATTTTCACTTCTTAAAGAATCTAAATCCCGGTCTATCCTGGATACTAATTGCTGCAGGTCTTCTTCTTCAAGTAAGCCGTTGCGTTCTGCTTCTTTTAAAACACTCTTTTCAACCATCAAGGCCAAAATCCGCGCCTCTATCTCCTGAGTCCGCAGCAGTTGAGGCTCACTGCTTCTTAGCGACTCAATTTCTTTACCCATATTATCAAGATGTTGACTGTATTCCCCGGCCAGGGTTTCATAGACCTGATCCGAAAGAGTCTTCCGGTTTCTTAGCTTTGCCAATTCTTCCAGGACCGATTCTCCAGCCAGGATTTCACTGGACAGACGGCCATATTCGGATTTGATGCTTCGTTTCTTTCCCAAGCCCAGGCGCTGCAGAAGGGTCTTGATGCTTAACCCCTGAGCCAGCAGGGAAAATAGAACCACTCCGAAGGTGAGCAAAACCAGTTGGTTACGTTCGGGGAAGCTTTGTCCCAATCCCAGCACCAGAGCCATGGGGATGGCTCCGCGCAATCCCCCCCAAAACAGGACATGCTGCCAACTCACAGGCAGGTTGCCATGAAGTTTATTGATCAGCGGAGATAGACCATAGATTGCAACCGCGCGCCCGGCAAGAACCACTAAACACGCCCATAATATCAGCGGTATTCCTGCCGAAATATTTACTAAAGTGACTTCAAATCCCACCAGCAGGAATACAATGGAGTTTACAGCAAACGCGGCATATTCCCAAAAGGAAGTAACTGACAGCCTACTAGTGGCCGACATGCCAGATTGCATCCCGTGACTGCCCATAACCAGTCCCGCCGTCACTACGGCAATAACACCGGAAACATGCAGCGTTTCCGCACTGAGAAAAGAACCAAAAGCAACAATGGTGGTTAACATAATTTCAAATAGGTGATCATCAAATTCCCGTGTAATTCTTGAGGCCACGGCACCTATGGCCGCCCCTATAATCGCTCCGCCGGCTACTACCAAAATGAACGATTGTATTCCATACCACAGGGAGATTTCCTCGCCCATGGCAGCATCAACCAGAAGAGTGAAAAGTACAATAGCTATACCGTCATTAAATAGGCTTTCTGCTTCCATTATGGTAGAAAGTCGTTTGCCGACCCCTAATTGTTTGAAAATGGCTACGACCGATATAGGATCTGTAGGAGAAATCAGAGCACCAAAGACCAGTCCTACAATAAGGGGAAGATCCAGAAGCCACGCTGCCAGCCCCCCCACCACGAACGTTGATAAAAGGGTGCCACCCAGCGCATATATGCTGATAGGCAGCCAATTCTTGCGCAGCAGCGCGACTCGCATATTAATGGCCGATTCAAACAAAAGGGGCGGAAGAAAAATAGTGAAGAGGATATGCGGCTCCAGGTGAATCTGGGGCAATAAATGAGTAGGAGCCACAATTAATCCGGTTATTACGAGTGCCAGGGCATAAGGAACCTTTATGTAACGGGCCATTCCGGCAACGATGGACGCAATCACCATCATCCAGAAAAAAGTATTAAAATCAAAACCGGTTGCCACTGCAGTTGTGATCATAACTTCACTCCATTTATTGTAAAATTACTTGGTCTTGGTCTTACTCGTAATGTTCCCACATGCTGATTATTTTTATGTTCTTTCATCTCTATGAACAGAATAAACCAA
>JAQUXM010000192.1:0-1495 GCA_028692415.1 Syntrophomonadaceae bacterium | reverse complement strand
ATATTATGGAACGTAGCCTGAAGCAGTATCAATAACAATCTTATTGGCAGATTGGTCCCAGGATACAGCAAAGTTCATGGCCTGCCCCAGATCGCGCAGCTTAAAATAATTGCTGCCATCGATCTGGTATGCGTTAAAACTGGCTTGACTGCCATCTATGTATAATGCGGCGTTTGTTGCGGTCGCACTTTTGACAATTCCCGCAGACTTCACCATTTCTCCTCCTGATATGGTGTAGGGCTTGTTGCTGCTTAGACTGATTGCATTCCTGCTCCCATCCCAGGAAACTTCAAATTGCTTTTGACTGCCATTTAGGGCCATGGCCAGATCACGAAGTTTGAAGTAATTGCTGCCATTAATATTATAGGCTTCCATGCTGACGGCACTGCCATCGATTTGAAGAGCTGCGGCAGAAGGTATTGCCTTCAAGGCATTGCTTGCCGTTGAGGTATTTTCTGATCCAATGAAACCCAATCCGTTATTAATATTACGCCCGGCCATCGAAATTCCTTTCGGGGAATAATACAGTGCAACGGAACCGCCCCCGTCAAGGCACATGGCGTTTATCAGTCCCATATTCTGACATGCGGCGGCGGCTTTAGTCAAGGTTGCCGAAGCCATGTTGCCGATGATAATCTTGCCGTCGGCGGTAGCCCCAATAAAAGACCGGGGACTGCTGTTAACATTGATTTTCGCCTCAGAGAAGCCTTCTGCTTCACCATTGGCCGTCACATTACCATTAATAATTAAGCTTGGACCGGCCCCTATCCCAGCTGTCACATCATTCCAATCGGCGGCATTGGTGAAGGTGGTATTAATCTTAACCTTATAGTATACTTCATCACCGATTTTGTAGCGTTCGTTCACTAAATGAGCTGTTGTTGGGTTGTATACGATAGCAAATCCATTAGCCGGCACATAAAAACCACTGGTTGCAATACTGCTCACCACCTGCTTGCTTACCAGAACGCCTTTTGCTCCCGGAACCAGGTTGACCATCGTTGCATATTCGGGGGTGAAAATGGTTATTGCTTCGGGCTCTGTGCTGGGATGGTTGATTCTCCAGGGAATAGCCCGGTATTCTCCATTTATGTATCCTTCAAAGTCAAAAGACAGCCGGTCAACCAGGAGTTTGCCGGATGATGTAATTCCGACTACCGCACCGCTTTGACTGATGTGCAGCACCTTGCCGTTCTTGATGAGGGTACCCCAGGGAACCGGAGTGCCGTTGTAAGCTTCAAAATAGGTTCCGTTAATTGCCGCAAATGCTCGCGCACTCTGGGCCATGTTTGCCAGTGAGTCCGTTCCACACATCTGATTCTGTGCATTGAGTACTACCGGCTGAATATTATGGCTGTTCATGTCAAGGGTGACATATTTGACGCCAATCCCAGCTACAGTGGCACTGCTGTAGCTGCTGGTCGAGGCAGCATAAACCGGATTACCCCAGCTCAACAACGCAATAATAACGATTAGTCCCAATACCTTTTTGTAA
>JAQUXM010000191.1 GCA_028692415.1 Syntrophomonadaceae bacterium | reverse complement strand
ATTAAATGCTCCAATTCGGTCAATACCGGTTCACGATTGGAAAACAAAATATCTTCCCACAAACCGGGGTCGGAGGAAGCTATCCGCGTGGTGTCCCGAAAGCCTCCAGCAGCCAGCATCAAACTGTCATTATCAGCTTCCGTTATTCCCACCAGGGCCACCGCCGCCAGATGCGGTATGTGGCTGATGGTGGCTACAATTTTATCATGCAAGCCGGCATCCATTACTTTGATCCGCGCTCCGGTAGATGCCAGCAAATCGCTCAGCAACTGCAGCACATCTTGGGGTATACCTGGATCAGGTGTCAAAACATACACTGCATTTTCAAACAGGTAGCGATCCGCACCATATATCCCCTTGGTTTCGGCCCCGGCCATCGGATGCCCGCCAATCGCCCAGATTCCAGGTGGCAGACTGTTAAAAATCCGACCTACCTCTTGTTTGGTGCTGCCTACATCGCTTATTATAGTGCCAGCTCGCAAATGAGGCTTGATATCCTCAATAATTTGCGGATAGAAGCGCAGAGGCGTGCAGAGAAAGATGATATCCGCACTGGCAGCCCCCTCTTCCAGCTTTACCGGGCAATCAATGGCTCCGATTTCAACGGCCTTGACCAGGGATTCGTGATCCCGGTCAAAGCCTGTAATTTGGTCAATCAACGGTGACTCTTTAAGAGCAAGTCCTAAAGACCCTCCAATCAAGCCGACTCCAATAATAAAAATATTTACTCCCATTAAAATTCCCCTGTTAATTACATTTTATAAGGTTCTATATGGTTACATCCTTCAATCCATACTATAATATTCCATAAAAGCCCGGACTTTTGCTTGAGAAAGGATACATTAATTCTTTTGGAATAAATTTATCCTGCTGAAATCTTTACGCCATAGATCCTCGCCTTTATCTCTTTTATTCCACATTATAGTATGTCTTTCAATCTGGGTTTCCCCTGTCTAAGCAAGATTATCCAGGGCTGATTTCATCGCCACAATCTTCTTGACCATAATCTTGAAATTAGCCGGGGTAAGAGATTGAGGCCCATCCGACCAAGCTTCACTGGGGTTTTGATGGACTTCAACCATCAGACCGTCACATCCTGCAGCTACTGCGGCCAATGCCATAGGCTGAACCAGTTTTGATTTCCCCGTCCCGTGGCTGGGGTCAACAATTACCGGTAAATGGGTCAACTGTTTGATTAGCGGAACTGCACTGAGATCCAATGTGTTGCGGGTGTAGTTCTCGAAGGTCCTGATTCCCCGTTCACACATAATCACCTGCGGGTTGCCGCTGGAAATAATGTATTCTGCAGCCATGATCCATTCCTCAATAGTGGCTGAGGGTCCTCTTTTTAAAAGCACCGGTTTATTTACCTTGCCGAGTTCTCTTAACAGGAAAAAGTTCTGCATATTCCTCGCTCCAACCTGTAAAAGATCGGCGTATTCAGCTACCATTCCAATTAAGCGGGTATCCATAATTTCAGTAACCACCGGCAAGCCGGTCAGTTCACGGGCTTCCGCCAGGATTTTTAATCCCTCTTCTTCCAACCCCTGAAAAGAGTAGGGTGAAGTCCGAGGTTTAAAAGCTCCGCCGCGCAGCATGGTAGCTCCTGCTTCCTTAACTTGCAGTGCCACTTCCATAAATCTTTCCCGTCCTTCTACAGCACAGGGGCCGGCAATTATCTGCACCCGGCCATCACCAACTATGGTATTGCCTACCGATACCACTGTGGCGTGATTCTGAAATTCGCGCGAGGCCATCTTGAATGGCTGCATTATCGGTACGATTTTCTCAACTCCCGGCATGGTTTCAAATAATTCCATAATCGCCTGCGTACGTTCTCCAACCGCTCCCATTATGGTGCGCTCAACGCCCTGAGACAAATGCACTTGGAAGCCCTTTTCCTTGAGTCTATCACCAACCATCCTCAGTTGCTCGGCATCAACATTTCTTTCCATTACAATAATCATTTTTACGTTTCCTCCTTCTTCGGTGAAGGGTGAGAATAGAAAAAGCCATTAGTGAGCAGTGCAGAAAGTCACCAATGGCATAGTTCGCCAATTGCTACTATTTCCCACCATCCTACCATACTACATTTTTGTTTGAGCTACCGTACTACATGCTTAGAATAAAACAAATTAGTAAAAAAGGCAATTACATTCTGAGGGTATTTTTTGGGAAGGAGGGACAGGGGGACAGGAACCTTGTCCCTAATAAATATCCCGGTAACCGGGACAAGGTTCCTGTCCCCCTGTCCCTCCTTCCTACTTAAGCTCAGCATTCTGCAGAGCGGCTATGTCCATGATTTGCCGGTACATCAGCGAAAAGTTTTGCGGGGTAAGAGATTGTTTCCCATCGGACAGCGCGTTATCAGGGTCCGGGTGGACCTCAACCATAACTCCATCGGCTCCTGCTGCAATCGCCGCACGCGCCACCGGGGCCACCATCCGCCAACGACCAGTGGCATGACTGGGGTCAACAATTACTGGTAAATGCGAAAGCTGTTTGACCAGAGCCACCGCCGCTATATCAACAGTGTTGCGCATATAGGGTTCAAAGGTCCGGATACCACGTTCACAGAGTATTACCTGCTTGTTGCCGCCATTTAAGATATACTCGGCAGCCAGCATCCATTCCTCAATAGTAGCTGATAAACCGCGTTTAAGAAGAATAGGTTTATCGAGCCTGGACAACTCCTGCAGCAGTGAATAATTCTGCATATTCCGGCTGCCTACCTGCAATATATCGATATGGTCATACAAAAAATCCAAATCCCGGACATCCATAATCTCGCTAACCAGGGGCAGGCCTGTAAGCTGGCGGGCTTCCAGCATGATTTCCATACCTTCCCGGCCCAGCCCTTTAAAGGAATACGGCGAGGTACGCGGTTTGAACAAACCGCCCCTCAAGGCATGAGCTCCGGCTTCCTTTAAAAAGCTAGCGATGCTTAAATAACCCTCCCGGTCCTCAACCGCACAGGGTCCGGCTATGATTGTACAATGTCCCTGCCCGATAACCAAGGGTTTTGAAGCAGTATTTATCTCTATTAGCGTATCATTTTCCTGATACTCTCTGGAGCTTAGCTGAAAGCCTTTCATTGCGCTGTCCTTTCTCGCAAAAACCAAGGGACAGGGGGACAGGAACCTTGTCCCGTACCATGATATTTATTAGGGACAAGGTTCCTGTCCCCCTGTCCCTTTACTCAAATCAGTATTATTATAATGCAAATCCTGCCTGCTTCAAACTAATATTGTTTAATCAGCTCCAGAAACGCAAAAACATATATACGGTTGATATCACAATTGATAAAAGCATCAAAGGAAAACCAATTTTCAAAAAGTCTATAAACTTGATAGGCGTTCCATATCTTTCAGCTATTCCCGCCACTATCACATTGGCCGACGCTCCGATCAGGGTACCGTTTCCGCCCAGACACGCCCCCAGTGCCAGTGCCCACCAGACGGAGTCCATCGCCATCCCGGAAAGCTGCCCCATGGTCTGCAGCAGTGGAATCATGGTGGCCACAAAGGGTATATTGTCCACGAAAGCCGAGGCAATTGCCGACAGCCAGAGCACCAGCAGCCCGGTATGCATAACATTGCCATCAGTGATCAGCAATGCTTTCCGGGCAATCAATTCAATAACCCCGGTCTCCACCAGTCCGCCGACCAGAACAAACAAACCGGCAAAGAAGAAGATGGTTGGCCATTCAATATTCAGCAAGACCTCTTCAGGATGTTCATTGCTGATCAGCATTAACAGGGCTGCTCCCAACAGAGCTATGGTAGCTGATTCCAGGTGAAGAGTCTGATGAAGCAAAAAGCCTAACATGGTCAAAGCCAATACCAGAGCAGAGCGTTTGAGGAGACGCCAATCTTTGATGAATTCCCTTTCATTCAGGTCAATGAGGCTCTGAATGTGTTCCTCCGTGGTATCCAATTGTTTACGGAAGAAGAATACCATTATGGCAATCGTCAACATTAAAATAATCACCGCCGGCAAAGCCAGGTTATTCACAAAGTCCATGAAACCCAGTCCAATTGCACTACCAATCATGATATTGGGAGGGTCGCCGATCAGTGTTGCCGTGCCGCCAATATTGGAAGCTATTATTTCGGCAAAAAGAAATGGCAGGGGTGAAATATCCAAACGGTCGGTGATTGCATAAGTAACCGGCACAATAAGCAGGACGGTGGTGACATT
>JAQUXM010000190.1 GCA_028692415.1 Syntrophomonadaceae bacterium | reverse complement strand
AGATATCATTTGAAAAACCGTGGGTAAATTAAAGGGCAAAAAATGCATGTATCTTTAATAATACAGATTGTGGAGTGGTAAGCTTGAGTACTATTTTTGTGGTTGCCGAGGAGGCCAACAGTCGCAAAATCATTAAGGAATACCTGACTAGAGAAAAATTCAAGGTTGAGGCTTTTGCAGTAATTGAAGAGGTACTGGAGCGACTGCAGTCAGGTTTTCCGGATATTTTTATTATGGAGATGTCGATACCTCCCCGGAACAGCCTGGATTTCTACTTAAATATGAAGAAGCGCAGTGGCTTGCCGATAGTCGTCATTTCTGAACAAGGTCAAGAACTTAAACGAATAACGGGTTTGGAATTAACCCCTGAAAATTATCTTGACAAACCCTTTAGTCCAAGAGAGCTGATATCTCTGGTGCGATCCCTCCTGAGGTGTTCTGCCCTGTCGGTCGTAGCTGAGGAATTAGTGAGGATTGGAAACCTGGAGATAAATCCCAATGACCGTCATACGGCTATAGATGAGCGCGAAGTTATGCTTACCCCGATGGAATATGAGTTTTTGTTATTATTAGCCCAGCAGCCCCAGAGAACATTTAACCGCCAGGAGTTGCTGGACCGAATATGGGGATGCGATTATGTAGGAAGCAGCAGGGCGGTTGATGATCTGGTAAAACGCCTGCGCAAGAAATTATCGCAAAGCGGTTCAAACAATAATATTAAAACGATCTGGGGTTACGGTTATCGTTTTGAGGAGTAGCCAATAAGTATATGTTTCACATTATTAATTATTTCCTTAAACGGATCATCTGTGCACAATGATCATAATATGTTGGACAAATTTTGGAGGGAGGAAAGAGATCACATATCTTTCGTATTTTATCAAATAGCAGGAAAAGATAGTTTATCAGTAATTTATAGAGAGGATGATCTTATTGAGGATTCGTCATTTATTTTTGCCGATTATCATTTTTACCCTGATGATTGCCGGGACGGCTGTTGCCGCCGATATGGTTCCCCAGCCAGGCCAAGGAAAAGGCGCACCGCAGCTGAAAAGCCAATTGGATAGTCTGGTAACAGCCGGAACTATTACCCAGGAGCAGGAAAATGCGGTATTGGAAGCCCTGGAACCTGATGTAAATGCCCAGAAACCCGATGCCAATGCAACAAAACCTGGCGAAGCAAAACCAGATCCTGGACAGACCATGAATACCAAATTAAGCAGTCTGGTAAGCTCCGGGGTTATTACCCAGGCTCAACTCGATAGCATTCTAGCAGCGATTAAACCTCCCGAAGGTACTAATCGCCCAGGCAATGGAACTGGAAAAACACCGGATGCCGCAAATGCTAAAATATCTGGAAGCACTGCTGGCAACATAGTGCTTAAGGTCGGGAGTGGGAAAATGACTGTCAAGGGTATTGAAAAAGATGTTGATCCGGGCTACGATACCACTCCGCTTATCGTAAATGGCAGCACCTTTATTCCGGTCAGAGCTGTCATTGAGAGCCTGGGGGGGAGCGTAGAGTGGGATGACAGCAGCAAAAAAACCACAATTACTTTGGATAATACAAGCGTAGTGCTGCAAATAGGAAATGCCTCCGCCACCGTCAATGGTGTTGCTAAAAGTCTTGAAACCCTGCCATTTATCGCGCAGAGCGGCAGAGTCATGCTGCCGGTAAGATTTGTAACCGAAAATCTGGGGCATAGCGTTGCCTGGGATGGTTCGAGCCAGAGCATCATTATTAACTAATTGCAGGCAATATGTCATATAAAGGAGAGGATAATTTGAGAAAGTGTAATCTATTAAGTCTGGTTTTATGTTTAATATTGCTACTGTCCCTGGCAGGGTGCAACAGTTCGAGCTCAGAAACTAATGCCACTAAAAATGCCAATCCTGTAACCGGGCAAGCGGATAACAAAAACAGCGAAAACGCCAATGATGCAGCCAAGCCTAATACCCCGGATGGCTCAATGGTGAACAGCGGCGATGAAACGCCGGCCGATAAAGCCGGGACGAATGGGCAGATGAAGAGGGCTGATCTTTTTGGTCAAGTGCAAAGCATTAGCGGAAGCAAGATTACCCTTGCGTTAGCTCAAAAGCAGCAAAGAAGTGAACAAGCATCGCAGAGTCAGCCTCCGGCGCAAGGGGATGCCAGCCAAACCCAACCTCCGGCGCAAGGTGAAAAACCGGCGGGTCCTCATCCTGGAGCAGCTGCAACACCTGAATTGACCGGTGAAACTAAAACCATTACAGTACCGGATAGCGCAAAAATTGAGAGTGGCGGCAGGGGAAGCAGCCAGGAAATAGCTATAGACAAGA
Source organism: Syntrophomonadaceae bacterium (assembly GCA_028692415.1). Classification (GTDB taxonomy): domain Bacteria; phylum Bacillota; class Syntrophomonadia; order Syntrophomonadales; family Syntrophomonadaceae; genus JAQUBU01. The sequence continues at coordinate 1,924 of JAQUXM010000190.1, read as the reverse complement.
TAAAAGCTGGCGATATGATAGAAGTATTTTTTAATGATGCTAAAGCTGATGAAATTGAAAGGGTAAGAGTTATGCAGGCTCCGCAAGATTAAAAAGGGTAAGATAGTTGAAGCCTCGCCCAAATTATTAATAACTAGGCGAAAAGATGTCGCCCGCTTCTTTAAATGGTCGGTTCCTATTAACAAGACAGGCGTGGGGTTCTAATTCCTCGTCTCGTTGCAAAGGTGCGGAAGAAACTTCTACGCAGTTTCTTCCGATGCTTAAACATAATTCTGCCACATAATCGACATAAATCTTATATATTGTAATAGCTGGAAAATTATTAATATTTGGATCATTATCCTCGATAATAAGGACATAAAATAAGAAAGGAGTGATGCCAATGAATGTAAGTTTTAATCCCAGTATTCTGTCGACCTATTTTAGCAATCTACGCAGCAATTCATTGACCAACAGCACCGAAAGCACTACCTCTACAAGTTCCTGGTTCAATGGCACTGACACCGTGGAGATCAGTCAGGCTGCTATCAACGCTCTGTTAGCCTCTGAAGAAGATAGCAGTTCCGCGAATGGCAACGCCGCTACTTATGATTTGTCTGAGGTTCTCCAGAGCAAGTTGGATGAGTTGGTAGAAGACGGTACTATTACTGAGGAACAAGAAGTAGCGATTCAAAGTGCAGTAGAGGAAACGCTTGAGAATTCAGCAGCTGTATTCAGCCAGACCATGGGAACGCCACCGCCACCCAAAGCAGGGGGTTTCGATAATATGCTGAGCTCGGTATTGGATGATTTGGCCTCGACCGGTACTATTACTGAGGAGCAGGAAAGCGCTATTCTAACTGCCATAGAAGAATCCTTCCAATCAACTCTTAAACCTCCCAGACCTGAAGAAGGCGGATTTGAAGGGATGCTTAGCTCAAAACTGGATGAACTGGTTTCAGCCGGTACTATCACCGAGGAGCAGGAAACCGTTATCCTGAGTGCCCTGGAAGAAATCAGCCAGGCAACTGCACCACCGTCACCGCCAAGATCAGAAGAGGGCGGTATTGAAGATGTGATTAATGCAAAATTGGATGAACTGGTTTCAGCCGGTACTATCACCGAGGATCAGAAAGATGCTGTCAGCAGTGCCTTGAAACCATCCGGCCCACCTCCCGGTGGCCCGCCTCCCGGTGGTCCGCCACCTGCTGCGGTCAGTGAAGAGTCTGAAGAATCCAGCTATGATACCTGGGAGAAGATACTTGAGGAAACATTGGAAGAGTTGACTGCGACAGGCACTATTACTACAGAACAGCAAAGCTCAATTTTCGAAGCATTAAAAGCTAGTTTAGCATAGATAATCCGGATTGATGATTAAATAACTATTCACGGAGACTGTTACCCAAAGGTTAACAGTCTCGTTTTTTATTATGATTTTAATCTTGGGATGCTATAGTTATACTATGGAAATTATTATTAATCATCGGGCTTGATGTTGGAAATAGCTTGGTTATTTTTCAGCTTTTATTCAGCGCGGTTTCAGATAAAAACATGATAATCTTAATAGAAGGATCAGCCATGAGGTGGTGAGTTAATGCAAGTTATAAAAGGAATCAAGATTCTAGTTGTGGATGACGAGCCAAACATCCTGCAGTTCTTGGAGCTTGGACTGCAAAATGAAGGATTTGAGGTTCAAAGCGCCTCGGACGGGATCAAAGCCATTAACCAGTTGAAACAATTTCAGCCCCAGGTGGTTATACTTGATGTTATGATGCCGGGTATGGACGGCTTTGAAGTATGTCGTATGCTTAAGAAAAGCGAGAATGTTGCGGTAATTATGTTGACCGCCCGGGATGAAGTGGATGACCGGGTAAAGGGTTTAAACCTCGGAGCTGATGATTACATGGTTAAACCTTTTAGCTTTGAGGAGCTGCTGGCCAGGATC
>JAQUXM010000189.1 GCA_028692415.1 Syntrophomonadaceae bacterium | reverse complement strand
TTAGGTTACACCCAGCCAACCGACAGCTATCTATATGCCGTGTGCGATTGGATGAAAAGAAGACATGGCTGGTTAATCAAAAAGGATTGGATAGTTGGATCACCTGGAGTTGTAAATGCTATTTTCCTGGCAGTTAAGGCCTTTACCAATGAAGGAGAAGGGATTATCATTCAGACTCCGGTTTATTATCCTTTCTATGCCGCTGTTGAGAGAAACCAGCGTGTTCTGGTTAAAAATCCGCTGATATTTACCAAATCGAACTATATCATCGACTATGATGATCTGGAGCGCAAAGCCCGTGATCCCCAAAATAAAGTTCTCTTGTTCTGCAGCCCCCACAACCCGGTAGGTCGTGTTTGGACTCTTGAAGAACTGACCAGGGTTGGTGAAATATGTTTGCGAAATAACGTCCTGATTATTTCGGATGAAATTCATTTTGACCTAATCATGTCAGGCCACAAACATACTGTATTTGCAAATGTTTCGGAGGAACTGGCAGATATTACAATAGTTTGTACATCGCCCAGCAAGACATTCAACATTGCAGGTATGCAAACCTCAAATATTATTATTCCAAATGAAAAAGTTCGTAAGGCTTATTTGCGAGAAATGGCATCCAATGGCTTTTATTCACTTAATATTTTAGCTTATAAGGCCTGTGAGATCGCATACACAGAGTGTGAGCAATGGCTGAACCAGCTTCTGGAGCTTGTTTATAACAACCACCTGGAATCGAAGAAATTCATTGAAAAGAATCTACCGGTAATTAAGGTCATAGAATTGGAAGGGACCTATCTGCAATGGATGGATTTCCAAGCGCTTGGCCTGAACAAGCATGAACTTGAAAAGCTTATGCATTTAAAAGCGGAGGTGTTTTTCGATGAAGGTTATATCTTCGGCGAAGAAGGTGCCGGTTTTGAACGGATGAACATTGCCTGCCCGACCAGGACCATGATGGATGGATTGAAAAGGTTGGCGGTCACTGTTAATGAACTAGGCAAATAATCCCAGGAAGCAAAGTAACGGTCTTCTTGCTTCCTGGGAAATTGGTCGGGCACTGGATGGCAGGTTTCAAAGCTGCCATATGGTTTTAAACTAGTTGGAGATATCTGGACCGAAATTATAAAAGAATCTGCTTAATCCATAATAGCCTAATTTAATATTTGCTGGGCGGCGATTTTGCTGCGGATAGCTTCGGTTTCCTGGTTGCTGAGCCGCCGCACAATGCTTACTTCGTTGCATTTTTGCAAGTCGATGGGATGGGGCGGTTTGATCAGTTTGCCTTCCTGATCGCAGATCAAGTGGACCATGGGCCGGGTCGAGTTTATTTTGGTAGCTGAAGTAACCACCGCAATATGCCCGGTGTTAAGACTTAATAAACAACCGATGGGGTAAATTGCGACATTACTGGCAAAAGCCTCAATCATCTCCGGATCAAAATACGAACTGCCAAGCTTTCGGAGTACCGTAAGGGCATCACTGACCGAGTAACTGTGTCCGGCATATTTATTGGAAACGACATTATCAAAAGTATCCGCGATTGCGGCAATTTTAGCATAATCAAGAATTTGTTTGCGGTTCAGCTGCCGGGGATAGCCTGAACCATCAATTCTCTCATGATGTTGATAAGCTATGTGGGCGACCTTGGTTGATACTTCCCGGTAGGTTCTTAAAATATTAAAACCGATTTCCGGATGGCCGCGATAGACTTCGCTTTCAGCGTGGGTAAGTTGAGTGCTGCGGTGTAAAATATCGGGTTCAATCATGATCATCCCAATATCATGAAGCAGCGTGCCCAAACCCAGTTCTACAAGCTTAGCTTCTGAATAGCCCATACTCAAGCCGGTCATCATGGCAAAAACCGCAACATTGAGGGAGTGAAGCAACAACTGGTCATCATGACTGCGGAGATCTTCCATATGGATAATGACATTGCGGTGGCTGAGTACATCTTCGAGCAGCATGGAAACCAACTTTTTCATAATATTCATATCCAGGGTCTTTTTAACCGCAAAGGTTTTGAAGCTATTGTTTAAAGTATTGGAGACCGCCGCGCGAACCTCAGCAGAGACAATCTCGGGAATCTCGATATCTGCCAGCCCGTCTTTCACATATACCGACATTACTCCTAAATAGCGCAGCCGGTGAATAAACGTATCATTAAGCCGGGTATTTTCATTTAGTAAAGCTCTCCCGTCAGAAGCGATAATGGTCCTGGCAATTACCATACCGGATTCCAAATTCTCGATGGCAATTCTTTGCATGGCGATCCTCCTCCCAAAGGCTATTCCTAATTCCAGTTTGATGAGATATTATTCAATTTTAGATTAGCATGATTTGGGAGTTTGTTCTTCCGGCGTTTGTACTAATTTGCTTAGGACTTATAGCTTAATTCGGGATAGATACTTTTGGTCACCAGGTATGGCGATCCAACTGCTAATAGACGATACCGCTGATCTTGAACCATTCTATCTCTTCAGTGCTGTAGCCTGCTTTTGACAATATTTCCGCAGTATGTTGCCCGTTTTCGGGAAAGCTGGTTTTGATCGCGCCTGGGGTATCTGAAAACTGGATAGGCAAACCGCCTAAGAACATATCCTTGCCCGAGTACTGGAAGTTTTCCAGCTTCACTATTGCGTTGCGGGCCTTGACCTGGGGGTGTTCAGCCATTTCATCAAGGCTCAGCACGGGCGTTAAGCATATGTTGAAGCTGGCAAACATATCCAGCCATGCTGCCTGGGTCTTGGTTTTTATAACGGTACTGATGCCTGCTATCATTTCGCCCTGCAGCTCCATATTCCATTGCTCTACTCCATATTCCGCTTTACCGATTATTCTGCAGAATTCCTGCCAGAATTTGCTTTCGATGGCTCCCAGGCTTATATATTTATGGTCGCTGGTTTCATATATCTGGTAAAAGGCATAAGCCCCGGTTAAAAAGGCATTGCCCCGTTCGGGCAGCTTTTGTTCACCTGACCACTCGGCCAGGGTATAGGCCAGGAGGCTAATTACCCCATCCAGCATGGAAACATCGCAAAACTGACCCAGGCCGGTCTTTTGGCGATTATGTAAGGCGATCAAAATAGCGATAACCGCATATAAAGAGCCTCCGGCAGCCCCGGCCAGCTGAACCGGGGAAATGCCGGGCAGGCCATCCTTCGCCCCGGTTAAACCGGTTATTCCGGCCAGGCTGAGGATGTTAAGATCATGAGCGGCGGTTTGAGCATAGGGGCCAGTAGACCCGAAGCCGTTAAGTGCACAATAAATAATGCCAGGGTTTACTTTCTTAAGCGCCTCATATGACAACCCCAGTTTGTCCATAACCCCGGGACGAAAAACATCAACGATTACATCGCTTTTAGTCATCAATTTCATAAATATGGCCTTGCCTTCAGCTCTCCGCAAATCCAGGGCAATACTTTGCTTGTTGCGATTAACTGCATAAAACAAAGCCCCCTGCTCGTCAATAAAAGGGGACATATGCCTGGCCCGGTCTCCAATCTGGTCTTCAATTTTTATTACTTCGGCTCCGTAATCAGCAAGGATCTGGGTGCAAAAGGGACCCGGCAGCATACCTGACAAATCAAGGACTTTAATACCCTCCAGCGGCAAAATCATAGTATAATCTCCTTCCCTAAAAAAATAAGACGCAAGACCTGTACAGAGAGCAATCTTGCCGCTTGCTAGTGCTTAGTTTTTGGGGTGAAAGTCATGCGAATGGTCTTGACCGTCAGCCCGATAGATTCTATGAGCAGAGCGGCAGCAAAAAAAAGAACGATATAACCATGCCCGTTTTGTAATCCCAGAGCGGTTTTAATAGATTCGTAGTGAAGGATGCTGATCATGGCCGTGATGGTAAGGTTGATAATTATCATGCCCCGGGCCGTAGTCCGGCGAATTGCCTCCAGTCGCTCAGTGCCTAACTGTTCTTTTTGACGCGGGGAGATATTGATATATTTTCCTGGATCATCAGGGTTGACAATGAAGAAAAAATTTAGGAGTACCAGGGATAACCATACTATGGTTCCCATCATCAGACTCAGGTAAACCGACCCAAAACTCTTGGGCTGCCAGGCGTCGGGAAGACCGGATAGGCCAAAATGAGTTGGAAACTGTCCGGGCAGTGCCGGATAGTTGGCATAAGTATAGGCAAATGCCATATAAAGCAACAAGGGGGGTATTAGTTCCAACCAGGGAGGGTAATATTTGTTGATTTTTCCCCACATTTTAACTACCTCATTTTG
>JAQUXM010000188.1 GCA_028692415.1 Syntrophomonadaceae bacterium | reverse complement strand
AGAAGCTTCTTGAAATCATCCAATTGATTTTTATCCGGCAGCCCTCCAAAGAGCAATGAATAACAAATTTCTTCAAAGCCAAAACGATCATCTTCAAGAAAACCATTGACAATGTCGTTGATATCAATCCCCCGGTACATCAATCTGCCTGGTACAGGTACCATTTCATTCTCATCAAGTATATATGAATGGACCTCCCCGATTTCAGTTAATCCAACCAGCACGCCTCTCCCATCCAGGTCACGAAGCCCGCGTTTAACATTGTATTTAACAAATAGTTCCTCTTCTATAAGACTGCTTGTTTCAGCCATGCCAGCTAATCTAAGCAGCAATTGCTCATAAGAATCATTGGCAGAAATAGTATGCATTAGGCATTTCTCCTTTTCATTACTGCAAGTATATAATCAATTTTTATTATTCTAGTCTTGTAATTCTCTATATTCCCCCAATGTCCTCCAAAGGTAATAAATATTAAGCTTAATTAAGAATTAGCGTTTAAAGCCCGGATGGATTATTCCACCCGGGCTTTATATCGATTATTCAGTTGTTTGATCCTAATATTAGATTTTTTCCAGACGCGCTGCGCAAATCTTGTATTCAGGAATACCAGCCACCGGGTCGAGAGCCTCGGCATTGGTCAGGATATTGGCAGCAGCCTCACTGAAATGGAAGAAGGTAAAAATAACATTCTCGGTTAATATATCAGTAACCTTGGCCTTCAGTTCAATGCGGCCGCGGCGGGTGACAACTCTGGCCATTTCGCCATCCACAATACCCAGTTTTTTCGCTGTAGCAGGATTTACCTGGATCTCGTTGGCAGGCTGGTGAGCATCCAAGGCCACCGCTTTTCTGGTCATAGTACCGGTATGATAATGGAAAAGACTGCGTCCGGTACTCAGAATCAGCGGATACTCGGCATCAGGAAGCTCAGCGGCCTCCTTGAACTCGATGGCATGGAAGAGGCCCAGTCCGCGGTTGAATTTCTCCTTATGCAGTATCGGGGTGCCGGGATGGTCTTCGGTCGGGCACGGCCAATGCAGACCCTTGCCTTCCAGACGCTCGTAAGTGATTCCAGCATATGAAGGGGTAACGCTTCTGATTTCTTCAAATATCTCTTCCGGGCCAGCGTAATTCATGGGATAACCAATCCGGGTAGACAGTTCAGCAAGAATCTCCCAATCCTGCCGGGCCTCGCCTCGGTTGCTGATCGCCTTGCGGACTCGCTGCACCCGGCGCTCGGTGTTGGAGAAAGTGCCGTCTTTCTCGGCAAAACTGACTCCCGGGAATACCACATCAGCCTTCCTTGCCGTTTCGGTCAGAAATATATCCTGAACCATTAAGAGATCTAGTTTGTCGAAGGCTTCTTCAACATGATGCAAGTCAGGGTCACTGACCATGGGATTCTCGCCGATTACTAGAATTGCCTTCAGTTCACCATGATGAGCTTTGTTAATGGCAGCCGTAAGAGTCAGGCCATTCTTGGCGGGAAGCGGTACTCCCCAGGCTTTTTCAAATTTTTCACGATTGGCATCAACGGTAACTGCTTGATAAGCGGGATATACTACGGGTAGAGCACCCATATCACAGGCACCCTGTACATTATTCTGGCCGCGCAATGGGTTTACACCAGTTCCTGCTTTACCTAGATTACCGGTCAGCAAGGCCAGGTTGCAGCAGGATTTTACATTATCGGTGCCGGTGCTGTGCTGAGTTATACCCATCGCATAACAGATAGATGCTCTTTCGGCTTCCGCATAAATCCGGGCTGCTTTCCGTATATCCTCGGCCGGAACTCCGGTTATCGGTGCTACATATTCGGGAGTATATTTTTCGACTACCTGGGCAAATGCCTCAAAGGCTTCGGTACGATTGGCGATAAAGTCTTTATCCAGCAGTCCTTCGCTGATAATGACGTTCATCATTCCATTTAGCAGGGCTACATCTGTGCCGGGTCTAAATTGCATATAGACATCGGCTATTTCCGCCAGTTCTATCTCGCGCGGGTCGGCCACTATCAGTTTGGCACCATTCTCCCGCACGTTCTTCCTGATTTTGTAGCCTATAACCGGGTGGTTTTCAGTGGTGTTGGTTCCAATTAAGAAAATAGCAGTAGCATCATCTTGCAATTCGTTGATGGAATTGGTCATGGCTCCACTGCCAAATGCTGCCCCCAGACCGGCGACAGTAACGCTGTGTCAGAGCCGGGCGCAATGGTCGACATTATTGGTTCCGATAGCGGCCCTCATCAGTTTCTGGGCCAGGTAGTTCTCCTCATTGGTAGCACGAGCTGAAGAGAACATAGCCAGGCTGTCCGGACCATTTTGTTCTTTAATAGCTTTAATCTTATTAGCAGCAAAATCCAGGGCTTCATCCCAGGATGCCGGGCGTAATTCCCCGTTTTCCTTAATCAACGGGGTGGTTAGTCTCTCCGGGGAGGTGACAAAATCCCAGCCAAAGCGGCCTTTAACACAAAGCGCACCCTTGTTTACCGGGCTCCATTCCGCATCGCGGTTGGAGGTAACGCCAACTATCTTATCATCCTTGACATTCAATTCCAGGGTACAGCCGGTTCCGCAATAGGTACAGGTAGTCAGAACCTTCTCGTTTTGGGCCGGCTTGCCTTTGCCGGCGGCTACCCGGCTGGTTAGTGCTCCTACGGGACAGACCATTACACACTGCCCGCAGAATACGCAGGTGGAATCAGCCAATTTGCCGTCAAAAGGAGTGGCTATTTTGGCATGATGTCCTCTGTCTTCAATATTAATCGCCTGAGCTCCGGTTATCTCTTCGCAGACCCGCACGCAGCGGGTGCACATGATGCACTTGTCGTAATCCCTGATAATAAAGGGATTGGGGTCTTCCGTATGGAAATGAGGACCTTCCCCGGCAAAGCGGGACTCTTTCACGCCATAGCGATACATATAGTCCTGCAGTTTGCAGGAACCGTCGCTTTCACAGGTCGGGCATTCAAATTTGTGCCGGGCCGCCAAAAGCTCCAGAACCACGGTGCGAGCTTCGACTACATCCGGGCTTTCGGTTTCAATTACCATATTGTTTTCGGCAGGCATTACACAACTGGCTACCAGGGTAGGTCTTCCCTTGGCTTCTACCACGCACATCCGGCATGAACCTGCCAATCTGAGGTCAGGGTCATAGCAGAGGGTGGGGATGTCGGCTCCGGCTTGACGGCATGCATCCAGCAGCATAGTACCTTTTGGTACTTGAATTTGTTTACCATCTATTGTTAAATTTATCATCCTTGTCCCTCCCTTACGCGTATTGCAGAAGTTTTCTTCTGTATTCGTGGCCGAAGTGTTCAATGGTCGAAGTTATGGGTATGGGTGCGGCCTGCCCCAGCCCACAGAGCGCAGCCCTTTTCATTACCTTGGCCAGCAGCAGGATATTATCAATATCAGCTTCGGTGGCCCTGCCGGCATTGATTTTTTCCATTATTTCGCGGCAGCGGAAGGTCCCCTCCCTACAGGGATTGCATTTGCCGCAGGATTCATGTTCAAAGAATTTGGATATTCTAGTTACGATATCTACGATATCACGGGTTTCATCCAGTACGAGCACAGCTCCCGAACCCAGGGCAGCACCAATCGACCCCATGGAATCAAAGTCGATGGGGGTATCAAGATTCTGCTCGGGAATAAAGGCGCCGGAAGTACCGCCAACTTGGACGGCTTTGAATTTCTTGCCGTTCTTGATGCCTCCGCCCAGTTTGTAGATAACATCTCTTAGCATATAATTGGTGGGGACTTCAAAATAGGTGGTGTTGTTCGCATCACCGGTCAGGGTCAACACCTTGGTACCGGGATATTTAGGGGCGCCGATGCTCGCATACCATTCAGCCCCTTTGGTCATGATATAGGGCAGGGCGGCAAAGGTTTCCACGTTATTTACAACGGTGGGTACTCCCCATAATCCGGCTACACCCGGGAATGGGGGTTTGAAACGGGGTTCTCCCCGGTGTCCTTCGATGGATTCAATCAGCGCGGTTTCTTCGCCGCAGACATAGGCTCCGGCTCCCATCCGCACTTCAATATCAAAATCTCCCAGAGCACCGACTGCTTTGGCACTCTGTATAGCTTTATTGAGCAGTTCCACTACAAAAGGATATTCTCCCCTGCAATAGATGTAGCCCTGTTTGGATTCGATGGCGGTTCCGCAGATGGCCATGCCTTCCAATAAAGCCTGAGCGTTCTTTTCACAAATGATCCGGTCCTTGTAAGTTCCGGGTTCTCCTTCATCAAGG
>JAQUXM010000187.1 GCA_028692415.1 Syntrophomonadaceae bacterium | reverse complement strand
AGTAGTTTTTTTAAGATTATATCTTTTAGAGATAGGTAATTAATGATAAATATAATTAAACACCTGTAGCTTGTTTACTGTAATACCTTGCATTTAACATTTAATTACTTTCTTCTCCTCGGAACGTTAGTACCTTTTATATCAACATTCTGATGTATTATCAATCCTTGATCACCAGTCAAAATTACAACTTCACTGCCAGTAGCTGAATAAAAGTCAGCCACTGACTTGATCATTAAATCACCCATGGATAGATTTTTTCCCTTTTGTTGTTTGACAAACTCTGGCCATACCTCTACTAATTCTTTTAATTTCTTATTATCCCACAAAGACTTCTGTCTCGAAAATGCTGCCCAGGGACTATCTTCATCCACAGCCTTGTTAATTACTTCAACAAATTCAACAGCGCACTCATATCTTCGATCAGCTGCCTGGGCAATATGGTTCCCGGTTTCAATTATAACTGGGAAAGGCAAAACGAGGGTTGCTTCTTTGTCGGTTTCATTATTTATGTATTCCATAACTCGGGCTTTATCCCATTGATCATGGTCAGGGCCACAGGTTTCCTTGCCACAAACATTCAGCCAGCAACACATTATGGAGGTATCAATAATGATAACCTTACTTTTCATTTGATACCCCTCCCTCCCCGTTCCTCTGCGCAAGGCTTTTCTCAATTTCACCTTTGGTGCTTAATTCACCCACTGAACCATGCGCTAATAATTTGGGAAGCATTTTTATGTCTTCCATCAGGGTAATCTTGCTGGTACCATCCTCTGTATTACGATGAACTACCTGAATAAAGGGGATCATTTCAGCACCTAGTTCATCCATCAAGGCAGGATTGTGCGTGGTTATAAGAAGGTCAATGTTACGTTGTGCACCGATTTCCTGCATGGTTTTCAAAAGAAGCGTTGCTCGCGAAGGATGTAAGCCATTGTCAACTTCTTCGATAACGATTAATGAACCTGATGGTCTAGTTAACAATGCGGTTAGAATTCCTAAAAACCTAAGGGTACCATCAGACATCCCCCTAGCATCTATCATCGTGGGGTTTTCAGCACTTCCCCATTTTTCCTCGCAATAGAGCATAGCATCTTTTTGGAATAGGCCAATCGGAGCTGTCCACACCCTGGTTATTTCACCCTCCGGCAACTTAGATAAATACATCGTCAGCTGACGTTCAATTCGTTGCTTTTTGTCCTCCGGTAGGGCAGCAATCATACCCGCCAAGTTCGATGCATTTTTTAAAAGATACGGAGAAAAAGGTTTATAATCTCTCATCAGAGATGGAACTGGATCAAGGATGAATATTTCCTCTATAGTATCGATAACAAACTGAATCGCATATGAAACTTCCTTTGTAATTTCATAATTTTTTAATTGACTAATAACAGATATAACGTTTTTTAAATCCTTGCGTACCGGCTTACCCTTACCATTATTGGTATGTGCTGCTATTATTGGGCTAGGATTCTCATCCTTATCATCGCTGCGGTAAGCAGTAAACATATTGGTCTCCTTGTTTTTGCTTTTGTTACGAACGATTTTTATTAGTGATTCAGCAATTACTTCCACTTGAGGTTTGGTCCTGACAGTGAGAGTGTATTTATAGTCTATCTTTTCATCTTCCTGAATAACTGTTTCAATAGTAAATTGGTCACCTGGCATCATTGCTGCATACTCAGTTCCACCTCGAATTGCGCCAACAGCACCTTCCAAAAACATCCCACTTTGGCCATCCAGTGACGTCTGCAAGTTTATTCCGTTCACTGCATTTGTTAAAAATGCTATTCCGTCTATTAGATTCGACTTTCCGCTGGCATTTGTACCAATTAAAACATTTAATGGATCAATATATACTTTTGCATCTTTAAAGCTCTTCCAGTTAATAAATCGTATTTCTTTTATCAATTTTCAACCCCACCTTTCAATAGAGGATATTCATGATCACACTCAAACCTACTCTCTATTATTGCCAGGCACTTTCGCTTAATAAACTCGACCACCATTTCCTTTTATCATACTATACGTGGCACCATGTAAAGCACGCGTGATAGTAAGAAATCCTTCGCTTCTGCTCGCGAACTGTTCGAGGAGCTGGACCGCGAGTAGAAAACGATACCAAGCTATTTTCGGGGCTTTGTATTGTCTTTCAGGAAACCCTGTTGGTTTTGACTAAATACTCTGCCACAACATTTTATTATTCGTTATTTCGCATTTCAGTCTGCCTTGGTCGTGCAGATAGGACAAACAGGAACGAACCGGGCTGCCCACCAGCACATACTGGTGGCCGGGCTGTATATGTAATAGGTATGTTCTCCTGCTTGTATTAACTCGTACATAACAATCTCATGCCTTTCAAAACTTCCGGGTTCGATTAATTGGTTCAAACCTCCCGGTTATTTAAAACAAACTCACAAATACTGCTGCCAGTTCAGGATCAAACTGGGTGCCGGCGCAACGTTCAATCTCCTCCAGTACTTCTTCCTGGGTAAAAGGCTTTTGATAAGGCCGCCCGTTAATCATCACATCATAAGTATCAATGATCGCAATAATGCGCGATATTAAAGGAATGTTTGCTTCTTTGACACCCCGGGGATATCCGGCACCATCCCAACGTTCGTGATGATTCAGAATACCTTCGGCTATGGAAGCCAGCTCAGGTGAGCTAAGCGCGATGTGATATCCTATCTCGGGATGCTTTTTGATATACTCCCATTCCTCGGTGGTCAGTTTACCAGGTTTATCGAGGATGCTGTTGGGTATGGCGATTTTGCCTATATCATGCAGGGTGGCCATAAGTTTTAAGCTGTCTGATTCGCTGTCCGACATACCAATGGCCCGGGCAATTTTTTGCGCCATTTTCAGCATGCGCTGGCAGTGTTCCTTGGTTTCATGGCTTCTGGTCCAGAGCGTATTCTCCAGCGAATTAATAAATGAACTGCGCGCACTGGTACTGGCAAAAAGTTTATTACGATACATTTTGTCTTCAGCTTCTTTAATTACTTCTTCCATGTTTCGGGTGGAACTGTGCTTGCCGGCCATCCCCAGTGAAACACTAACCTGTATTGGCAAATCGCGGCTTTGCTTGCAGGTATTCTTTATTCTGCTCATTACCTTTTTAGCGTTTGCTTTATCGCAGCCGGATAAGAGGATTATAAACTCATCTCCTCCCCAACGGGCCACATAGTCCCCCTGGCGGCAACAACTTTCAAATATATCGGCAACTTTCTTTAGGAGCTTGTCACCTTCACCGCTGCCAATATTTTCGTTAATCAATTTAAGGCCGTTAACATCGCCTAAAATAATGCTAATAGGATATTCTCTTTTTACATCTATTTTTTTTAACTGCTCCTCAAAGAAGGCCCGGTTATACACCCCGGTAAGTTTATCATGAAAACGAAGATACTTAATATCCTCATCAGCCTTCATACGCTCAGTCACATCATTAATGACACTGAGCAGACATCTATCCCCATTAATTTCAATTACTTCTCCAGAGTATATTCCGCAACGTAGCTCTCCGGATTTTTTTCGAAATTTAACCTCCCGATCACGCACCCTTCCCTCTTCCATGATCATCTGCTTGATAAAGAAGCGATCAATTGGGTATTCCCAAAACCCGATTTCCAAGGAACGGCGGCCCAGTATCTCCTGGCGGCTGTAACCTAAAAACCGGCAAAAGCCATCATTTACATCTATAAACATCCCATCCTCAAGGTTTGAGATAGCCATTATTACCGGACATGCATTGAAAGCTTTGGAGAAACGTTCCTCGGATAAACGCAGCACCTCTTCAACTTTCTTTCGCTCACTTATATCGTGGCTTATCGTAAATAGATACGCTTCACCATCTATTTCAATCAGTTCCGCAGAAAAGAGAAAAGTCCGGATTTTTCCAGCTTTGCTTCGGAACTGGGTTTCAAGGTTACGCGTATCCTTGTTGGCATAAATCCTTTCCATCATATGATCTCTTGCTTCGGGCATAACCCAAATCCCTAATTCCAAAGAGCTTCTTCCCAGTACCTCATCCCGTTGATAACCCGTTGCTTTCAAATAAGCCTCATTTACATCAATATACCGGCCTTCTTTTAAACAGGTTATAGTCATGGCATCGGGGCTGTAATGAAAAGCTCTGGAGAATTTCTCCTCTGACTGCCGTAAAGATGTTTCGGTTTGCTTCCGCAATTCAGCTAACTCTCTTATTAATTGCTCCTTGCTTTTATCACAGTCCTGCATAAATTACCGGCCACCTTTCACGAATCCCTTTTGGATATAAGT
>JAQUXM010000186.1 GCA_028692415.1 Syntrophomonadaceae bacterium | reverse complement strand
CTTTTGATGCCGGTGGTCTCAACCCGTCCAGATGAACGTGGCGAAGCAGTGCTGGCCTTTCGCAACTTTCGCCAGCACAACTGCGATATCTTGATAGAGGCATTGTTTGAGGACCGTCGGCAGGAACGCCGCCTTCTGCTCAAGTCTGGAATGTCTCACGTTTTGGAAAGAATTATTGTATAAATAGTTGCTCTTTTGATGCCCCTGGTACATAGGAAACTTTAAGTAAAACTGATTGTATCATCCGTTTCGATAGGCTGATGTCCGCGTATTTGGGGATATTGGCCTTTATCTGTGGTATAATATTTATCGGTAATAAGATCTAGGAGGAAAATGCATGGAAGAGAACAATAAAGATATAGAAATGATGCGCCAGTTAATTGAGAAAAAGAAGGAAAAGAGTGCATCTCAAGGCAGTATCAAACACGGTCCTCAAGACCGGAATGGTACCACCCGACCTGGTAATAAAAAGCAGAAGAAAGGTGGACTCCCACCCAAATAGTTTGTGAATCGAGGTAAAATAATGAAATCCCTGGTACTAGCTGAAAAGCCCAGTGTGGCAAGAGAAATTGCCCGTATTTTAAAATGTAACAATAAAAGCAAAGGCTATCTGGAAGGGCCGAACTATGTAGTCACCTGGGCACTCGGGCATTTGGTTACCCTGGCTGAACCTGACGAATACGACAAGAAATACAAAGAATGGCGAATCGAGGATCTGCCCATGCTTCCAGGGCGAATGAAGCTTAAGGTTATCCGCCAGACCTCCCAGCAATTTCAGATCATCAAGGGTCTTATGAAACGGAATGACCTGAAGGATTTGGTTATTGCCACCGACGCCGGCAGGGAAGGAGAACTGGTCGCGCGCTGGATCATGGAAATGGCCAACTGGAAGAAGCCCATCAGACGTTTATGGATCTCATCCCAAACCGATAAAGCAATTACTGAAGGATTCGCCCGACTGCAGCCGGGAACTGCCTACAACAATCTCTATGATGCGGCAGTTTGCCGTGCTGAGGCGGACTGGCTGATCGGACTTAACATAACCCGCACATTGACATGTAAATACAATGCTCAGCTTAACGCCGGGCGGGTCCAGACACCTACCTTGGCCATGATGGTAAATCGTGAAAACGAGATAAAAAATTTTAAACCGGTGAACTACTGGACGGTTAGAGTCCAGTTCGGCGACTATTTTGGTGACTGGCGCGGTCCCGGCGGTGGTCGTCTTTATGAACAAAGCAAAGCGGAAGAGATTGATAATAAGGTAAAAATGCAGCCGGGAAGAATCAGCGAGCTAAAAACCGAGTCGAAAAGCGAGTTGCCGCCCCTGGCCTATGATTTAACCGAACTGCAAAGGGATGCCAACCGGCGCTATAGCTGGTCGGCCCAGAAGACCCTGTCAGTATTGCAGGATCTTTACGAGCGTCACAAGCTGGTAACCTACCCCCGTACTGACTCGCGTTATATCAGCAGCGATATTGTTCCCACCTTGGCGATTCGATTGAAAGCCATGGGAGTGGGGCCTTATGCGGCCATGATAAAACCACTGCTGCAAAAGCCGCTGCAGCCGGGCAAAAGATTTGTCGACAGCAGCAAAGTAAGCGATCATCACGCTATCATTCCCACCGAACAGCCATTAAACCTGAGTACCCTCAGCGAGGATGAAAAAAGGCTCTATGATCTCATAGCCCGCCGTTTTGTGGCCGTGCTATACCCGCCCTTCCGCTATGAGCAGACTACCATAGTCACGGCAGTGAATGGAGAGGATTTCTATTCCCGCGGCAAGGTAGTAACTGATAAAGGATGGCGGGAGGTGCAGGCATCCAGCTCCAACAAAGAGGAGTCAGATGAAGATCAGGGGCCTGAACAAAATTTTGCCAAACATCATAAAGGTGAAAGTGTCCTGGTCAAGCACAGCAAAATCGGCAAGCATAAAACTCAACCACCTGCTCGCTACAACGAAGCTACACTTTTAACCGCGATGGAGTATTGCGGCAAACTGTTGGATGATGAGGAACTTCGCGAATCCATTAAAGGCAGCGGTCTGGGAA
Organism: Syntrophomonadaceae bacterium; assembly: GCA_028692415.1. Taxonomy (GTDB): domain Bacteria; phylum Bacillota; class Syntrophomonadia; order Syntrophomonadales; family Syntrophomonadaceae; genus JAQUBU01. The sequence goes on along the minus strand of JAQUXM010000186.1, from coordinate 2,253 downwards.
CACCCGCTACTCGGGCGGAGATTATTGAAAAGCTCGTTCATACGAGCTATATTGAACGGCATGGCAAGGAGTTGGTACCCACCTCCAAAGGAATGCAGCTAATAAATCTGGTTCCTCCTGCCCTGAGGTCACCGGAACTGACCGCCCAATGGGAACAAAAACTGGCTGATATTGCCCATGGTAAAGCGAAAAAGACTGATTTTATGACTGCCATTCGCCATGATGCAGCGGCATTGGTTGAGACTGTGCGCAATGAGGCTGCAGTATACAAAGCGGACAATGTTTCCAAAGTCAAGTGCCCGTTATGCAATCGTTATATGCTCATAGTCAATGGCAAAAGAGGAAAGATGCTGGCCTGCCCGGATCGTTCCTGCGGTCATCGCCAACCTGAAAAAGAAGATGCCTTTGGAATGAAGGGCGGCTCCAGCCGAAATAATCAGAGGCTCATAGCCCAATACAGTGATAAAGAGGAACTGGGCAGCAATCTTGGCGAATTATTTAAGGCAGCCCTGGCCAAAAAAGAAAAATCGGAAAAATAACGATGCTAAAAGATGTCCCCCGCTAAGCGATCGGGTTCCTATCAGAAAAACCGGCGGCGGTTTCTAATCCCCACTCGTTGCAGCGGTGCGAAAGAAACTGTTCTGCAGTTTCTTTCGATACTTAAATAATGGATAAACCCCAATAGAAACAAGGTAAAGGCTCCCGTGGATTATCTCCACGGGAGCCTTCTTGATGTCTACCATCGGCCGCTGCTGCCGCCTCCGCCACCGGAACCACCCCCGCCGGATGATCCGCCACCGAAACCGCCGCCACCTCCGAATCCTCCGCCTCGGCCACCCCCGCGCATAAGCGCACTGAGCAACATCCCAAATATAAAGCCGCCCAGAAAGCGATAATCAAGCCAGAACAAAATAATCACACCGATTATGATTAGAGCAACTGCCCAGCCAGGAAGCTCCTTAGTTGGAGCAGCTTCCTTTTGAGTTGGAGTGACTTCCTTTTGAGTTGCAGTATCCTGCAGATTGAGCGAGACATTGTATTCCTTGGCGGTTTCCTGCACCAGTTCTATATAGCCCTGGCGAATGCCCAGGTCATAATCATTCTGTTTGAAGGCCGGCAAGATAAATTCATCTCTGATGCGTCCGGTTTTGGCATCGGGAAGCGCACCCTCCAGGCCATAGCCTACTTCAATCCGCATCTGCCGGTCAGCAGGTGCTACCAGTAGCAAGAGTCCATTATTGAGTTCCTTGTCACCTAACTTCCAATCCCGCAGAATAGCAAGTCCTACATCCTCTATAGGCTGGTCTTCCAGGCTTTGCAGGGTTACTACCGCGACCTGCGCCTTGGTCTGACTGGCCAGTTCCTTGCTGGTCTTTATAATCATGGCTTTGGTTTCAGCACTGATAACCCCGGCCTGATCCAGAACATAAAGCTCGGATGCAGGTGAGGGAGCCTTATATTCAGCCTGAACCGCCGAAACTGGCAGAGCAAGCAATAATAATGCCGTAAATAAAGTGATTATTAAGCGGGAGCATTTTCTTACGATATGCTCAGGCAATATTGATTTCTTCATTAATATACGCGTCGTTATATGGTCCATAAAATTAATTCCTTTACTTGTTAAAATCTACTTTGGGAACATCCTTGGCAGCTTCATCTGCCTTAAAATAATCGCGGGAGCCAAAGCCCAGCATATTAGCATATATGACGGTTGGAAAGCTTTTAATTTTAGCATTGTAAACCTGCACTGCATCATTATAGTCTTTGCGGGCTACCGCAATGCGATTTTCGGTTCCGGCCAGATCATCCTGCAACTGCCGAAAGTTGGCGTCAGCTTTTAGGTTGGGATAGTTCTCCACAACCACCAGCAATCGCGACAATGCGCTGGAAAGCTCTTCATTGGCTGCTGCTTTATCCGCAATACTGCCAGCCCCCACCAAGCGGCTGCGCGCATCAGCGATGTTATTCATAATTCCTTCCTCATGGCTGGCATAACCCTGAACGGTGGCTACCAGGTTGGGAATGAGATCAGCCCGGCGCTGCAGGTTGTTTTCCACCTGACTCCATTTGCCGTCAACTGACTCGTTAAGGGTAACCAAATTATTGTAGCCGCTGCTGGCCATTATTACCAGCAAAACTACAACTGCAAGAACAATTAACCATGTTTTTTTCACCACTGTACCTCCCCATATTTTAATTAATACCATTAGCATCATAATAACGAATCTATGCTATTTCTTCAATCCAAAAGCT
>JAQUXM010000185.1 GCA_028692415.1 Syntrophomonadaceae bacterium | reverse complement strand
GCACGGTTGTTGAAGTGCCTACCAACACTACTATCCGTCAAGTACTCTTTGACTTTGGCGGTGGCATCGTAGGCGGCAAAAATTTCAAAGCGGTGCAAATCGGCGGTACTTCTGGCGGCTTCATCCCCGAAGCCTTCCTGGATACTTCCATTGATTTTGATTCCATGGGCACCATCGGAGCTGTATTAGGTTCCGGTGCGGTCTTTGTCATGGATGAGACCCGCGATATTGTTGATGTAATCGAAAAGATCACCAAGTTCTTCGAGCATGAATCCTGCGGAAAGTGCACCCCTTGCCGGGAAGGCACCAAACGGATGCACGAAATGGTTAAGCGCATCAAAGAAGGCCAGGGCGCAGTCGGCGACCTGGATCTGATGGAAAGACTGGGCACGGTTATGACCAAGGCCTGTCTCTGTGGTTTGGGTCAGGCCGCACCGTCTCCGGCCCTGACCACCATGAAACATTTTAAGGCCGATTACGCGGCCAAGTTTAACTAAAGCTATAGGGAATTATCCTTAAGCAATCTTATTTCTTGATCTAGAGCGCAAGCGAAATGGAAGTCCCTCTAGACTTCCATTTCCGCTCTATTTTTCTAGAATCCAGGTTTTTTTAAACCTGAGAAAATTCGTATCGTAATATGGATTAAAAGAAGCAAATGATTTACACAACCAACACTTAGGCTTCTTCAAGCATATTACGGCATGGGTTTTGTGATACCCTTTCTCACAATTTACTTTGAGGGCAAATACCTGGCAATATTTTCCCTAACTAACCATTTATCAGGGGAGGCGCAAGCGCCTCCCCTCTCCTATTTTCTGACCATCCAATCACCTCCTGGCGTTTACTTAATGTAGTATTATAATTTTTTATATATTGTATAACTAATATTGCAGACCTTTTTGTTTATGTCAAAATTTTTTACTATAATTTATAAATTATTATTTAGATTATTATATCATTTATTCTTCGTATTTTATTGTTTTTCTCACTCATATGTCATTGCTAAACCTGTGTATTAATACTATTTTGTTATATATATTATTTATTTTTGGAATATAAAAAGGATATTTAGTATTTATGTTGAATATGCATTATATAGGTTTTATGTTTTTCCATGGGACAGGGGGACAGGAACCTTGTCCCACCTGTACCACAATTAAATATTCCGCTCCAAGCCTGTGGGCCTACGGATTAAGAGTCTATGGCAACCAGGCCGAACGGTATAAATGGAAACATTTATGCCTCCCTTATTTGGAAAGGAGCCTATATCCACTTAGAGGCCGGATAATCACCATTTCTGGGCTTGATTTTGGATTGGGCAACCTTCCGAGATGGTGATTATTTGACCCCTGAAAAACATCAGGGGTTTTTCTGCGTCCATATGGCGGATATTAACCGCCATAAATATTTGAAAGGAGTGATGGTAGTGGAAATGGTCAAAATCATCATCAATGGGAAGGAGGTTGAAGCTCCGGCAGGAAGTACCGTTCTTCAGGCAGCAGAACTGGCGGGAATCGAGATTCCCCGGCTCTGTTACGATCCTGAGCTGAGTGCTCTGGGTGCCTGCCGCCTGTGCGTAGTGGAAGTAAGCGGGAATCGTTTGTTGCCGGCTTCCTGCGTTACGCCAGTATTTCAGGGAATGGTAATCGAGACAGAATCTGACTCGGTGGTAGAGGCCCGGAAGACGATTCTGGAACTCCTGATCGCCAATCACCCCCTGGACTGCATGACCTGTAATAAAATGGGCGCATGCAAACTGGCAGATTACTGCTACAAGTATGGGGTGAAGGAAAGTCCCTTTGCCGGAGAAAAGCACATTTACAGCATTGATGACAGCAATCCCTTCATAATTCGCGATTTGAACAAATGTATTTTATGCGGGGCCTGTGTTCGAGCCTGTGAGGAAATGACCGGCAAGGACAACCTTTCCTATCTTAACCGGGGCTTCAACCGTAAGGCGACTACCGCCGGAGATGTTCCCTACATTGAATCGGACTGCGTTTTCTGTGGGCAATGTGTTGCAGTCTGCCCCACTGGTGCCTTAACGGAAAAATCCATGGCAGGTCTTGCTCGCCGCTGGGAGATCGAACGGGTGCAGACCACCTGCCCCTTCTGCGGCACCGGCTGCAATTTTGACCTGGCCGTAAAAGACGAGAAGGTAATCGGCGTTCTTTCCAATCCGGATGCCCCGGTAAACGGCCGCAGCCTGTGTGTAAAAGGACGCTTCGGCTGGGATTTTATCTACAATGAAAAGCGTCTCAAAACTCCGCTGATCAAACGCAACGGCAAATTCGAGGAAGCTTCCTGGGATGAAGCCTATGACCTGATCGCCCAGAAGTTCAGTGAGGTTAAAACCAAGTATGGCCCTGATTCCTTTGCAGCGTTAAGCTCAGCCCGCTGCACTAATGAAGAAAACTTTCTGGTGCAGAAATTTACCCGGGCGGTAATGGGCACCAACAATATCGATCATTGCGCCCGTGTTTGCCACGCTCCCTCAGTAGCAGGTCTGGCCAATTCTTTCGGCAGCGGTGCTATGACCAATATCATTTCCGAGGTTACCAATGAGGCCGAACTGCTATTCCTGATTGGAATTAATCCTACTGAAGCGTACCCGGTGGTCGGCTATAAAATGCGTCAAGCCCATCGCCATGGCTGCAAGCTGGTGGTCTGCGACCCCCGCCGCACTGAACTGGCCGCCGAAGCGGACATCTGGCTGCAGCAGAGGCACGGTACCGATATCCCCCTGCTTAACGGTTTGATGCACATCATTATCAAAGAAGGTCTGGAAGACAAGAACTTCATTGCAGAACGCACCGAAAACTACGAAGCCATGAAAGCGCTGGCCGCCGAATACACCCCGGAACACGTATCTGAAATAACCGGCGTGTCCGTGGAAGACCTCTACCGGGTAGCCCGTTTGTATGCCACTACCGACAAAGCCATGGCCTTCTATTCATTGGGCATCACCGAGCATATTTGCGGAACCCGCAATGTTATGAGCATTGCCAACCTGGCCATGCTGACCGGTCATATCGGTCGTCCGGGCGTGGGCGTAAACCCGGTCCGCGGACAGAACAATGTTCAGGGAGCTTGTGATATGGGCGCACTGCCCAACGTTTATTCCGGTTATCAGAGTGTCACCGACCAGGCCATTCGCGAAAAGCACGAAAAAGTCTGGGGAGCCAAGCTGCCGGATAAAGTCGGCCTAAAGATTCCGGAAATGTTTGAAGCCGCCCACGAAGGAAAAATCAAGGCCATGTATATTCTGGGTGAGAACCCAATTTTAACAGATTCGAATGTCAATTTTATTAAAGAAGCCCTTGAAAAGCTGGACTTCTTTGTAGTGCAGGAACTATTCCTCACTGAAACTGCGGAATTTGCGGATGTGGTACTGCCGGCCGCCAGCTTTGCCGAATGTGACGGCACCTTCACCAATACCGAACGTCGGCCGCAGCGGGTTCGCAAAGCCATCCAACCCCTGCCCGGTCAGGCCAACTGGGAAACGATTTGTCAGATGGTTACCCGCATGGGATATCCCATGAGTTATAACCATCCCAGTGAAATCTGGGCGGAAATGGCATCATTGTCTCCATCCATGGCCGGCATTAGTTTTGAACGTATGGAAAAGGAATCCGTACACTGGCCCTGTCCTTCCCCCGATCATCCGGGAACCCCAATTCTGCACATCGGCAAATTCACTCGCGGGCTGGGTGGATTCCAACCCAATGAACACATACCTCCGGGAGAAATGCCGGATGCCGATTATCCCATTCTGCTCTGTACCGGTCGGATAATGCAGCACTATAATGTTACCACCCAGTATTCACCTGGTATTAACAGTGTCTGGGATAAGGAGATGACCCAGGTCCACCCGCAGGAAGCAGAAAAATTAGGCTTGGTTACCGGCAGCCGGATGAAGGTTAGCTCCCGCCGGGGATCACTTGTAACCAACGTCTGGGTAACTGACCGGGTACAGCCAGGAGTCATTTGGATGGCGCATCATCATAGTGAAACACCCACCAATGAGGTCACCAGTCATCATGTATGCGATATTGCCGGCACCTATGAGTACAAGGTTTGTGCGGTCAAGATTGAAAATGTTCAGGAGGTGGGTTAAGATGGCAGACTACCAAGCGATTATCAGTGCCTATAAAGACCTGCCGGGAGGAATAATCCAGGCTTACCATGCCATCCAGAAGGAATACAGCTATATCCCCGAGGATGCTGTATTGGCAGCAGCAGAGGCTTTTGATGTTTCCAAAGCCAGAGCTTACGGCGTTGCAACCTTTTATTCCTATTTTAAAGTAGGCC
>JAQUXM010000001.1:42598-82037 GCA_028692415.1 Syntrophomonadaceae bacterium | reverse complement strand
GTAAAAAATCGAGCAGGTGAGCGGGCCATGGTCTGGGCAGGTACCGGGTCAAATAATACCGAATCTACAATAAAACTTAGCCGTGAAGCAGAAAAAACCGGGGTTAACGGCATTATGCTGGTGGTACCTTATTATAATAAACCGAGTCAGGAAGGTCTTTACCAGCATTTTAAAAAGATTGCAGAGAGCGTTTCTTTGCCCGTGATGCTTTATAATATACCTGGACGGACCAACTGCAACATGCTTCCCGACACGGTAGCCAGGCTGGCAGCTGTAGAAAATATTGTGGCAATCAAAGAATCCAGCGGCGATATGGACCAGATGTCCTTATTGCACGACTGCCTAAAAGGAAAAATTACGGTGTATTCGGGTGATGATTCTCTAACCTTGCCGATGATGGCCCTGGGTGCTCATGGAGTGGTTAGCATAGCATCGCATCTGGTCGGAAATAGAATTAAAGCGATGATCGATGCTTTTGTTGCTGGTAACAACGATGAAGCCAGAGCACTTCATAATATGCTTTTTCCCATCTTTAAGGGATTATTTGTAACTACCAATCCCGTACCCTTGAAAGAAGCGTTAAACATGATGGGAATGGAAGTAGGCGGTCTGCGGTTGCCCCTTTGCACAGCCGGGGAAAAGGAAAAATTATTTATCAAGGAACTCTTGCTGAAATACGATTTATTGAAATAATTATACTAACAGCTCTCATTTATGGCTAAGACAATAAGCTATCAGAAATTAAATATGTTTTACGTGAAACATTACACAGGCAATAAATAAATAAACTAAAACAAAAGGATAGGCAGGATGTCTATCCTTTTTAGCATTATATTTCAAATGAATTAATGAAGTTGTATAAGGACCCATAAAAGTTTATAATAGACATGATAGTACAGTGCGGAAAATCTGTATTTAAAAACTTATTATTTAAGTGCGGGAAAATGTGCGATAGTAATTGAATAAAGAAGGTGTTTGAGTGTCAGATGTCGATTCTCGGCTGAAGATTATTCCTCTGGGCGGATTGGGGGAAATCGGGAAAAACATGATGGCAATCAGATATCAGGACAGTATTGTGGTCATTGATGCTGGATTAATGTTCCCCGAGGAAGAACTTTTGGGAATTGATATCGTTATTCCTGATATTAGCTATCTGGTCGAAAACAAAGAAAAAATTAAGGCTATATTGCTTACCCATGGACACGAAGATCATGTAGGGGCATTGCCGTATGTATTAAAAGAGATTAATGTGCCGGTATATGGAAGCAAGCTAACCCTTGGCCTGGTTGAAGAAAAGCTCAAAGAGCATAATCTGGGTGCCATTGATTTCCAGGTTGTTGCACCGCGCGATCTCATTAAACTTGACCCTTTTGAAGTAGAATTCTTCCGGGTTAGTCACAGTATTCCCGATGCGATGGGTATAGCTGTTCATACCCCGCTGGGTATAATTCTTCATACTGGTGATATCAAGCTTGACCAAACCCCGGTGGATGGGGAGGTTGTGGATTTTAGAAAATTGGCCGAGCTGGGTGAAAAAGGTGTGCTGGTTATGATGGGTGACAGCACCAATGCTGATAAAAGCGGTTTCACCATGTCGGAGAAAGTGGTGGGCAACACCTTTGATGATCTCTTTGGCAAGTGTGAAGGCCGAATTATTGTGACCACCTTTGCATCCAATGTTCACCGTATCCAACAGGTCATATCAACGGCCCATAAATTTGGAAGAAAAGTTGCCATAGTTGGCCGAAGCATGGTTAACAACGTTCGTATTTCAAATCAACTAGGTTACATGAATGTACCGGAGGGGATATTGATTGAGATGGCGGATATTGGCAAGTATTCAGCCAATCAGGTAGTTATTGCCACCACCGGTTCACAGGGAGAACCGATGTCTGCTTTGACCCGTATTGCTACTTCCGATCATCGTTGGGTGTCTATTGAACCTGGAGATACCGTTATCATTTCAGCTTCCCCCATACCCGGCAATGAAAAACTAGTGGCTAAAACCGTGGACCTATTGTTCAGGCAAGGAGCCGAGGTAATCTATGAAAAAAGTGTTGGGGTACATGTATCGGGACATGCTTCCCAGGAAGAACTTAAAATACTACTTAATCTTATTCGGCCCAAGTATTTTATTCCTGTTCATGGTGAGTACCGGCATCTTATGAAACATGCCAAACTGGCTGAAAGCTTGGGGATTCCGCGTTCTCGTATATTTGTGGCTGAGAATGGCCAAGTAATAGAAGTGGGCAGGAAAAAGGCGATCATAGCAGGTAAGGTGGCGGCCGGCAAGGTCCTGGTTGATGGTCTGGGAGTTGGAGATGTGGGAAATATTGTTCTGCGTGACCGCAAACAGTTGTCGCAGGATGGAATAATGATAGTGGTAGTTACCATTAATAAAGAATCAGGCGAAGTGGTAGCCGGACCGGATATCGTAAGCCGCGGTTTTGTCTATGTACGGGAATCCGAAGAGCTAATGGAGAAGGCCCGGGAAAAGGTTAATGAGGCACTACAAATATGTTCGAAAAAGAATGTGAGTGAATGGGCGGTTATTAAATCACAGGTTAGGGAAAAACTGGGCAAACATCTTTACGAGAAAACCGGAAGACGCCCCATGATATTGCCTATTATAGTAGAAGTATAACGAGGCGAAAAGATGTCCCCCGCTTCTTTAAACGGTCGGGTTCCTATTAACCAAACAGGCGGCGGGTTCTAATCCCTCCCTCGTTGCAGCGGTGCGGGAGAAACTGCTCCGCAGTTTCTCCCGATGCTTATATTACTCTTGTAGGCCGACGACAAAAGATCTCCGCGTTATGATAAAAGCCCGCTTCGGTGCGCCTTAATTGCGGGCTTTTGTCATGCTTTAAGCGTCGCCGCCTTATTGGTGAGCGAAAGCGCGTGTCCTCGTGAGGGAACATCTGTGTGCCCGAAGGGGGCTGTCCCCGAAGGGGAGGTACTTCGGTCGTAGGTCTGTCAGCTTACTGACGTAGACAAAGTATCTGTGATATAATATAATCAAACATGATAATCATTATCAATAGGGGGGTTGGTAAAATGACTGACCGGCTCATATGGCAGAGGCTGGAAGAAGGAAATTACCGCTTAACTCAACAGCGACAAGCCGTTCTGGATGTTATGAAGGAAAACCGGGGTCGGCATCTTAGTGCAGAGGAAGTGCTGGCTGAGGCCAGGAAAAAGGCACCTAACCTTGGTATAGCCACCGTGTATCGCACCCTGGACAAACTCTCCAGCTTTGAGGTGCTATACAAAATGGTTTTTGATGAAGGCAAGTATCGCTATGAAATTTGCGAAGACGAGCATCACCGCCATCATCATGTAATCTGCCTGTCCTGCGGACAAATCATTGAAATCGAAGAGGACCTGTTGAGTAAATTGGAAAAGCATTTGGAAGGCAAGGGCTTTGAAGTTGTGGATCACCAGTTGATTATTTATGCTAATTGCCCTGATTGTAAAAAGAAAGTCAAAAAATAACTTACAGTAAAGCATAAACTAAGATACTTAATTTTAAATAAAATGATAATGATACTCATTACAGATATGATTGGAGTCTTGTTATGCATGTTGCTCTGGTAGGCAATCCCAATTCAGGTAAGAGTTCAGTATTTAATTTATTAACCGGGAGCAATGTATTTACTTCCAATTATCCTGGCACCTCAACCGAAGTAGTACGCACCGAGCTAAAGATGGGAAATAGGTTTGTAAACATATATGATACCCCCGGGATTTTTTCCATTTTTGCTGACAATCAGGAAGCCGAAACTTACCGGGATCTTTTGCAGAATCTACATTTGGAATTGCTAATCCATGTTATTGACGCCTCCAACCTGGAAAGACACTTGGTGTTGACAGCAGAACTATTGGAACTTAAATACCCGCTTTTAATTGTTATAAATCAGATTGATAGAGCACGGGAAATGGGTATTCATATCAATGCTGTAGAACTTGAACGCTTAACCTCTTCCCCGGTAGTTCTTCTTTCTTCTACCAGTGGCGAAGGTATGGAAGATATACTTGATATTATTAAAAAATCTCTTGCCAATAAAACTATTAGTGCAGGAAATGAACCTGGAAAAGCAGAAAACAGTCGGCTCTCCTGCCAGGGTTGTACCGGGGATTGCCATAGCTGTGGAATCAAGGTGGAAACTACAACAACCCCGGCTGACATTTCCCGGGCAAGTTGGGCCAAAAAGACCGCTGAATTGGTCAGCTATCGCATAAGCCCTGCCAACAAGCGGAGGCTGGCGTATGTGGAGAACCTTCTTAACCGCCCGATATTCGGTACAGGAGTACTTTTGCTGCTCGCTTATCTTGGCTTTTGGCTGCTCTTGCATTTTATTGGCTGGAGTGAAACAACGGTAAACATGGTACTTCAACCACTTAGTAGTTCTTTGGAGAATTTTATTACAAGTATTCTCTCGCCTGGTTTAATAGCCACGGTCTTGTCACGAGCAGTTCCTGAAGGCCTGATAATCCCGTTTACGATTATTATGCCGGCTATGTTGATGGTAAGCCTGTTAATGGCCTTACTTGAAGATACCGGACTATTGCCCCGTTATACCGTGGCCTTGGAAAGGGTAGGAAGTCTGGTGGGAGTTTCGGGGCAGGCGGTTATTCCCTTGTCATTAGGCTTCGGATGCAGAACCCCGGCGGTTCTGGCTACCCGTATACTGCCTGGCGAGGGACAGCGCTTTATTACCATTACCTTGCTAAGTATCGTTATTCCCTGTGCTGCAACCCTGGGTATTATGGCCATGGTCGTGGCTCATTTTCATGCGTCGTTGTTCGTACTGGTCTTTAGCATGTTGGCAGTTCTACTGATATTGGGTTATATTCTAAAACACCTTATCCCTTTGGAAGAAAGTTTTATTTATGAGCTGCCACCCTTGCGAATACCAGTTGCCGCCAACCTTTGGCACAAAATAAAAATACGCTTTGCAGGATTTTTTACTGAAGTTCTTCCCCTACTTTTGATTATGAGTATTGCGGTGCGGGCTTTGATTGAATCAGGGTTATTGGAAAAAGTTAGGGAGATTGAAAGCTTTACGCAGCTGGTCTTCGGGATTCCCGCCGAAGCCTTTACGGCTGTTTTGATAACCATATTCCAGCGCTACCTGGCACCATTGGTTCTTTTGAACCTTAATCTTAGCCCGCGGGAGGCAACCATTGCCATAACCATGGTTGCTCTTTCATTACCTTGTTTGCCGGTTATGGTTATGACCGTACGAGAAATGGGTTTTAAAAGCTTGCTCAAAATATTGGCTATGGGTTTTGCTACTTCTTTTACCATAGGAATAATATTGAACCTGCTTTTACCTAGTTAAAGGAGGGTATGTTTATGAAATCAACAGCGATGAAGCCAGGACAAAAAGGGAAAGTAAAGTCTATCAGCAAGGGGAGTAAAGCTGAAAGAAAAATGTTTGAAATGGGGATTATACCTGGCGTGGAAATAGAACTGCTTAGCTGCTATCCTTTTAAAGGGCCCTTGCTTTTTAATGTAGGGCAGATGCAGATTGCACTTGGTCGGGGAATGGCCGAAGCAGTAGATGTTGAAATTTTACCATAGCAGAACACAACAAATGAACGTCTCCAGTTGGGCTAGAAAACATAAAGGCAAGCTTTCTATAACGAGGCGAAAAGATGTCCCCCGCTTTTTTAAGTGGTCGGGTTCCTATTAACCAAACAGGCGCGGCGGGTTCTCATCCCCCGCCTCGTTGCAACGGTGTGAAAGAAACTGCTCTGCACTTTCTTCCGATGTTAAATGTATTATTTTCTGGTGCAAGGTGATGCTAAAGAAGAGAAGTATATTGGAAGGGAGTTGCGTAACTTGGAGCAAAACCCGAGTACCCAACAAAACGAAAATGATCCAAAGTTAAACAATATTAAAGAATTGGGACAGGTTGAGATACCAAGCTTTAAAAGCGATATACACTGCCTGGTTATTACCGGTCAGGTGGAAGGCCACATGGTACTGCCACCGCAGAACAAGACCACTAAATATGAACATATCATACCTCAGCTGGTGGCTATAGAAGAAAATCCTCAGATAAAAGGATTGCTGGTGGTTTTGAATACAGTGGGTGGCGATGTGGAAGCTGGCCTGGCGCTGGCAGAAATGATTGCCAGCCTGTCTAAGCCTACGGTATCCATTGTTTTGGGGGGAGGTCATTCGATTGGTTCCAGCATTGCGGTAAGCAGCAATTATTCCCTCATCGCGCCTTCAGCTACCATGACCATTCATCCGATAAGATTAACCGGCCTGGTGATTGGGGTACCCGCCACCTTTGAATACCTTGATAAAATGCAGGAAAGGGTCATTGATTTCACCACCAAACACTCTAATATCAGCCGGGATAAATTCCGGGAATTAATGTTTCGCACCGGTGATCTGGCCCGCGATATCGGCACCGTGCTGGTGGGTAAAGACGCGGTTGAATGTGGTTTGATAGATGCCATAGGCGGGCTTAGCGATGCCCTTCACAAATTGCATGAATTAATGGACAGGGGAGTTATGCAATGATTTATTATATGCTCGAACCCCTGGAACTGCTGGCACACTTGCCCCAAAGTGAACGCCGCTATTACCGCCTCTCATCCGGGGGAATCCTGACCGCGGAAGTTATGTCATCAGGGCAGCAGCAGGTTGTTGACATCTTAAGCACCGACCCGATGGATTATATGAATTCCGAATACTCACCGGGTAAGGTATTAAAATTGCAATACGAGTAGGTTCTTATAATGATATAAGCAGACAAGGGACAGGGCTTTGTCTACATTGACTTCTGACTGCGTATTTCCGAAAGAGTTGTTAAAAGCTGACATCAACCCACTTTTTTCATCACCTCATCCTCTTGCTAGTACTACTTTTCCAGTAATATGCTATAATTTATAAAGCATTTTTGGGGGGTGGGAGTGGGATGAATTCTTTAGAGGCCTTTGTTTTAGGGGCTGTTCAGGGACTTACCGAGTTTTTGCCAGTCAGCAGTTCGGGTCATCTGGTTATATTCCAGCATCTTTTTGGGCTTAATGAAGGCCCGCTTACTTTTGATGTGCTGGTTCATTTGGGTACTTTGCTGGCTGTGTTTATTGCCTTTCGGGATGATATTGTCAACATTTGCAAGCATCCTTTCGACCGCTTGAGCTGGTTGATTATTGTGGGTTGTATACCGGCCGGCCTGGCAGGGTTTTTGCTGGCACCGCTTTTTGAGCAGGCCTTCGAATCTCTGCTGGTGGTTGGAATTGGACTATTAATTACCGGAGCGCTGCTTAAGATTTCCGAATACCTTGCCCATCAACATTTCGGTCTAAAAACAGCTGATGAAACCTCATACAAAGATGCCGTTTTCATTGGCATTATTCAGGCCCTGGCTATAATCCCTGGGATCTCAAGATCGGGATCTACCATCGCCGGCGGTCTTATATCGGGCTTGGACCGGGAATTTGCCGCGCGCTATTCATTTCTGCTTTCCATTCCGGTTATTATCGGGGCGGGAGTATTTCAATTAAGGGACCTATTTGTGAACGGGATTCCGGCCGAAAATGTTTTGCCCTATATTGTTGGTCCCCTAACTGCGGCTTTGTTTGGTTATTTTGCCATTGCGGTAGTAATGAAAATGGTGCGCCGAGGCAGACTTTCCGTTTTTTCTTATTATTGCTGGACAGTCGGCAGTCTTACCTTGCTATATTATTATTTCTGGCTTTAATAATCTGTATTATCAATTTATTATTATGAGGCTTTTTATGCAGTTAAGCAGGAATAAATAACTTGCAAGCGAAGTCTGTATCAGGTAATAATCCCGGATAGTAATGGGTAGGAGAAATATGATGCCGGAAGTAAGCAAAAAGAGGATAAAAAAGTCGCGGGCCGGGATTGAGAACCATAATCCTAAAAATCCTCCGGTTGGCATCAAAAAGGAAGTTATATCCATAACCCTCTTTATGCTGGCCGTATTCGTATATATAAGTATCAGCAGATTTCAGAATATGCCTGAGAGTACCCAATTCATTGGGGTTCTGGGCAAATACATAATGAAGGCACTGGAACTGGTATTTGGTAACGGAGCTGTGCTGATATCTTTCTTTCTCCTTATCTGGTCTATTGACATGGGTATCAATAAAAAATATTGGTCAGTTCGCATGTGGGGAGTCAGCCTTTTATATCTGGCGATATTACTATGGATCAGCCTCTATGATATTCCAGGCGGCCTCGATTCCTGGGAAGCCGGACTTAAGGGGATGGGAGGCGGATATCTGGGAGGCGGGCTGGCCTTATTACTGGGTAAACTGGTTGGGGAAATAGGTGCGTTAATATTTTTATGTTTGACTTTTGTGCTGGCAGTTTTAATGATTATAGACAAGCCAATGGCGATAATTGGAAACATGTTGGCGGATTTGAGTAAATTTATTGCTGCGAAGATGGTCGATCTTTTTTATTACACACCGCAGACTGAGAGCAATTCCAATCCGGTTTCTTCCAGTGATCCTTTAATAATAAGCAACAGCGTGGAACCAACCGTGCTTCCGGAAACAGTTGTTGATACTGCTAAGGATGCCCAGCTAAAGCTCAACTTTATTACTGGGGGTGAAGATCCGGATATTAACACAAGCCCAAAAAGGAACAGTGTTGATTATCAAAGACCGCCGTTGGAATTGTTGAATACCGTCAGTACGGATAGAAATGTTGATGAGAAGAGTATTAAAGAAAGTATAAGTATATTGGAGGATACCTTCACCAGTTTTGGCATAGGGGTCAGGGTTAACCAAGTGAGTTGCGGGCCGGCAGTTACTCGCTATGAGCTTACTCCGGCTCCAGGCGTCAAGGTTAGCCGCATACTAAGTCTTACTGATGATTTGCAGATGAATCTGGCCGCTCAGGGGATTCGCATCGAAGCTCCGATACCGGGTAAATCAGCCATAGGGATAGAGGTGCCGAATCACAAGGTTATGAGCGTAGGATTGCGTAATCTTCTCTCATCGGCAGTTTTTAAACAATTAAACAGTCCCTTGGCCATTGCGTTGGGTGAGGATATTAGCGGCAATACCGTGGTAGCCAAACTTAATGAGATGCCGCATTTGCTGATTGCTGGTTCTACCGGTTCGGGAAAAAGTGTTTGCATTAACTGTATAATTATGATATTGCTGTTTAATGCAACTCCAGAAGAGCTTAAACTGGTATTTATCGATCCTAAAATGGTGGAACTGGCAGTATATAATGGCATACCTCATCTTATGACCCCGGTAGTTACCGATCCTAAAAAGGCTTCGGTGGTTTTGCGCTGGATGGTAACAGAGATGGAGAAAAGATATCGCTTGTTTGCCGATCAGGGGGTCCGTGATATGCAAAGATATAATCAGACTGCCAAAGAGAAACTTCCTTACATAGTTATAATTATTGATGAATTGGCAGATCTGATGATGGTTGCGCCACTGGAAGTTGAGGATTCCATCTGCCGCCTGGCCCAGATGTCAAGAGCCGCCGGGATGCATCTAATTGTGGCTACCCAGCGCCCTTCAGTTGATGTGGTAACCGGGATTATTAAGGCTAATATCCCTTCCCGGATAGCCTTTGCAGTGTCCTCCCAGGTTGATTCCCGGACTATTCTGGATTGTGCCGGAGCTGAGAAACTGCTGGGCAAAGGCGATATGCTGTTTCTTCCGGTAGGAGCCGCCAAACCATTTCGGGTGCAAGGGGCGTATGTTTCTGACCAGGAGATAGAAAACACCGTAGATTTTATTAAACAACAGGTTATGGAGACCAACCATGATGATCAAGCTGCAGAAATAGCCCTTTCCCTGGAACAAATGTCAGAGGACCTTGGGGATGAGTTATTCTGGGACGCGGTTACAGTTTTTGTGGAAAGCAAGAAAGCCTCGGTTTCTTTATTGCAGCGAAGGCTCCGCATTGGATATTCCAGAGCTGCCAGGTTGGTTGACATGATGGAGGAACGGGGTTTGGTTTCGGAACTTGATAATAATAAAAAGCGCGAAGTTTTGATAGATAATGAGCAATTGGAAAAACTATACTCGAACCATAAACTATGTTAGTATGATTGCGAAGGATTTAATTGGATTTTAGAGGGGAAAGCCATGAGACTAACTTCCAGGGAGAAGGAACTATTTGAGGTTTTGAAGAATGAACCGTTAATATCTCAGGACGAGTTGTCTCGCCGATTTGGCATTACCCGTTCATCAGTAGCTGTGCATATATCCAATTTAATGAAAAAGGGTGTAATTCTTGGCAAGGGTTATGTTTTTAATGAACAAGTATCTATTGTAATAGTTGGTGAAAGCTATATGAAGGTCAGTATCAATACTGAGGATAATAATCACCGGGTTGATATCGGCTATGGTGGATTTGGCCTCGATATAGGCCGAGTATTTACCAACTTCGGTATAGGGGTTAAACTAATAAGCATTTTGGGTAATGATGATCTGGGCAGCAATATACTTAATGAACTTCAAGAAAAGAATATAGATACGTTTAATATTTATAAACACCCTGAAAAGAGGAGTTGCCGCAAAGTTATCGTTAATAACGCTTTAATGTTTGAAGAGAACTTCAGCCATAATGAATATGAAAAGGCCATTGATACTCGCGAATGGGTTGCTTTTAACTGTGAGTGGCTGCTGGTTGAACCTCAATTTCAAGAGGACATTTGCCGGAGAGCGTTGGGGAAAGATGAGGAGAAACTGCCATATTTCTGTACCTATCGGTACATGGATTGCCCGGATGATATCCCGGAATACCTGTCCAAGTATTCCTATCTGGTTTTAGGAGTAAAGGACGCTAAAGGCTTGGAGTTTTATGGGGAAAAGGTCTATGATTTGGTCAAGGGAAGTAGTAACCAAAACTGCATTGTTACTGATGGCAGTAGCCGTTTGCTATGTTATAATAATCAAGCTATAAACGACTTTCCATTGCTGCCCAATCAGAATTTTACCGGTAACGAGGGAATGTGTTCTTTATTAGCAGGTTTGATATATGGGATTGCCAGTGGATATCCATTGCGGCAGGCAGTTAGAATTGCCATCGGAAATGCTTCAATTCAATAGCAATAATAGAATACGCTTAGAGACTTTTCGTGCTCTGTATTAGGAGTTGATTAATGTGCCGTGGGGAGAAATCTTGCGGAAAGAAAGGGAAAAGATTGGCTATTCCCTGGAAAAAGTTGAAGAGGAAACTAAAATCAGAAAATACTATCTGGAAATGATGGAGAATGATGAATTTGCGTCTCTTCCACCCCAGGTTTATGCCACTGGCTTTGTTAAAAGATATGCCAAACTATTAAGCCTCGATGAGCATGAGATGGTAAACGAGTTTAAACGCTTGGCTTATGGTACGGGTCATTCTGAAGAACCTATTATTGTTCACACTGAACCGGTCAATCCTCCAAATAGGATTCCCTGGAAAAATGTCGTAGCCGGTATCATTTTTCTTTTGCTGGTTATCTGGGCAGGGAATTACCTGGCGGGGGTTATTAGCGAACGTGGAATCAGAAATATTTTTCCCCAATCTGATACTAAGCCAAACGTGCAACATCCCAAGCAACCCCAAGATAAAACAACTGCGAGCCAAGAACAAGGTGTCCAGCTGGATATTAAGGCAATTAAAAAATGCTGGCTGCATATTGTCGTAGATGGCGTTTCACAATATGAGGGTATTTTGGTGGCAGGTGAAGAAAGAAGCTTTGTCGGGAAAAAATCAGTATACCTTAAAGCTGGTAATGCCGGTGGCATTGAAATTACTTATAATGGGATCAAGCAATCCCCGCTGGGAAATTCTGGCCAGGTAAAAGAGAAGGAATTTTCAGCCGTTAATCAGGGTGCGGGACAGGAGTAAGAGTGAGTGAATATCGGTTTTGTTAGTCTGGGCTGTCCAAAGAATCGCGTTGATACTGAGATAATGATGGCGATAGTAAAAAATTCTGGATATAAAATAGCAAATTCCCTGGCGGATGCAGATGCTGTGATAATTAATACCTGCGGCTTTATTAATTCGGCTCAGGAAGAAGCCATTGATACCATTATAGAAACCGGAAAATTCAAAGAACAGGGAAAATTAAAATACCTGATAGCTACCGGTTGTTTAACGCAAAGATTCGGCGGGCAATTACTTGATGAACTGCCTGAGCTGGATGGAATAGCCGGAATTGCATCTTTGACTAGAATTCATGAGATTATTGCAAGGGTTGAAAAGGGAGAACGGGTTATAGCAACCGGACCTTTGCCTGAAACCTTTGTGGAAAAAGGACCGCGCATTCTTAGCACACCTCCAGGATCGGCTTATTTAAAGATAAGTGAAGGATGCAATAATCGCTGTACATACTGTACAATTCCTTCCATAAAGGGAAATCACCGGTCCAGACCCCTTGAAGAATTATTGCATGAAGCCAAAGATTTGGCTAAACGAGGTATTAAAGAGCTTGTACTTGTTGCACAAGATACAGGTGTTTACGGCTTGGATCTTTATGGTAAATCCGTATTGCCTGTATTACTGAATGATATCAATAAAATTGAGGGTCTGGAATGGATTCGCTTGATGTACCTGCATCCGGTACATCTTGATACTGAGTTGCTTGATGTCCTGGCCGGTGAAAACAAAATAGTCCCCTACCTGGATATTCCCATTCAACATGCTTCCAATAAGATATTAAAGCTCATGAACCGACAGCATGAGGTCAATTATCTGCGCGACCTTATTGCCGGCCTGCGACATCGCATTGGTAATTTGGTATTAAGGACCACGGTTATGGTAGGGTTTCCCGGCGAAGCTGCGATTGATTTTAAACAATTATATGATTTTATAGAGGAAATGGAATTTGATTGCCTGGGCGTATTTACCTATGCTGCTGAAGAGGGTACCCCGGCGGCGGCTATGGCGGATCAAGTCAATGAGGAAATCAAGCTGCATAGATTGCATGAAATTTCCACCTTGCAGCAAAAAATTAGCCGCAGGAAAAATATCTCCCGGCTCAATAAGCAAGCAAAAATATTAATTTCCTCTCAGTCTGGCAGAAACCTGTATATCGGCAGGGGTTACTTCCAGGCTCCCGAAGTTGATGGACTTACGGTGGTTAAAAGTAAATCTCGTTTAACCAAAGGTGAGTTTTATGATGTACAATTAGTTGGAGTAAGAAATTATGACATGATTGGAGAATTGGCTGATGAACCTGCCGAATAGCCTTACGCTCCTGCGTATTATACTAATTCCAGTATTTGTTATCATTTTGCTGATCAGGATACCCTATGGAGATTACTTTGCGGCCACAATTTTTATTGTTGCTACGCTTACTGATAGTTTGGACGGTTATCTGGCCAGAAAATGGAAACAAGTAACCAAAATAGGTACTGTGCTGGATCCTATAGCAGATAAACTTCTGATTACGGCGGCATTAATAATTCTGGTGGAACTGGGAAGGATTCAAGGCTGGATCGCCATCGTTATCCTGGGCCGGGAATTTGCGGTTTCTGGATTGCGGATTGTCAAAGCTGAAGAAGGGATCATTATCCCTGCCAGCAAGTTGGGCAAGATTAAGACGGTAAGCCAGATTATAGCGGTTTTACTGATAATTTTGGAAAAAGCCTATCAATCCTATACCACTATCCCGCTGGGACCATGGGCGATGTATTTTGCGGTATTTATTACTCTGCTTTCAGGGGTGGAGTATTTTTATCGTTTCCAATTACATAAATAAATGTTTGGCGTGAGGCGTAAGGGGTAGGGAGTTGAATTCCATGCTTCATGCTTTTTATTAAATATTTTATTTATAGGGCATGAGGGTTAAATTGAATAATCGGCAAGAGGGGCTCTGGGCAACAGAGCCTTTAGTATGTCAATGAAGCATATGGCAGACCGGGCAATAAGAGTGAATAACGCAGCTATTCACTCATTTTGTTCGGTCCGGGCTTTGTTGACAGAGCTTCCTTGCTAATATATTGGGGTTTTACCAGATATTAAGCAAGGCTCTGCTACTATCGCCTATGCTATAATAAATGGGAAAAGGAGTGCGAAATTTAATGAAAAAGTATGAATTTAGGGTTTTAATCTCAATAATTGCCCTGATTTTATCTTTAGGGGCATTATTAGCTGCCTTTTATTATTATAAAGAACTGGGTATTAAAAGACCCTTAGCCCATCAAATAGAAACGATAGAACTCGTACGCAGCGTAAATATTGAAGAGAAGGGTCAGAAGTACGAAATAGAAGTCAGCTTAAATAAGGTTAGTGATATTCAAGAACCATACCAGAAGATAATTGAGAAAGTGGAAGCTAGCTTGGAACCCGGAGATTACCAACTAGTTATTAAGGACCAGCGTAATACCAGTCTGCAAAACAAATTCAAAGATATGCAACCGGCAGTATATGAAGCATTGGCTAATAAACGCTTTATTTGGCTGGATGAAGAAATAGCCAGGCAGCTTCAAAAAACGAATATGAAACATAAGATTTTTATCGATGAAGAGCATTTATACCTGCAAATCAACGATGGCAGTTCCTATCTTTATGAAATAATTAATCGGGAGCCAAAAGAATAATGTATGAGGTAATGAGGAGGATTTGTTTTGAAAGAGATTATCGTAGGTTCAACCATTGCTCTGGTTGTCTTTCTGGCTATAATCGGTATTAATATTACACCTTTGGTGTTTATTGCTTTTATCATGGGCGGATTCTATTTCTTTCTCCAAACCCAGGGCAATATGAAACTTGAAGATGTGGGCAGCGGCATTAAGAATTTAACGCTGCGCTTTGAAGATATTGGTGGTCAGGACACGGCTATTAATGAACTAAAAGAAGCATTGGAGTTTATCCGTCAACCTGAGGAAATAAGCAAGATGGGAATACGGCCCTTAAAGGGAATACTATTGGTAGGGCCGCCGGGTACAGGGAAAACCTTGTTGGCCAGAGCGGCCGCCAGTTATACGGACTCAGTATTTATCTCCGCTTCGGGTTCGGAGTTCATTGAAATATATGCTGGCGTCGGTGCCAAAAGAATACGGCAGATTTTCAGCGATGCGCGTAAGAAGGCTAAAAAGGCTGACAAGAATAATGCCATTCTTTTTATTGATGAGTTGGATGTATTAGGCGCCAAAAGAGGCAGCCATTCAAGCCACATGGAATACGACCAGACACTTAACCAGTTGCTGGTGGAAATGGATGGCTTGTCGCAAAACGAAAACCCGCATATGTTAATAATAGGAGCCACAAACCGGGTTGATTTGCTTGATCCGGCTCTAATTCGTCCTGGCCGTTTTGACCGCCAGGTTCAGGTGGGATTGCCCGATAAAAAGGGCAGGGTGAAAATCCTGGATATCCATACCCGTAACAAACCCCTGGCTAATTCCCTGGTGCTTGAAGATATTGGCCGGGAGACTTTTGGATTTTCCGGTGCTCATCTGGAGAGTCTGGCTAATGAAGCGGCAATTTTAGCCATGCGCGAGAACTCGGCAACAATTGATAAAAATCACTTTTTAGAAGCGGTTAATAAAGTAATTATGGGAGAGAAGCTGGACCGAAGGCCTGGTGATGAAGAAATAAAGAGAGTTGGCTATCATGAAAGCGGGCATGCGGTGGCTAGTGAGTTTACCAACCCCGGTTCGGTCTCCTCATTGACGGTAATTCCCCGGGGAGCAGCGTTGGGATTTATGCGCCAGGCACCAAAGGATGATCAGTATCTATATACCCGTGAAGAATTAGAGCAACAGATAGTAGTTGCTCTGGCGGGAGCTATTGCTGAGGAATTGGAATTTGGCAATCGCAGTACCGGGTCGAAAAGTGATTTTAACCAAGTTTGGAAACTTTCCCGCGAGATCGTTGCGGCAGGGCTTTCTTCTTTGGGCATAGTTGATATCACGGAATTATCCAGCGAAAAATGTTATGATGAGTGCAAATCCATAATAAGTACCATGGAAGCAAAGACCCGGGAGGTTTTAAAGGACAAGCAGAAGCAGCTATCGGCGGTCGCCGAATGCTTGGTGAATGAAGAAAGCATTGACCGGGTAAGGTTTATGGAGTTATTGCAATAGGGGTTGACAAGGGTGACAAGGGGACGTCTGACAGGAGAACCGTCCCCTTGTCACCCTTGTCATGTGGAAAAATCTTTGTGATTAACAGGTCAAAACTAATAAATGTAGAAGATGTATAAAGAATTACTTAAAAAGTAAAAAACTAAGTAGACATGGTATTAATCCAATAGAAAAAGCGTTTAATTATTTAAGGAGATGGGGCAAGATGTACAAGGCCTATATTATATCGACCGGAACCGAGTTGATGCTGGGTTCCACCATGGACAGCAACTCGGTATTTTTGTCTGAGCAACTTGCTGCGGCAGGCATCAAGGTAATTGGCAAGAGTACGGTAGGAGACAGTGCTGAATATATTCGAGCGGCTTTTGAAAATGGCGTGAATATGGCTGATATAGTTATATCCAGCGGCGGAATGGGGCCTACCAGCGATGATTTGACCAAAGAGGTGGCCTGCGCAGTTATGGGCAGCGAAATGATCGTTTTTGACGAGGAAGTGAAAAGACTGGAGGATTTCTTTCGCCGGAGGAAACGGTCGATGCCGGAATGCAATTTGAAACAAGCCATGTTTCCCCGGGAAGCAAAAATACTCAAGAATTCACGAGGAACTGCTCCT
This sequence comes from Syntrophomonadaceae bacterium, assembly GCA_028692415.1. Classification (GTDB taxonomy): domain Bacteria; phylum Bacillota; class Syntrophomonadia; order Syntrophomonadales; family Syntrophomonadaceae; genus JAQUBU01. Next base: position 65,383 of record JAQUXM010000001.1, on the reverse strand, counting down.
GGCATGTATTTAAAAAAAGATGGAAAAGTTGTAATATTGCTGCCCGGTCCCCCCAGGGAAATGCAGAATATGTTTAGCAACGAAGTTGAACCTTTATTAAAGCAAGATTTCCCGGCAGTCAACCAGGCAGCCCGGAAGACCATAAAGGTTTTGGGTCCCGGAGAATCCCAGGTTGAAGAGATGTTAGGCGAACTAATGCATGCTGTTGATGGATATAGTCTGGCTTTGCTGGCTCAGGACGGCGAAGTACATATCAAAATTACCGCAGAAGGTAAAGAATTGCTCGATAGTCAGGAAATACTTGCTGGTGTTTTAAAGCAAATCGAAGAAAAGATGGGCAAAGGCATTTTTGGATACGATGATGACAGCTTGGAGGCCATGGTCGGTGATTTAATCTCCCGACAGGGAAAAACGCTGGCTTTGGCAGAATCATGCACGGCTGGTCTGCTTGCTAAAATGATTACTGACATACCTGGCAGTTCCAGATATTTTTGGGGAGCGGTAGCTTCATACAGTAATGATGCGAAAATGAAGTTGCTGGGTGTAAGAGACGCAACATTGAGAGAATTTGGTGCGGTTAGCTCAGAAACGGCCGCTGAAATGGTCAGGGGGATAATAGAAAAATCCGGGGTCGAGTTAGGCCTGGCGATTACCGGTATTGCAGGACCGGATGGTGGCAGTGAAGAGAAGCCGGCTGGATTGGTATATATTGCTTTGGCAGATGCCGGGTCTTGCTGGGTTAAAGAAATGCGGTTTGTTGGAGGCCGGGATGCTGTGCGGATTCTTGCTGCCAAAACTGCCCTGGATTTATTGAGAAGATATCTGCTTTATGGAGGGCTGCAATAATGCGAACATTTATTGCCATTCCAGTACCGGAGCAGGTAAAGCAATATGCGAATCGAATAAAAAATGATTTAGGCTCGGTCCTGACCGATGTTAAATGGGTGGAATTCGCAAATTATCATTTAACGCTAAAGTTTTTGGGTGATATAAATAAAAATATGCTGGAAGATATAAAGCAAAGATTAATCACGGTAGGAGAATCCTGCCCTCGTTTTGAACTATCGGCCAAACAGCTGGGCTATTTTCCAAATAACAAGCGACCACGGGTGATATGGCTGGGAGTGGAAGGTGAGCTGGAAAAGGCTCAGTTTCTAGGAGAAAGAGTGGATGCATATCTATCTCAACTTGGTTTTGAACCAGAAGACCGGCGAAATTTCCATTTAACCCTGGGGAGGATTCGTTCCGAGCAAGATCAGGATAAGCTTATGCAAAAGACAGTTAGTATTAATAGTAGCCTTGAAAAAATTATTTTTGCAGTTGATGCGTTTTATTTTATGGAAAGCCAGTTGTCATCAAGTGGCCCGCGCTATATACCACTTGCTAGAATCGACTTAAATGGATAGAAATAATTTGACAGTATTTTGCTAATAGGATTATAATTAGAAAGCGAACAAACGTTTGAGGGGGGACTAATTGTGGAGAATAATGAAGTGAATAAAGGGAAGATTGAAGCCCTGGGCAATGCTATAAAAAGCATCGAAAAACAATTTGGCAAGGGTTCTATAATGAAGTTGGGTGAGGCAGTTAATATGAACGTGGAAGTAATCTCGACGGGCTGCATGTCTCTGGATTTGGCATTGGGAGTAGGCGGTTTACCAAAGGGACGGGTAATAGAGATATTCGGTCCTGAATCCTCGGGAAAGACTACGGTAGCCCTGCATGCCATAGCCCAAGCGCAAAAGGAGGGTGGGATGGCAGCATTTATTGATGCTGAACATGCCCTTGATCCGCTTTATGCCCGCAAATTGGGAGTGGATATTAATAATTTATTGGTTGCTCAGCCTGACTATGGAGAACAGGCCTTGGAAATTGCTGAAGCATTGGTGAGAAGTGGGGCTATTGACATTGTAGTAATCGACTCGGTAGCTGCCCTGGTTCCGAAAGCAGAATTGGATGGAGATATGGGAGATGTTCATGTTGGCTTGCAGGCGCGTTTAATGTCCCAGGCCTTGAGAAAGCTTACCGCTCATATTGGCAAATCCAATGCCTGTGTATTATTTATTAATCAGATTAGAGAAAAAGTAGGGGTAATCTATGGCAACCCGGAAACAACTACCGGAGGCCGGGCCTTGAAGTTTTATTCATCGGTCCGGATAGAAGTTCGCAAAGGTGAAGCTATAAAACAGGGAACTGATCTTATCGGCAATCGGACCAAGATTAAGGTTGTTAAGAATAAGGTTGCACCCCCCTTTAAGTCAATTGAGTTTGATATCATGTATGGCAGCGGTATTTCTAAAGAAGGTGATATTTTGGATATTGCCGCAAGCAGCGATATTATTCAAAAAAGCGGTTCGTGGTATTCATTTGCAGGTGAACGTCTGGGACAAGGACGCGAAAATGCGAAGGAGTATATAAAAAACAACCCTGATTTTTATCTTTTACTGGAGAGCAGAATTAGAGAAGGGGTTAAAGAAATAGAAATCGCGCCAATCCCTAAAGAGGAAACTTGACATCATTATGGAAACTAAATAAAATTAGAGCAGACTACCGGTTAGAAGTCTTGCCTAAAAACTTGACCGTATAGACTGCTTGAGATTAATATAGATTTTTCCATTTGAAAACATGGAAGTATGCACGGTATTCTTGGTATATCGTGTTTAGTATATATTTTTTAAGATTGTCTTAAGGTTAAAGTGAGTTGTCAGATACTCACCATTGTATCGAAATGAATATTTTAAGGTGATAGTTTGGTCTCTATCGGCTTTATTATGGGCAGTTGCAGTACATTGGTGAATGAAGGGTGACTTAAAAAGGCAGGTTTACTTCTTACAAACCGAGTTAGAACTCGGTTTTTTCTGTTGCATGCAAAACTAAATAATATTAAACATTGAAGTTGAAGGAGGTGAAAAATATAAATAGCGTTGCAAGTTCTTTAGTTATTGTTATCTCTTTGGCCGTAGGTCTTATTGCCGGATATTATGCAAGAAGAACTATTGCGGAGAGCAGAATTGGTAAGGCTGAAGAAGAAGTTGCCCGAATTATGGATGAGGCAGGCAAAGAAGCTGAAGCCAAGAAAAAGGAGATTCTGCTTGAAGCCAAGGATGAAATTCATCGTGCTCGCCAGGAATCTGAAAAAGATAGCCGGGAAAGACGGCGTGAACTGGACCGGATTGAAAGAAGGTTAATTCAAAAAGAAGAAAGCCTGGATAAGAAAACTGAAAACATTGAGAAAAAGGAAAATATGCTGTTCGAAAAAGAAAAGGAAACCGAAAAGACCCAACAGGATTTACAGCTTATTCTTACCCAGCAATTAAAGGAATTAGAACGTCTTTCTGGTTTAAATTCCGAAGAGGCCAAAGAATTATTGTTATATAATGTCGGACAACAAATACGCCAGGAAACAGCCATAATGATTAAGAATCTGGAGGCCGAAGCCAAGGAAGAAGCCGATAAGAGGGCCAAAAATGTTGTGTCGCTGGCCATTCAGAAATGTGCTGCAGATGTGGTCTCTGAAACTACGGTATCGGTAGTGCCTTTACCCAATGATGAGATGAAAGGTCGTATTATTGGGAGAGAAGGGCGTAATATACGAAATTTTGAAGCATTAACGGGAGTAGATCTGATTATTGATGATACACCCGAAGCAGTTATTCTGTCTTCATTTGACCCGATACGTCGAGAAATTGCTCGAGTTGCCCTGGGTAATCTGGTTTCCGATGGTCGCATTCATCCAGCTCGAATTGAAGAAATGGTGGAAAAGGCCAAGAAAGATATCGAACAGGAGATGCGGGAAGTGGGAGAACAGGCGGCCTTTGAAGTGGGAGTACATGGGCTGCATCCTGAGCTGATCAGGCTCCTGGGCAGATTAAAATACCGTACCAGTTATGGGCAAAATGTGCTGAGACATTCAATTGAAGTTGCTCATCTGGCAGGTATTATGGCGGCTGAATTGGGGGTAGACATAATCTTGGCCAAACGGGCTGGCTTGCTTCATGATATTGGGAAATCAGTAGACCATGAAGTAGCAGGTCCCCATGTGGAAATCGGTGTGGATTTGGCCAAGAAGTACCGTGAGAACAAAGATGTGATTCATGGGATAGCAGCTCATCACGGTGACATAGTACCCGAGACTGTCGAAGCCATACTTATCCAAGCAGCAGATGCCATATCAGCTTCCCGACCGGGAGCGCGCAGAGAGACCCTGGAGACCTATATCAAACGTTTGGAAAAACTTGAAGCAGTTGCTGAATCGTTTGCTGGGGTTGATCGCACCTTTGCCATTCAAGCTGGCAGAGAGATTCGCATCATAGTTAAACCGGATGAAATAGATGATCTGCGAGCCATAAACCTGGCCCGCGAAATAGCGGACAAAGTTGAAAGTGAACTGGATTATCCAGGACAGATCAAAGTGGTGGTTATTAGAGAAACCAGATCGGTTGAATTTGCCAAGTAATTATCAGTGCTTAAATATCAAGTATTTTAGAAGGGCTTTTCGGAGCCCTTTTTTTTATGAAAACTTAGGTTTGTGTTTAGAATTTAAGTTCGGAAGAAACTGCGGAGCAGTATCTTTTGAACCGCTGCAACGAGGCGGGGGATTAGAACCCGCCGCCTGTTTTATTAACAGGAACCCGAGCGCTTAAAGCAGCGGGGGACATCTTTCGCCTCGTTATATTTTCGGATTAACCAGGCATTAGGCCCAACTGGGGAATCCCTGTCAAGCATAAATACGGCTACTGCCACAAATTCTCAATCCGATATTAGAGGACTTTTATGGTTTTTGAAGAAAGAGTTTATATCAATAGCCTTAAGGGGAAAATGTTAAATGAAGAATGATTGTGGTCTCGATATTTTTATAAGCATATCTCTAAAATATCCCGAATTAAATGCCGTGAAATACCAGGCAGATCAGGAAAAAATATTCTTGGAACTGGCATTAAAGCAAGATATTGATAAGCGGCATAAAGAAACATTTATTAGAAAATTAGAAGATTGTCTGCGGATATTTCATAGACTATCGTCAACTTGGCCTTCTCTTATGGACCTATCATTTCAGGAAAACGGAGGAGTCAGTTTTTTGAGAGTATATCGAGATATCAACACCCTGGTTGAAGAAGAAATTGAACTGCTGCTGCTAATGGTAAGAGAAGAATTCAAAGACTTATTGTTCCAAAACGATGATAGAATAATCTTAGAAGATTCGGTTAAAAAACGCCTAAAGAAAAATCTGCTTAGTAAAATTAACACTGGAAATCTTGGCGCCACTAATTTCCTGGCTTATCGCCAGGAAGGCAGGGTCTTGGTATTTAATAGTTAAAACGGAGGATGATCATTGAATATTCTGGTTTTAGGCGATATTGTGGGCAAACCGGGGAGAAAGGCCATTCGAAATCTACTTCCTCAGATCCAAAAAGAATATAATATTAGCTTTACGATCGCCAATGCGGAAAATGCGGCGGGGGGAAGAGGTTTAACAAAAGATGTGATGCAAGAACTGCTGGCTTTGAACATCGATGTATTAACCATGGGAAACCATGTATGGGATAATAAGGACATTTTTACTTTCGTGGATGATGAGCCTCGTTTAATCCGACCGACCAATTACCCTCCCTATTGTCCGGGACAGGGTCATCATGTATATTCTGCCGGATTTAATAAGAAGCTGGCCGTAATCAATGCTTCGGGAAGGGTATTTTTAACAGCTTTAGATTGCCCTTTTCGTTGTGTAGATGAGATTCTTAACGACTTGCCCAAGCAGGTCGATATAATCATTGTAGATTTTCATGCCGAGGCCACCTCAGAGAAGCTGGCCTTTGCCCATTATTTCGATGGTCGGGTTTCAGCCGTCCTGGGGACGCATACCCATATCCAGACTGCCGATGAGAAAATAATGCCGGGAGGAACTGCATACATAAGCGATTTGGGCATGACCGGACCGGAAAATTCCATCCTGGGAATGGATAAGGATCAAGTTATTACGAAATTGATTACTCAACGGCCAATTCGCCTCGAAGTTGCCAAAGGACCCGCTCAGCTGCAAGGTGTTGTTCTTGATATCGATGAAGAAACTGACCAGGTGAAAAGTATTAGTAGAATTTCCTATCGTTCACCCGCCTAAGATATTGTCAAAACCGCTCAGGGGCAATCCTTCGCAACATATCCACCATTGACCATTAAAGAGTTTTTTCGCTTTTCCTTAGCAGTGGCTATAACCCTTTTCCTTGTTGCCATCACATTTTGCACGTTTAATACACGCTGGGGCGATTTGCCATGGGGACATTCCCTGGGTAAGTCCCTATTCCTTAACGAATGAAATTTTTCCTTATGGTAATGGGTCGGCTGATTCTAAATAAATAGAAAAAATAACCAAAAACATTATTGCAAAAAGAAGGAATTACCATATAAACTTAGAATATACATAATAATGAGCAACCTATCTACTGCATAAATATAAGGGAGGTTATTTAATGGAAGTATTGAAGGTTTCAGCCAAATCCAGTCCAAACTCAGTTGCAGGTGCCCTTGCTGGAGTTTTGCGAGAAAAGGGAGCTGCCGAAATACAAGCCATTGGTGCTGGTGCCATTAATCAATCTATCAAAGCAATAGCCATAGCTAGAGGATTTGTTGCTCCTAGTGGAATGGATCTGATTTGTATACCGGCCTTTACCGACATAAGCATAGATGGAGAAGAGAGAACAGCTATTAAGCTAATTATTGAACCAAGATAGATCTTGGATAACAATTATAATTACAGATTGAATAACCTGCTCCATAGCAGGTTATTTTTCTTAGAGGGAGGACTGGGATGAAAATCGTCGATCTTCATTGCGATACTATTTCCGCTATTTATGACAAAGATGAGCAACTGTTGGAAAACAGCGGTCACTTTGATATTCGTCGGGCACAAAAGGCCAATATCAAAGTTCAGGTATTTGCCCTGTTTACAATGCCTGTAGAATCCAATCTGGCGCTGCGGCAAATTCTAAAACAGATTGATAAATACCATTTCGAAATGGCAAAAAACGCTGAGCACTTGTATCAGGTAAGTCGATACAGCGATATTGAAACGCCCGACAATAGGCAAAAAATCGGTTGTATCCTGCATCTGGAAGGTGGGGAAGCACTTGGAAGCGATATTGAAATTCTAAGAATATTATATCGATTAGGTTTACGTAGCCTGGGACTGACTTGGAACAATCGCAATTACCTGGCTGATGGCTTATATGAAGGTGAAAAAGCCAGTGGTTTGAGTGTAAAAGGCCGGGAAGTAATTACTGAGATGAATAAGCTTGGTATATTATTGGATTTATCGCATTTGGCGGTTAAGGGCTTCTATGAAGCACTTGAATACTATCAATATCCCTTAATGGTTAGTCATGCCAATGCCCGAGCTTTATGTGATCACTGGAGAAATCTGGATGACCGGCAATTAAAAGCACTGGCTCGTAATGGAGGTGTTGTAGGGATTAATCAAGTTGCTGACTTTGTAAAAGAAGATGGGAACTGTCAGCTTGATGACCTAATTGATCATATAGTATATATTGCAGGGCTGATAGGCATTGAGCATGTCGGTTTGGGTTCGGATTTTGACGGTGCTGATCATGTTGTATTGCCTGGAGTGGAACAATACGAGGGTCTGGAGTTACAATTATTTAAGAGAGGATTTAGCCCGAAGGAAGTGGATATGATTTTGAGTGAGAATGCGCTTCGGGTTATAAAAGCGGTTATTTGATTAACAAAGGAGATTCAGCATGATATATGACTTGCATGTTCACACTTCAGCTTCGGATGGAGCACTAAGCCCATGCGAAATTGTTGATTTGGCAATCGCGTCAGCAATACAGGGAATAGCCATTACCGATCATGATACAATTAACGGTCTGGAACCCGCAATATTATATAAAAATGAGAATGAATTCAGTATTGATATAATACCGGGTATTGAGATGAATACTGAAGCCGGGGAGCAGGAGGTTCATATACTGGGTTACTATATAGACTATCATAATTCAAGATTGATTAAGCGCCTGGAAGAGATTAGATGGGCTCGATACGAAAGAGCTCAAAAAATGATTCACAAACTCAACGGATTGGGTATGTCCATCAGCTTTGATCAGGTGCAAGATCTGGCTGGGGGAGATTTAATTGGAAGACCCCATATTGCCCTGGCTTTGATTAAAAATAACTATGTTTTTTCCATAGCGGAGGCTTTTAACAAGTATATTGGCAAGGGTAAACCAGCCTATGTAAATCGCTATAAATTTCTGCCTCAGGAGGCGATTGATTTAATAAAAACTGTGGGAGGCATACCGGTATTGGCTCATCCTGGGCTTATTGCTGATGAGCCAGTGATATTAGATATCATAAAGCTGGGGATCGAAGGGCTGGAGGTATACTATCCGCAACATGATGAAAACCAGATTGCAAAATTCTTGGACTTGAGCCGCAAGTATAATTTGCTGGTTACCGGCGGGTCGGATTATCATGGCAACAGTAACGAAAACTTCCGGAACAGTTTGGGCTGCAGCTTCATAACCCATAATTTAATAGCAAAAATATCCGCACATAGAAACAGAACTTAAAGGAAAATGTTAAAATCGTCATAATCGTGCAGGAATTTTAACTACCTTTGTAGAATAAGAAATTAAAGTTTTTATATTCTGCGAAAGGTAGGGAAAGAATGACTAGAAGTATAAAGGTATTTTGTCTGGCATTGATAATTATGCTTTTTACAGGGACAAGCCTGATGGCTGCTGAAACTACATATACTGTTAAATCCGGTGATTGTCTATGGGCTATTGCCCAGAAATACGGAACCTCTGTTGAAACCATTAAAAATGATAATCAACTCAATTCATCCTTTCTTAAAATTGGCACCCAATTAATCATTAATAGCACGGTTGTAATTCCTGACAATAATGTTCCTACGCCGTCAAGAGCGGGGAACCCTTTAGACGGCACCAGAATTATTGAAAAGGCTCAAGAATATTTGGGAACCCCTTATCGTTATGGGGGACAAAGCCCGGGTGGATTTGATTGTTCTGGTTTTGTTCGTTATATATTTGCTCAATTCGATATCAACTTGCCGCATAATGCTGCTGCCCAGTATGGAAATGGGGCTGAGGTTGGCAAGCCGGATTTAGTCGCTGGCGATCTGGTGTTTTTTGCCTGCGGGAGTTCCAGTATTGATCATGTTGGTATTTATTCGGGGAATGATCAGTTTATCCATTCCAGTTCCCCCCGCAGTGGAGGTGTGATATATTCATCACTTAGCTCCGGTTACTATAGCGGCAATTATGTTGGTGGGCGGAGAATATTACGCTAAAATCATGTTAATATTAAGATATATTATTGCGGGGGTAAGATTGTGGAACAAAATATCGAAGCCATATTTGGCATACCATCTACAGTAATCGGCAGCCGGGAATGGCAGGAGATAGAACAAAAGGAAAATGTAATTGGACCTGACAGTCTGCTTACAGAGATCATTGACAAGAAAATATGGAATAATGCAGAGATTATGTGGGTAATCAAGAGACTGATATTTTTCTATGGTAAAAATGACAGCTTATTAAAAAAAGCTCCAACCGAAAGGCTATTTACCAATGTCTTGGACATATTAAAAGTATTTTTCTTAATATTTGATATTAATGATCCCGATCTTGATGATAATATGCGCAGTTATATATGTGCAAAACTGGCAGACTCAACCTGGGGAGTAAGCTCGCGAACCAGAGATTATCTCTATAAGCTGAAAGATAAATAATCATTTAATGAAAAGCCAGGCTGTTGACCGGAGATAAGTCAATGGCCTTTTTAGCACTGGATAATAATGTTCATGATAATTCTAATCCCCCCGCCTCGTTGCAACGGTACGAAAGAAACTGCTTTGCAGTTTCTTTCGATGCTTAAAAAAGTGTCTGGAATCGAGGAGGATTTTTAAGGGCCCTGTCGAAGTTGTGAGAAATAGAGATGTGGAAATTATGGTTAAAAACGGTATATGGGACTAGACTTTCAAGGGGGGCAATAATGTCACTTGATAATAGGGAAGTAATTATTCGCAGGATAATTAATATGGAAGATAGAATATCTAGGTGTCAACGTTGTTCGCTTTTGAATCAATGTGTTATTAAACCTTCTCTGGGTAAAGGTGAATTGGAACCGGATATCATGATGGTTTTTGAATCTGACAACAGCCTTACCAAGGATAGTAGGAGACTAATAGATCTGCGCAATTTGATAAAAAGTGAATTAAATGTAGATAAGATATATCATACATTCCTGGTTAGATGTGAACCAAAAGTTTGTACGGTTAGACAGAATTTAAATAATTTTACCGGTAGCGCTTGCAGCTATAAAAAGCTGCTGGACCGAGATAATAAGTGCTTGTTGAATTCCAAAATATGTTCAGGAATATCAGTCAAACCATCAGACGAAGAGATTATTTTTTGCTTGCCTTTTTTATTGGAAGAAATGGAAATTCTAAATCCCCCCAATATTATTCTATTTGGGGATAGAGTAATAGACTATGTTGCTAAATCTTTTGGTGTTTATGAAACAAATGACAATGCACATTTTACCAAAAAGAACATTAATTTTTATCTGGCCGGCAATGAGGAGATATTTGATATCAATGCCTGTAATCAACTCAAAAAGCATTTCATGCCATCAACAATTCCTAATTAACCATATATTGCAACAGCGTTCCAATTATAATCCTCCCTATTCAAAAATAAGCAGTATCATTTAGGCTAATTTGTGATATTATTATAAATAAGGTGAAAATGGTATATAGCACTTCTTATCCATAATATTTCCTGGTATTTTTGTTAATATAACAAACTTTTATATATACAGATGGAATGTTATCAAGGAGGTGAAGCTGTTAGAATATTCTGAGTTTTCATCCTATTATGAGAGGAGAGATTAATTTATGGCTAACACGGATAATCTAAAAAAGGCAATTGCAATGGGTGAGAGTTCTTCGGAAAAATTATGGGATATGTGGTTGGTAACTCTGGGGAGTATGGCTTGGACTCAGGAACAAATTGAAAACATGATTAGAAAGTATTTGGATCAGAGAAAAACTGCCCGCGAGGAAACTACCAAGTTAGTAGAAGAGTTAATGACTCAGGCGAAAAAGAATCAACAGCAAATGCAGAAGATGATGCAGGAAGCAGTTACTGCCACTCTGGAAAATGTTGATGTTCCCAACTTCACCTATTTTAATGATTTGAATAAAAAGTTTGAAGATCTTAATAAGAAGGTAGAAAATCTATAATCAGTTTAAGAAATATTTTGTGTATCATTGCGGTTATGGCAGTACCATAACCGCCTTCTGTATATAACTCTCATTGTATTGAGCAGAGTTGAAAGGAGACATATAATCATGTCTGAGGATGCAGGTAAAATACAGGATAAGGGCAATAACATCCAAATGCCTGATTTTGCTGAGGTATGGAAGGAAATGTACTTCAGTAACGAACATGATTGGGCGCGCACTTTAAAAGGATTTATTGCTACGGAGACTTTTGTTTCTCTCCTGGATAAAACTCTGGAACAATACCTGGCCTATAACAAAGTATCCCGGCAACAGATGGAAAAAATAGGGGAAAAAGGCATTAACCCCACAAAAAAGGATATTGCTCGGGTAGCTGAACTGGTTATTTCCATGGAAGAGAAAATTGATACCATGGACTTTCAGTTGTTTGGCAATTTCGGAAAGATGACCGACAGTCTGCTGAAAATGGCAGATTATCAGGTAAAAATTAAAGAGGAAATTGTATCGTTAAAGCAAGAGATGGCTGAACTTAACAGTAAGATTGACAAATTAATAAACCATCCCAAGGAAAAAAATACCGGTGGACGTAGCAGCAAGCAAAATGCTGGCGATCCTAAACCCAGGAAAACTAAGCCTAATTTACCTGAATAGAGTTGGAGGGGTTATTGAAACATGATAGAACATATCTTTGATGAACTAAACATCGGCGATATGGATTATGTCGAAAAGACTATAACTGAAACTGATGTATATCAATATGCTGGGATAACCGGTGATTTTAGCTGGTTGCATGTAAATGAAGTTCGTTCCCGCCAGGGACATTTCAAAAAACGGGTTGTGCATGGTATGTTGCTAGTGGGATTGATTTCAAATGTTATAGGTAATCGGATGCCGGGTGCAGGAACCATATATGAAAGTCAGAACATAAAATTCCTGTTGCCTTGTTTTATCAATGATACAGTAAGAGCCCAAACTGAAGTAGTTGAAAAGTTGCCCAGAGGCCGGGTAAAACTGAGAACATCCTGTTTTAACCAGTATGGTGAACTAATACTTGATGGTGACGCGGTGGCCATTCCGCCCCGCGAACATATAATCAAACCTGCATCATATTAGCATTTAGCTTAGGAGGGGAAAGATGAAGAAACCCTTATACTTGCACGCTTCAGCGGCAGAAGTGGGAGCAGAGCTGCAAAAGAGTTATGACCGTATGCTGGAAACCACGCGGCAATGGCTGGACATTCTCTTCTTTGATCCTCTACCCGAAACCGGACTCTCTCCTAAAGAAACCGTGTGGCGAAAAAACAAATGCCGTCTCTATCGTTATGTCAACCATAATGGTGTCAAGCACAAAACACCAATTTTAATGCTGTATGCGTTAATCAACAAGGCTTATATTCTGGATCTTTATCCCGGGATGAGTTTAGTGGAATATCTGGTCAACGAAGGTTATGATGTATACCTTCTGGACTGGGGAGAATTTGATTGGGAGGACCGGGAGATTGGCTTCAGCCAGATTGTTAGCGATTATGTAGCCCGGGCCGTACAAAAGGTGTGCATGTATTCAAATGTAAGCGAATTAAGCATTCTGGGTTATTGCATGGGGGGAACCATCGCGGCTATGTATGCTGCCCTCTATCCCCAGCCTAAAATTAAAAATATGATTTTTGTGGCAGCACCCTTTGATTTTTCGGATGCTGGTTTGTCAAGCATTTGGCTTCAATCCTCACTGTATGATGTGGACAAGGTTACTGATACGTTTTATTTGATTCCCAAGGATTTTATTGATTTTGGATTAAAAATGCTGAATCCCGTGAATAATTTTGTAGCAACCTATACCCGCCTCTGGAAATCGATTGATGAAGGAGTATCTATTGAAGCCTGGAAAGCCTTGAACAAATGGGTAAATGATAACATAAACTTTCCCGGCAAGGCCTATCGGGAGTGGGTTCAATATCTTTATAAGGAAAACAAACTAATCCAAAATGAGTTTATGATGCATGGCAGAAAGATCAACTTAAAGGCTATTGATGCAGCGATGCTGCTGTTGACCGGGGAAACCGATCATATCGTATTACCGGCGCAAAGTACGGCAATACTTGGTGCCACTTCTTCTCAGGACCAGATTCATCAGAACTATAATGTAGGACATGGCGGGCTGGTGTTTGGAAGCCGCGCCAAGAACGAAGTATATCCGGCTATTGCTAAGTGGCTGGGTGAGCACTCATAATAACATAGAATATCATTTTGAACGAAAGACAGGCCTCTCAAGGCCTGTCTTTCGTTCTTTTATTGCCTCCTTATGAATAAGCATTGGTCAAAAAGGTTCAATGGAGGCAGATAAATGACAAATAATACCTGGTTCTGTAAAGATATAGAAGAAGTTTTGGAAAAAGTGAAAAGCAATAGCGAACAAGGTTTATCTCAATACGAAGTTAAACATCGTCAGCAGATATACAGTAATTCCATTGAAACCGGTAAAGGCAATAGTCCGCTAATGATATTACTTGCCCAATTTACTGATACCATGGTGCTGGTTTTGCTTGGAGCAACTGTAGTTTCCGGAATAATTGGGGCTATGGCTGATGCTATAACCATCATGGCAATTGTGGTTTTAAATGCTATCCTGGGATTTATTCAGGAATACAAAGCTGAACGCTCCTTGGAGGAAATTAAAAAACTAACTTCGCCATATGCCCAGGTCTTGCGCGAGGGGAAAAGGCTTAAGGTGGCAACTGCCGATTTAGTGCCCGGCGATATTATTATTCTGGAAACCGGTGACCGGGTTCCGGCTGACCTGAGATTAATCGAAAGTTTCAGCCTTGAGGCAGAAGAATCATTGTTAACCGGTGAATCGCTGCCGGTTGAGAAAAGGGCGGTTAATATTCTTGCTGCAAATGCAGCTCTGGCTGAACAAACTAACATGGCTTTTATGGGAACTTCGATCAGTCGGGGGAGAGCAAAAGCAGTAGTCGTAGCCACTGGAATGGATACGGTAATGGGCCAGATTGCCAATATGATGAAAAACACCGAACGTACCATGACCCCTCTGCAAAGCAGACTGGATCAATTGGGAAAAATATTAATAATAATTTGTCTGGCCGTTTGCGCGGTAGTTACTATTCTAGGTATTTATCGCGGTGAAGCAGTTTTGGTAATGTTGATGGCTGGAATCAGCCTTGCGGTGGCGGCGATTCCTGAGGGCCTGCCCGCAATTGTAACCGTGGTTTTGGCCTTAGGGGTACAGCGGATGGCTAAAAGAAGCGCTATTATCAGGAAATTACCTGCAGTTGAGACGCTGGGGTGTACGACGATAATATGCTCGGATAAAACCGGAACTATAACCCAGAATAAGATGACCGTAAGAAGAATGGCAACCGTAAATATGGAGATAGATATTGAAGGTGATGATTATAATCCCCAGGGGCGATTTCTTCATGCGCAACGTGAAATAAAACCACTGGAGGAGCCAGCCTGCAAGCTGATATTGGAGATTTCATTTAACTGTAATAACTCATTGATCGAAAAAGCGCACGGAGTCTACAAAATCCAAGGTGATCCAACTGAAGGGGCCTTATTGGTAATGGCCGAAAAGGCCGGTATAAATAAGGCATACCGGAGGCTGCGGGAAATCCCTTTCGATTCACAGCGGAAGTTAATGAGTATAGTCGTTGAACGCAATGGCGAGCAATGGGTTCTGGTTAAGGGTGCCCTGGATGTTTTAATACGTTCATGCAATACTTTACTGGTTAAAGAAGGGATTGTTGATCTGGAGGCAAGGGAGAAAGAAAAGTTTTTTACCCTGCAGGAACAATGGGCCCATGAGGCCTTAAGGGTTCTAGGATTTGCTTTCCGGAAGCTGCATCCTGGTGATGAACTAACATTGAATGATGCTGAACTTGAGTCGCAGCTTACTTTGCTGGGAATATGCGGAATAATTGATCCGCCTCGTCCCGGTGTTGAAAAATCAGTTGCTGACTGTTGGCAGGCAGGTATTACCCCGGTAATGATTACCGGCGACCATCCGGCTACCGCCTATGCCATTGCTGCTAGCGTAGGTATAGCAAATAATCCTCAGGTTACTACAGGGATAGAGATTGACCAGATGTCTGACCATGAGCTATATAAAACAGCAGTCAATCAACGTGTCTTTGCACGTGTATCCCCGGAACATAAAAACCGAATTGTCAAAGTGCTGAAGAAAAAGCAACATGTGGTAGCTATGACCGGAGATGGCGTAAATGACGCTCCTGCTTTGAAAACGGCTGATATCGGAATTGCGATGGGAATAAGCGGTACCGAAGTAAGTCGTGAAGCATCATCAATGGTGCTGGCAGATGATAATTTTTCTACGATAGTGCAGGCAGTCTATGAAGGAAGAGCTATATATGATAATATCCGCAAGTTTATCCGCTACCTTTTAGGTTGCAATATCGGGGAGGTATTGGTGATGCTGCTGGCATCACTAATAGGAATGCCTTTGCCGTTGCTGCCCATCCAGATTCTATGGGTAAACCTGGTAACCGATGGCTTGCCTGCCATGGCTCTAGGTGTTGAACCACCTGAACCGGGTATTATGAAGCGCTCACCCCGGCCCCGCAGTGAAGGAATTTTTGCCCGTAATTTGGGATGGACGGTTTTGGGCCGGGGTATATTTATTGCTTTTACTACTCTACTGGCCTTTATACTGGGCATGATCTATGCTCGTTTATATGGTTTGGACCAGTTGCTGGTGGCCCGTAGCATGGCATTAACGGCTTTGGTGATGGCCCAGCTCTTTTATGTATTCGAATGTCGATCGGAAGTCTATTCACCGTTTGAACTGGGCTTTGGTAAAAATAAATATTTGCTGCTGGCGGTTTTAGTCTCAATTCTCATGCATCTATCTGCTTTGTACTTGCCGTTTTTGCAGACCATATTTAAAACCCTGGCTTTAGACTGGCAGCAATGGGTAATAATCATAGTATTAAGTGGCAGCAGATTCATCATGAAATATATATTGTATACCTGTAAGCGAATTTTAAATATCCATTCGAATTATGCTAAAATTAATGCCTAATAGAAAAGAACAGGCCTTGGTTGTTAAATTTCAAGGTTGTTTTGGACTATTAATAACTTAGGTTCAGGAGGGATATAAATGCAATTTACCAAAATGCAAGGCCTGGGCAACGACTTTATTGTTGTAGAAGCTTCGTCCTGGGAGGAAGCCGGTAAATATCAAGACTTGGCCAAGGTGCTTTGTGATCGTAATTTTGGTATTGGCGCGGATGGTTTGATAATTGTCGGTAAAGATAGCAATATGGACATATTTATGCGGATATTTAATTCGGATGGTTCAGAACCGGAAATGTGCGGCAATGGAATCCGTTGCGTTGCCAGGTATGCTTATGAAAACAAGCTGGTTGATAAAAATGCCCTTTCAGTTAAAACGCTGGCCGGTCCCCGCTATCCGGAAGTGATTTTACAGGATGGACATTTGCAGGCAGTGCGGGTAGACATGGGTGAACCGGTTTTGAAACGGGAGTTAATCCCCATGAGTGGCCAGGGGGGAAATATTGAAGTGGCGCTCCAAGCCGCCGGTCAGGATTTTTTACTGACCGCAGTATCAATGGGTAATCCCCACTGTATTATTTTTGTTGATGATATTGATTCGGTACCGATAAATATTTGGGGACCACATATCGAAAAACATGAGCTTTTCCCAGCCAAAACCAATGTGGAGTTTGTTCAGGTATTAGGGGAGCATGAAATGATAATGAGAGTTTGGGAAAGAGGTGCCGGGGTTACCCTGGCCTGCGGAACCGGGGCTTGTGCTACCTTGGTGGCTGCTGTTCTAAATCATAAAAGCGAACGCAAGGCTGCCATTCATCTGCTTGGTGGTGATCTGGAGGTAGAATGGAGTGCTGAGAATAATCATGTGTATATGACCGGACCTGCGATTGAAGTATTTCAAGGTTTTATCCAGCGGGACAAACTGTTTGATATATAATATAAAAGGAGGAGAAGTTAAATGAAAAAAGAAAGTTTAGCTATGCAGAACCTTCCACCCTACTTGTTTGCCAGGATAGAAAAAAGGATTGCGGATGCCAAGGCCAAAGGCATCGATATAATTAACCTGGGCATTGGTGATCCCGATCAACCCACACCGCCACACATTATTAAAAGAATGGCCGAAGCTATCACCGACCCAGCCAATCATCAATATCCCAGTTCGGTAGGTTTGCTGGAATTTCGGAAAACCGTAGCCCAGTGGTACCAGACAAGATTTGGTGTTGAGGTTGACCCGGATAGTGAAGTAGTTTCACTGTTGGGGTCTAAAGAAGGAATTGCCCATATTTCTTTTGCCTACCTGGATAAAGGAGATATTAGTCTGGTGCCTGATCCGGGTTATCCGGTATATGGCGTAGGTACCCTTTTGGCTGGCGGAGTGCCTCATATTATGCCATTAAAAGTCGAAAATGCTTATTTACCGGTATTGGAAGATATACCTTCTGATGTTGCCGGTAAAGCCAAGCTAATGTTTTTGTGCTATCCCAATAACCCCACCGGTGCAGTGGCTGATCTTAGGTTTTTCAACAAAGTAGTGGAATTTGCCAAGTCATATGATATTCTGGTATGTCATGATGGACCATATTCAGAAGTTGCTTTCGATGGACTGAAAGTCCCCAGCTTTTTGGAAGCCCAAGGTGCAAAGGATGTGGGGATTGAGTTCCATTCCTTGTCTAAAACCTACAACATGACTGGTTGGCGGCTGGGATGGGCAGTGGGCAACCCTGAAGTGATTGAAGTTCTGGGCAGATTCAAGTCAAATGTGGATTCGGGGGTTTTTCAGGCTATACAATTTGCAGGTATTGAAGCTTTACAAGGACCACAGGATTGTGTGCGTGATATGCAGTTGATCTATGAACAACGCCGGGATGTAGTACAAGCGGGGCTGGAGAAGATGGGATGGCAAATCACTCCTCCCCGGGGAAGTTTATATTTCTGGGTTCCGGTACCCAAGGGTCATTCATCCGAATCATTTGCTGAATTGGTTTTGGAAAAGGCCGGTGTTATCATAACTCCGGGCAACGGGTATGGCGAAAATGGGGAGGGGTATTTCAGAATAGCTTTAACGGTTAGCAGCGATCGAATGAAAGAAGCATTTGAACGCATGGCCCATAACATAGGAAAGGTTGAGTTTTAGATGGTAAGAAGTATGACCGGATTTGGCCGCAGTCAGATTATTGATAACGGCTACCAGGTGAGCTGTGAGATAAAGTCGGTAAATCACCGCTTCCTTGATTTCTATATTCGTTTATCACGGCGCTATAACATACTCGAAGAGAAGATAAAGGAAGAAGCCAAAAAATATGCGCAAAGAGGTCGGCTTGAAATTAGCATTAATATTGAGAAAGTAGGAGAATCTGCGCGTAATATCAAGCTTGACAAAGAATTGGCGATGGCTTATTATAACTATTTGAAGGAATTAGCAGAAAAACTAAATATATCGCAGGAAATCAAAGTTGTCGACGTTTTTCGTTTACCGGAGGTGTTTTCTCTGCAAGACGAAAAAGAAGATCTGGAAGTTGTGTGGGAAGTACTTCAACAATCGTTGGAAGTAGCCATGAACAGCCTGGTGGAGATGCGCTGCAGGGAAGGACAGAATTTGGCCCGCGATATACTCGATCGTAATGCCTTTATTCTGTGTCTGGTCGAAAAGATTGAAGCCAGATACCCACAGGTCGCCATAGAGTACCATGATAAACTGCGCCGGCGCATTAGTGAGTTAATTCCCCAGGAAGCTTTTGATGAACACCGAATAATCCAGGAAGCAGCAATATTTGCTGACAAAGCTAACATTACCGAGGAGATCGTAAGGCTGAAAAGCCATGTTGAGCATCTGCATGATTTAATTGCCAGTGGTGAAGCCATTGGGCGTAAATGTGATTTCCTGTTGCAGGAGATGTTCAGAGAGATTAATACCATCGCCTCCAAAGCCAATGATTTGGAAATGAGCCAGACCGTGGTGGAGGCCAAAGCAGAACTGGAAAAGATCAGAGAACAAATGCAAAATATAGAATAGCCAGGAGGTGAATCCGGGATATCCCGGAAAATAGATGGATATTAAGCTGGTTAATATTGGGTTTGGTAATATCGTAGCAGCTAATCGTATAGTTGCAATTGTGAGTCCTGAATCCGCTCCTATAAAGCGAATTATTCAGGAAGCACGTGAAAAGGGAGTTCTAATTGATGCTACTTATGGCCGCAGGACCCGTGCAGTTATTATAGCCGATAGTGCGCATGTCATATTGTCAGCGGTTCAGCCTGAAACGGTGGCCAATCGCCTGACCTCCAAAGAGATTAGCGAAGAGGTATAATTGCGGGAAGTGTGATATGGAATTTACCAGAAGAGGTATATTGTTTGTGATATCAGGGCCTTCTGGAGTGGGCAAAGGAACTATTAAGAGGGCCTTGCTGTCCAGGATGACCGATATAAATCTATCGGTATCGGTTACTACTCGTTTGCCCAGAGATGGAGAAATTGAAGGGAAACATTATTTCTTTGTCGACCAGAGCAAATTTGATGCTATGATACAGCAGAATCAATTCCTGGAGTGGGCCGAGGTTTATTCCAACTGCTATGGAACCCCCCGGAGTTTTGTTGTAGATAATTTAGATCGTGGCCAGGATGTATTACTGGAAATTGATATACAGGGAGCCTTGCAGGTCAAAAAATCGATGCCAACGGGGGTTTTTATTTTTATTTCTCCACCCAACATGGAAGAGCTTGCTTCCCGGTTGCTCTCCCGCGGGCAGGATTCCAAAGCTAGTATAGATTTGCGTTTAGCGGCTAGTAAAGATGAGCTAAAGCGGATTGAGTGTTACGATTATTTGATAATTAATGACGATATAGAGGAAGCTTTGGAGAAAACTATGGCAATAATTATGGCTGAACGCTGTCGAGTTGAAAATATTGATTTGAGGTGATGGTAATGATTCCTTCTTCCACCAAAGACCTTATGGAAATAGGGGAAAGCAAATACGCAGTAGTAGTTGCGGTAGCGAAAAGAGCACGTGTTTTATCCGAAAGGAAAAGAAACGATGAGAACTATCGACTATCGTCTATGGTGTCGAATGCGCTTGATGATATTATGAAAGGCCGGATCAAAATAGACTAGCACCGGGTGGGGCCGTTAAAGGAGGCAGGACATTGTCAAAAACGGTTGGTATAGGTATTACAGGTGGTATCGCCGTATATAAAATTGCTGAACTGCTTAGTCGTTTGAAAAAAGATGATATAGATGTTATTGTAATGATGACCGAATCAGCTACTAAATTTGTTGCCCCATTAACATTCAGAACCCTATCGGGTCGCGAAGTATTAACTGATCTCTGGCAGGAATCACAAGAGTGGAAGGTTCAGCATATAGGGGTTGCGGAAGCCCTCGATTTGCTGGTAATAGCACCTGCTACCGCCAACTTTATTGCGAAAATGGCACATGGCATCGCTGATGATCTTCTATCAACTGTAGTACTTGCCAATACAGCACCGGTTTTGGTAGCACCTGCGATGAACAGCAATATGTATAAAAACGCCGTTGTTCAGGATAATATCAAGAAGCTCAGAGCCTATGGCTGCAGAATTATGGAACCGGATACTGGAATACTGGCTTGTGGGAGCAGTGGACCGGGCAGACTTCCGGAGGTTGGGGATATTTATGAGGAAATAAAACGTTTGCTCTTCACCAAAAAAGATTTGCTGGGCAAACGTTTGATGGTTAATGCCGGAACTACCTGTGAGGATATTGACCCGGTACGTTTTATTTGCAATCGCGGTACTGGGAAAATGGGTTATTGTATTGCTCAGGAAGCGGTAAACCGAGGTGCCGATGTTTTACTGGTAACAGGTCGTTCTCATCTTGAACCCCCCAAAGATGTGAAAGTCTTCAATGTGTGGGGAGCCGAGGAAATGTGCGAAGTAATGCTTAAATATCAGCCGGCTTGTGACATAATTATTGGTGCTGCAGCAGTTGGTGATTTTAAAATAGCCCAGGTTGCTGAGCAAAAGATTAAGAAGCAAGATGATCGTTCGGAAATATTAGTTGTTGAACTGGTGGGTACCCCGGATATACTAAAAGAAATGGGTAAAAACAAAGTGCCCAATCAAATTTTGGTTGGATTTGCTGCAGAAACTCAAAATCTCATTGAAAATGCCCAAAAGAAGTTAAAGACCAAGAACCTTGACTTCATAGTGGCGAATGATATTACCATGGAAGGGGCAGGATTTGCCAGCGATACCAATATTGTTTCTTTAATAGAACGGAGTGGCGAAATTAAATCCCTGCCGAAAATGAGCAAGCAAGATGTAGCAATGGCCATCATTGACAAGGTGGCCGAATTGCTAAAAAAGAATTAGAAAAGGAGTTGGTTAATTTGGCCAGGACCTATTTTACTTCTGAATCAGTTACTGAAGGGCATCCGGATAAGGTAGCCGACCAGATTTCTGATGCTATCCTGGATGCAATTATTGCCGAAGACCCTTATGCCCGGGTGGCGGCAGAAACCATAGTCACCACCGGTTTAGTACTGGTGGCTGGAGAGATTACCACTAATTGTTATGTGGATATAGCTAAAATAGTACGTCGTACGATAAAAGAAATTGGTTATACCCGGGCCAAATTTGGTTTCGATTCCGAAACCTGTGCAGTCATTACATCTCTGGATGAGCAGTCGGGAGACATTGCCATGGGTGTAGACAAGGCGTTTGAAGCCAAACAGGGTGAAATGTCCGAAGAAGCACTGCAGGCTATCGGTGCTGGAGATCAGGGCATGATGTTCGGCTATGCCAGTAATGAAACTGATGTATTGATGCCCCTGCCGATTTACCTGGCCAGCAAAATGGCGCAAAGATTGGCAACGGTTCGCAAAGAAGAAATAATACCCTATCTTAGACCGGATGGCAAGACCCAGGTTACGGTGGAATATGAAGATGACAAGCCGGTTCGGGTAAGTACAGTTGTAGTTTCCGCTCAACATCACCCGGAGATTAATATGGAGGTTCTTGCTCAAGATATCATTGCAAAGGTGGTAAAGGCAGTTGTACCGCCGGAAATGCTGGACGCTGACACCAAGTATTACATAAACCCTACCGGGCGCTTTGTAATAGGCGGTCCGCAAGGTGATTGCGGTTTAACCGGACGGAAGATTATTGTCGATACCTATGGCGGTATGTCGCGACATGGCGGTGGTGCTTTTTCAGGTAAAGATCCCACCAAGGTTGATCGCTCGGCATCCTATATGGCACGCTATGTAGCGAAGAACATAGTGGCTGCAGGGATAGCCGACCGCTGTGAAATTCAGCTGGCTTATGCTATTGGGGTTGCCAACCCGCTCTCAATCAATATAAACACCTTTGGCACCGGCAAAATATCCGAAGATCGTATTGCCCAGTTAGTTAAAGAGAATTTTGACCTGCGCCCGGCGGCTATTATCAGAGACCTGGACTTAAGGCGGCCCATTTATAA
>JAQUXM010000001.1:16009-42498 GCA_028692415.1 Syntrophomonadaceae bacterium | reverse complement strand
TCAATATAAACACCTTTGGCACCGGCAAAATATCCGAAGATCGTATTGCCCAGTTAGTTAAAGAGAATTTTGACCTGCGCCCGGCGGCTATTATCAGAGACCTGGACTTAAGGCGGCCCATTTATAAGAAAACCGCTGCCTATGGACATTTTGGCAGAAACGATGATGATTTTACCTGGGAGAATACCGATAAAGCCGCTAGATTAAAGGAACAAGCCGGCTTATAACGAGGCAAAAAGGTTCCCGCTTCTTTAAGTGATAGGTTCCTATTAAGCAAACAGGTGGCAGGTTTTAACTCCTCAGCCTCGTTGTAGCGGTGTGAGAGAAACTGCTCTGCAGTTTCTTCGGATGCATAAAAAACTATTTACAAATTTATAATGGATTTAAGGCGGGAATCTCCCGCCTTCTTTAGATTTATTTGGGGGATCAATCTTGAACACAGCTGATGTCTTAATTAACCTGCCCAATAAAAATTTTGATAATAGTTATAAATATCAAGTGCCCGAGCAAATGAAAGACCAAATAGCTTTCGGCAAACGCGTTCTGGTGGAACTGGGCCGCAAAAAAGTCGAGGGCTTTATTATTGCCATGGATAAGCAAGAGCCAGCGAATGAAGAACTTAAGCCGCTGATAAGGGTTCTTGATAGTGAACCGGTATTCGACCATAGCTTATATGAACTGGCCTGTTGGTTGGCCGAGAACTGCATCTGCCCGGTAGCCTCTGCCATAAATGCTATGATACCCCGCACTTTGGTTCACAAAAGGGCAGTCAGCATAATACCATATATAAATAAAGATGAAACCGGCAGCACTTTCCAGCAGCAGCTGCTGCATACCCATGCCAGCTTCTTTAACATGCTATGGGAACAGGGTGAAATAACTCTTTATGAAGCTCGTAAACATCTGCATAGCGATATCCTGCAGGATTTGGAGTATAATGGTTTGATCAACATCAGCGGTAGTTATGCAGGGTATCGCGAATCCAAAGCGGGGTATTGTTATAAGATTAAAGAATTCGATCCTTTACAGGATATGCCAGCTTTAATGAAAAAAGCAGCCCGTCAGGCCATGGCCATGGAAATGCTAATTCAGAATGGTAAACTGAAGATGGAATATCTGGATAAGCTCATTCCCAGCAGCAGTATAAAAGCCTTAATAAAGAAGAATTATATTGAAATAGTACGAGACACAGGTGAGTCTTTCGCCCTCGCTCCACAATTAAATCGTGAGCAGCAAATAGCCTTTGAGGCAATTGCCCAAAGCTTAACAGACCGAAGCAGACAGGATTTTCTGTTATATGGAGTAACCGGCAGCGGGAAAACCGAGGTCTATCTGCGAGCCGCCGAAAAAGCTATCCAATTGGGTAAGACCGCGATAGTTCTGGTGCCCGAAATAGCGCTCACACGTCATTTGGTAGAGGTGTTTTCCAGCCGTATAAAAAACCTGGCGGTCTTGCATAGCAAAATGTCTGCTGGAGAGAGGTATACTAAGTGGAAGCAAATAAGGCAGGGTGAAATCAATCTGGTTTTGGGCACGCGTTCGGCGATTTTTGCTCCGCTCCCGTCCCTGGGCTTGATTATCATTGATGAAGAACAGGAACCGAGCTATAAACAGGATGAGACGCCTAAATATCATGCATTAAATGTAGCTCGCCAAAGAGCTCAGATGGAGTCGGCAGTTTTGCTGATTGGCAGTGCTACGCCATCTGTTGATAGTTTCTATAATGCCCAAAAACAAAAAAGTACTATTCTTTATCTTAAAAAGCGGGTAAAGGATGCTCAGATGCCGCTGGTGGAAATAGAAAGAATGAAATATTCCGCTGCGAACTCAACAAGATCAATATCCCCCAAATTGCAGCAGAAGTTGCATGAATGTATGAACCGGGGGGAGCAAAGCATACTTTTTATCAACCGGCGTGGCTTTGCTCCTATGACCCTATGCACCGAGTGCGGTAAAATAGCCGCCTGCCCGGTTTGTTCGGTTGGAATGACCTACCATCGTGATATTGACCGTAATGTATGTCATTATTGCAATTTTCAAAGCAAAGTCCCCAGCCATTGCTCAGGATGTGGCAGCTCCCATCTCAAGCAAATCGGAACCGGAACCCAGCGAGTTGAAACAGAGATCAAATCTCTGTTTCCTGATGCGCGCATTGAAAGATTGGACTTGGACAACAGTAGAAAAAGTGGTGTGCAAAAAGATATTTTAAGCAGGATGAAAAGACAGGAAATAGACATATTGATTGGTACGCAAATGGTAGCCAAGGGGCTTGATTTTCCCAGTGTATCTTTGGTAGGTATCGTCGATGCCGACAGCATGCTGAATATACCTGATTTTAGAGCGGGGGAAAGATGCTTTCAACTTCTGGTTCAAGCTGCAGGAAGGGCTGGTCGGGCTAATTATCCGGGTGAGGTCATCATTCAGACCTATAATCCCCTGCACCCGATTATTCAAATGGCAGCTCGTCAGGATTATATTGGTTTTTATCGGGAAGAAATAAGACAGCGTAAAATCTTGAAGTATCCGCCTTTTACGCAAATATTAAGATTACTCATATCATCTGAACGGGAAGAAACCGCACAGGAGATGGTTATGAAATTGGCTGAGCAAATTGAACAAATAATTGATGCCAGTGAGGAAGAATTAGAAATACTGGGACCAGCACCTTGTCCCATCTATAAAATTCGAAATCGTTACAGATGGCAACTCCTAATCAAGTGTGAAAATATGCTATTATTAAAGAGTATTGGTCGATATATAATGTCTAAAGCCAGTTATAAACTGGCAAAATTAGAGATGGACATAAATCCACTCACAACAATGTAAGGAGGCTCTTGATGGCAGTTTACCAGGTAGTTACTCTACCCAATCCAATTCTTAGAACCAAGGCATTACCGATAAATAAGATAAATGACGGAGTCTTGCGTTTGATCGATAATATGCGTGATACCATGTATGCATTTGACGGAGTAGGTTTGGCAGCTCCGCAAATCGGCGTTTCCAGGCGGATAATAGTTGTTGATACCGGCGAAAAACTATGGGAGATCATTAATCCGGAAATTATCTTTCAAGAAGGAATCATGACCACTTCGGAAGGTTGTTTAAGTGTTCCAGGAACGGTGGGGCGTGTAAATAGAGCAAAAAAGGTAATAGTAAAGGGCATGAACCGCCAGGGTGAAGAATTTACAGTAGAAGCGGTAGACTTGCTGGCTAAAGCTTTTCAGCATGAGATAGACCATCTGGATGGAATTTTATTTATCGATAAAGCTGTGGAAACCAGAAAAGATAATTAATTAAATAGTGAGGGGTAAGGAGTAATGGGAATATATCAATAACCTTAATAATCTGGAGTTATTAATAGGGTTTGCTCCTAACAGTTTACACCTTTATATATAGTACTTATTAAAATAGGACGCAATAGGGCGGCGGTGGAAAATGAGAATAGTATTTATGGGTACATCAATATTTGCGGTACCATCTTTAGAAACCATACTTTCCTCGGAAAATGAAATAGCGGCAGTCGTAAGCCAGCCGGATCGTCCCAAGGGACGGGGTCAGAAATTGAGCCTGACGCCTGTTAAAGCGGTGGCTGAATCCCGGGGCATTACGGTTTTTCAGCCCCAATCCATAAAATCGGAAGAGGCAGTCCGGCAGGTTCAGGAGTGGCAACCGGATTTAATAGTAGTTGTTTCCTATGGGCAGATTATACCCCCCGCCATTCTTGACTACCCTCGTTATGGCTGCATTAATGTTCATGCCTCGTTATTACCTCGCTACCGGGGAGCCGCACCCATCCAAAGGGCTATAATGGCTGGTGAAAAAATAAGCGGGGTAAGCATTATGTTTATGGATAAAGGAATGGACACTGGTGATATAATAAGGCAAAGCAAAGTGGAAATACCGGTGCATATAAACCACGGAGAACTTGAAACCATACTAGCCAAAGAAGGTGCTGATTTACTATTAACAACTATCCGGGATTTTGAAAAAAACACCTTTATGCGTTACCCGCAGGATGATAGCCAGGCAACTTATGCAGGACGCTTGACCAAGGAAGATGAGCGAATAGACTGGTCAAAACCAGCTTATGTAATCCATAACCAGATAAGAGCACTAAACCCGGCACCTGGTGCATTTGCCAGGATTGCTGATCTTAAATTAAAAATATTTACCACTCGTATTATCGAAGATGAAGGAAGCGGGGTGATTGCTCAGATTCTAAGGATTGATAAACAAGGTTTTGTTGTGCAAACCGGTGAAGGAACCCTCCAGGTTTTGGAACTGCAAAAAGAAGGTAAGAAAAGAATGCTTGCCCCGGACTTTTTGAAAGGCCACAACCTCCAGCCCGGAACTCTGCTAGTTTAAACCGGAGGTTAATATTTATGGAAACCAAGAAAAGGATATATGTGGGTCTACTCATCGCCAGTCTTTTCTCTGCAGTAATGATCATAGGGATAGTCTGGTATTTGATTACACAACGGGATATTATTCTGAGTCAGATTATATTAATCCTTATTGTGTCAATTGCAGGTATTATTTTCATTCTTCTAAGTATTGGAATATTAGCAATTATAATCATGATCATTCGTTCCCGAACTATACCATCTCTTGAAAATATGACGCAACTAGCCAATGATATACTTTTTCCGCTAACTTTACTTACGGGCAGGCTGGTAGGAATAGAAAAGAATAGTATTCTGCGTTCCTATATTGCAGTAAACAACTATTTAGTAAAGGCCAAGAAACTCATTCTAAAAGGTGAACAAGTAATGATACTACTGCCGCATTGTTTGCAGAATTCCGAGTGCCCACATAAAATTACCGTTGATGTAAACAATTGCAAAGAATGTGGAAAATGCAAAATAGGGGATTTGAAAAAGCTCTGCAGGGAACATGGAGCAGTTTTAAAGGTAGCTACCGGCGGTACTTTAGCCCGCAAATTTGTCCAGGAAAACCGGCCCCGGGGAGTGATCGCGGTGGCTTGCGAGCGGGATCTTTCATCAGGTATTTATGAAATGGGCAGTTTGCCGGTTATGGGAGTATTGAACTGTCGTCCGCATGGGCCATGCAATAATACTGACGTTGATCTGCTGGCAATTGAAAAGGCCTTGCAGATGATGTGCAAAGGAGGATAATATGTTAACCTATTTGATATTCATTTTGCCAGCGTTGATTCTGTCTATTTATGCCCAATTCAAGGTTAAGAACACTTTTAGCAAGTATTCGCAAGTCAGGTCGGCTCGCGGCATTACCGGTGCCGAAGCTGCCAGCACCCTTTTAAGGAGGAACGGTCTGGCCGGTCAGGTGAGCATTGAAGCGGTGGCTGGCAGCCTTTCTGACCATTATGACCCCCAGGCCAAGGTTTTGCGCTTATCCCAGGACGTCTACGGCAGCAACTCGATTGCGGCCATTGGTGTAGCTGCCCATGAGGTAGGGCATGCCATCCAGCATAGCGAGCAATATGGTCCGCTGGAACTGCGGCATAAACTCGTACCGGTTACCAATTTTGCTTCATCGGCATCTTTTCCGATATTACTCCTGGGCTTATTCTTAAATATTGCAGATTTGATCTTTGTCGGCATTATACTATTCTCAGCGGTGGTCGTTTTTCATTTGGTAACCCTGCCGGTTGAGTTCAATGCATCAAACAGAGCAGTTGGGCAACTGGTTGAAGCTGGGGTCATAAGCAATGATGAGACACCGATGGTCAAAAAGGTTTTGGGGGCCGCTGCACTGACCTATGTTGCAGCAACCCTTTCTGCTATAGCCAATCTGCTTTATTATGTAATGATTTTTATGGGTAGCAGTGACGAATAGGAATATTACAGTAAGGATTGAAGAATAGGCAAATAAAACAAAGTTATTAAGGTGGGAAAGAGTTTAGATGGGAATTGAAGCAGGGCCAAGTGTAAGTCAGGTCAGGAAAATGGCGGCACAGCTCTTGTATGAGATACTTGAAAATGGTGCCTATGCCAATCTTGCACTGGATAAGGCATTTAAGAAAGCTTCTTTATCGGCGCAGGAAAAGAACCTGCTTACTGAGATGGTAAACGGTACTGTTCGTATGCTTAAGCACCTGGACTGGGTGCTTAAGTCTTTTTTGAAAGGCAGTATTGATAAACAACATCCCTGGCTGCGTAATATTATGCGCATCTCGCTTTACCAGATTATGTTTATGGACAGTATACCAGACTATGCCTGTGTCAATGATGCGGTTGAATTGACCGCATGGAAAAGCAACCGCAATCTGGCCAAGGTATGTAATGGCGTCTTGCGCAATGTTATCAGGAACCGGGACAACTTGGACTACCCTGGTGAAGATAGCAAGGACTATCTTGCCATATACTATTCCCACCCTGAATGGATGGTAGAATTTTTCTTGAACGCTTATGGGTATGAGCAAACAAAACGGCTGTTGTCTTACAATAATATCCGGCCCAAGGTAAGTTTACGGAGTAATTTCCTTAAAACAAGCCGGGATGAACTGTTAACTACCCTATTGAATGAGGGCTGCCAAGCTCAAGCCAGTACTTCTACCCCCTGGGGAATAACGGTGATATCCATGGAAAAAGCCATCTCAGAAATGAAGGCCTACCAGCAAGGTCTATTTTATGTGCAAAATGATGCTTCCATGCTGGCGGCAGCTATTTTGGACCCTTGCGAAGGCGATCTGGTTCTGGATCTGGCTTGTGGGGTTGGAGGTAAATCCACACATTTAGCCGAATGTATGAATAATAATGGTAGAATATTAGCTATTGATCAATATGAGCAGAAAATCAAGCTCTTGAACAAGAATTGTTCCCGTTTAGGGATTACTATAGTAGAAGCAATGGCGATGAATATATTGGATATTACCCCCGAATCGTTTAACGCCGGACATATTCTGCTTGATGCACCTTGTTCCGGTCTGGGCGTATTAAATCGCCGGTCAGATTCGCGCTGGCGCAAAAATATCAATGAGATTAAAGAGTTGACAGGGCTGCAAGCAGCTCTTTTGGTCAAAGCCAGTCAAATGCTCAACAATAATGGGTTACTGCTTTATTCTACCTGTACCATTAACCGTTCCGAGAATGAGGAAATAGTAAACTGGTTTTTGGCAAAGCATACTGATTTTCAACTGGAAAGCTTTGACGAGAAATTATCGTTTTTCCCTCTGGACAGCTCAGACCGGGAAAGTGCAGCCGCAGGAATGCTTACAATTATACCAGGAAAATATCGAAGCGACGGAATGTTTTATGCATTAATGCGAAGGAAGCCAATATGCTGAGGTGTTAGGGGTAAGGTTTGAGGAGTATCCCTCACGTATTGCTTCAATAATAATTTAACAGGACCCAGAGCATAGGCACCCTTCGGGCAGTACTCATGTGAATTATGCACGATTAAGGTTGCATGCGGGGAGCTTAAGTACGGAGGTTATATGAATACCAAAAATAAAACCCAGTTATTAGGCAAAAAAAGGTCTGAAATTGAAGATTATTTGGATTCAATGGGTGAATCGCGCTTTCGCGGCAGGCAGATTCACAAATGGATATATAAAAAACAATGCAGTTCTTTTTTTGAAATGACTGATTTACCAAGAGAATTACGCCAAATACTCGAAGATAACGCGAGAATATCCATACCTCGGGTTCTGAAACAAAGAGTTTCAAGTGACGGCAGTCGCAAATTTCTTTTGGAACTGGATGACAAGAAAAGAATCGAAACCGTATTAATACCACATAGTGATGAGAAAGACAGCAAATATACCATTTGTCTTTCCACCCAGGTCGGCTGCCCAATTGCTTGCAGCTTTTGTGCTACCGGTCTGTCGGGATTTCAACGGAATCTTGATGCTTATGAAATAGCCGGGCAGTTACTTGGCTCGCAGCGGGAATTAGCCAAGCGCTTAAAACTTCCAGATAGCAATAACCTGATTTCTAATGTCGTATATATGGGGATGGGTGAACCTATGCTTAATTATGATGAAGTGATTGCATCCATACACATACTCAACGACCCGCAGGGAATAAATATGGGACAACGCAATATCACTATATCCACCGCCGGTGAAGTAAAAGGCATCGATTTAATGGCCCAGGAAAACTTGCAGGTGACCCTGGCTATATCTCTGCATGCCTGCGACAATGAACTGAGATCCGGGTTAATTCCTCTGAATCGCAAGTACCCGCTGGAAAAGCTATTGCCGGCAATCAGAAATTATATAGCGAAAACTAATCGCCGGGTTACCTTTGAATATATAATGCTGGATAATATTAATATAAGTAAAAGAGATGCCCAAAATATGGTCCAGTTGCTAAAATCCCTACTCGCCAATGTAAATCTGATTCCTTATAATGAAGTAGAAGCTTTAGACTTTAAACGACCTTCCCCGCAAAGAATAAAGCAGTTCTATAACTGGCTGATACAGGGCGGATTGAATGTCAGTATTAGAGAAGAACGCGGGGGAGATATTAGTGCAGCTTGCGGGCAATTAAGCCTGGAGCAGCAAAAGGGTAAAAAATGAGTTTTGCTGAATGGTTATTTCGAGGTGTAGTTATGAAAGTAGTTGGAATTTCCGACTTGGGGTTACATCGCAAAAAAAATGAAGATAGTTATTTAATTAACCAGAACCTGGGGTTATTTGTAATTTGTGACGGCATGGGCGGCCACCGGGGCGGCGATATTGCATCTCAACTGGCGATAAATACGATAGACACCCTTAGCCGGGAAGAGCGTTTTACTGATGCCCAGACTCTGCTTTACGAAGCTATCCAAAAAGCCAATGAGATTATTTGGCAACAAGGACATGCCAACCCGGAATGGGAGGGAATGGGGACTACGGTTACGGCAGCTTTACTGGAGAATGAAAAGCTTAGGGTTGCCAATGTCGGTGATAGCAGTCTCCACATTATAAGGAATAAAAGCCTGCGGAAAATCACCAAGGATCATACCTTGGCCGAACAAATGGTTAAAGAAGGATTATTACGTTTTGAAGAAATTCGCAGCAGTTCATATAATCATATTCTTACTAGAGCACTAGGTGTTGACGAGGATGTACAGATTGACATTTTTGAGGAACAGCTTGAATCCGGGGATTATATTTTGATATGCAGTGACGGCCTAAGCGATATGCTCGATGAGAATGAGATACTGGATGTATTTATGGAGGCTGCTACTACAGGAGATCAACTTGATGTAATTGCTCGAACCCTTTTAAGACAAGCTCTTGCTAAAGGCGGGTATGACAATGTAACCATTTTAATCATTCAATGCTAGAGGATTTGAATGATTAAATATGTTGAAGCGTGAGAGGTAAATATTATTGCGCTGCCTCTATCATTACAAAACTTATACCTGTTATAGGACTATTTCCTCCGGTCAGAGGGATCTATGAGAAAATAGAATTTTACATAACAAACTGACTTCTAATTGGGAGGTTAATATTTTGAAAAGTGCCGTTCTGGGTGGTCGTTACGAATTGCTGGAGAAAATAGGCGAAGGCGGCATGTCTTACGTATACAAAGCCCGTTGCCGAACACTGGATCGTATGGTTGCCGTTAAAATCTTAAAAAGTGAATATTTGAATGACTCAGGCTTTATAGATAAGTTTAATACTGAAGCACTGGCAGCAGCTCAATTATCCCATCCTAATATCGTTAATATTTTTGATGTCGGGCAGCAGGATGATATTTACTATATAGTGATGGAATATGTAGAAGGCAAAACCCTTAAAGAATTAATTGAGGAGGAAGCCCCTTTAGAGGTGGAAAAGGCTATAGACATAGCAATTATGATTTGTGACGGTATTCATCATGCACATAGCAAAGGAATAATCCATCGCGATATCAAACCTCATAACATTCTGGTAACCCGTGATGGCATGGTCAAAGTAGCCGATTTCGGTATAGCGCAGGCGATAAGCAAAAAGACGATTACCTTTGGCGGGGACATAATTGGTTCAGTACACTATATCGCACCTGAGCAAGCCAAGGGAGAAACCATAAGTCCGGCTACCGACATTTATTCACTGGGTTGTGTTCTATATGAAATGTTGACGGCCCGTATGCCCTTTGACGCCGAGAGTCCCATCACCGTTGCGCTTAAGCATATTCATGATAAGCCAGTGGAACCAGTCAATTTCAATGCAAGTATCCCAGCTTCACTGCAAAATATTATATTAAAAGCGATGGAGAAGAATTCGGCCAGTCGATTTTCAAATGCTGAGCAAATGCGCGAAGCGCTTTTAGATATTCACAGCAACAAATTTGCCAATTACAGCCGGAAGCATTTGAACGGAAAAACCATGGTGATTCCAGCATTGAATAATGGAGGAGGGGCCGGAGGAAAGAAAAGGCTTCGCTCCACCAATATCATTTTGGCGGTAATCGCCATATTTGGTTTGCTGGGGGGGATATTTTATACGATAGGCGGCAACTTCTTTCCTGATGAGGTAGTCGTTCCAGAGATTGTTGGTTTAAATATCAAGGAAGCAGAACGGGAACTAGATAAATACAATCTCGATATGACCGTATTTGCACATGAGGCCAGTGACCAATATAAGAAAGATATAATTATGTACCAGGATCCGGTTAAAGGCCAAAAAGTAAAAGAAGGACGCGAAATACGAGTCAAGCTTAGTACCGGATCAGAATTATACGAAGTACCTTCAGTAGTAGGATTAACTGCCAGTGACGCGGAAATAAGCCTGCGCAATGAAGGCTTTGTCATAGGGAGCACTGAAAAAGAGTTTGATGACAAATATGCCGAGGACTTTGTAATCTCCCAGAAGCCTGAGGCGGGAAGCCAGGTAAAAAGAGGGAGTCGGGTCAACCTGATGGTAAGCAAGGGTAAGACTCCGGATAAAATAGCCATGCCTAATCTATTGGGATTGACTTTGGAAGAAGCCAGCCGAGAATTGCTGGATAGCAAATTGGTCCTGGGAACTCTGAAGCACCAGGATAGTAACGATTACTATGTCGATCAGGTTATGGCCCAGGGGGTTCAAGCCGAGGTATTTGTTGAGCAGCAGAGTACGATTGATCTCACTATTAGCAAAGGCCCCGGCCCGGTGGCGCGAACCAAGGATATTGCATTTCAACTGCCAGCCGATCAAGATTATTATACGGTTCAAATCAAAGTAAGCGACAGTAAAGGAGAGCGCCAGGTTTATGATGAAATACACCGGGGTTCAGAAAATGTATATACAGCAGTCAGCTATTATGGCAGTGGCACCATAGTAGTTTTGCTCAACGGCAATTCTTCTAAACCGTATAAGACCATAAAACTCTAAACCAGGGAGAAGATTATGAGTGAAAAAAGAGTAGAAGGGTTGATTCTAAAAAAGTACAGCGGCTTCTACTATGTTCAAGATGATCAGCAAAATATCTTTGAGTGCAAGTTGAGGGGGAAGCTCAAATCCCTGGTTTTAAGCGGGGACAGGGCAATAATTTTACCCCTGGAAGATGGCAAAGGTATTCTGGAAGAGGTATTGCCTCGCGAAAACGAATTATATCGACCAAGAATAGCAAATGTGAATACCGTATTAATTGTAATGGCCAGTGGCCGTCCATCACCGAGTATGGTTTTGCTGGACCGGCTGCTTTTTTTATCTTTTTACAATAATCTTGTACCATACATTATCCTTAATAAATGTGATCTGGAAGCCGATCCTAAAGCACGCTTGATTCAGGATTATTACCCTCGGGCAGGGATTAATCTTATCAATACTTCAGTCATTATGGGAACGGGTATAGAAGCATTGAAAAAGGCTATAAAGGGCAAAATTGCAGTTTTAGCAGGTCCCTCGGGAGTCGGCAAATCCAGTCTTTTAAATACGCTTTTAGCGGGCAGTCAGGTTAAAACCCAGGAAGTCAGTCAGAAAATTGGACGGGGTAAACATACCACCCGGCATGTGGAGCTGTTTCCCTTGGACTCCGGTGGTTGGGTAGCCGATACCCCGGGATTCAGCGTATTGGACATGCCTGAGCTCAAAAGCCCGGAACTGGGCAAATATTTTCCGGATTTTGCGCCGTATTTTAGTGATTGCCGTTTTCGCAATTGCCTGCATTTTAAGGAAAATGATTGTGAAGTTAAACGAATGGTTGAGCAAGGAGCAATTGCTCAGTTTAGATATCAAAATTATCTGAGCATGTTGGAAGAACTCATGGAAAATGAGAGGTGTTATAAATGATTTTGGTGGCTCCATCTATATTATCGGCAGATTTCGCACACCTGGGCCGGGATATCAAAAGGGTCGAAAATGCAGGAGCAGATTGGCTGCATGTCGATGTGATGGACGGGCATTTTGTGCCTAACCTTACCATAGGGCCGCAGGTTGTAGCTGATCTTCACAAGGAGACCGGCTTGCTGCTGGATGTGCATTTAATGATTGAAAAGCCTGAAAACCTGATACCAGCCTTTGTCGAGGCGGGCGCTGATCTCTTGACCGTGCACAGTGAAACCTGTCCTCACCTGCACCGGGTTATACATATGATAAAAGACACCGGAATACTTGCTGGAGTGGCTATTAATCCCGCTACTTCAGTATCAGTAATTGAAAATATCCTTGGTGATCTTGATCTGGTATTGTTAATGAGTGTTAACCCGGGATTTGGGGGGCAGCGTTTTATCCCCAGTGTTCTGGACAAGATTGCCTTGGTCCGTCAACTCCTGGATAAAAGAGGTATGGCTGCATATCTGCAGGTAGATGGGGGCATTAATAGTGAGACCGGAAAACTAGTAGTGCAGGCAGGTGCCAATGTATTGGTGGCCGGTTCCTATATCTTTAAATCAGCCAGCCTTGAAAATGCCGTGCATAGCCTAAAAATGTGCTGAGGATGAGGG
Source organism: Syntrophomonadaceae bacterium (assembly GCA_028692415.1). GTDB lineage: Bacteria > Bacillota > Syntrophomonadia > Syntrophomonadales > Syntrophomonadaceae > JAQUBU01. The sequence goes on along the minus strand of JAQUXM010000001.1, from coordinate 29,676 downwards.
TAGGGGTATAAGTTCCTTAATTGATAATTAGTTACTCAACCCATCATGCCCGCAGGACGCAGCCACCTATGATAATAGTTAGGGCAATGACATAATTGCAAAGCAATCGTTTCTTTGCCGCATTAACCGGTCAACTGCGAAAGTTGAGTTAGTTATAAACGTTCTGTTTCAGCAGGTAATTTCTGTCTAAATGTGGAATAGCTTGAAAGAAAGCTTGCTATCTTGACCGTAGTAATCACAAGTGCTAATATTAACAAAATTGAATTATTTATAGCTTTCTTCGGGGATGGGTGGAATTCCCTATCGGCGGTAAAGCCCGCAAGCCCTTCGGGGCAGATTCGGTGCAACTCCGGAGCCGACAGTAATAGTCTGGATGGGAGAAGAAGGATTAGGCGGGTATGTCTGTTTACATACCATGCTTAGTTGTGCTTGTCTTTATCAACCCGATATAATCGGGTTTTTTTATTTTGGACACAGGCCTATTTCCAAAGACGTTTGCCGGTATTCTGAAACTTTTGTCTCCAGATATGTGAATTGCTGGTAATACTAATAAGGTGTTGAAAAAATGTTTAATGAAGAAGATAAAAGATATATGCTGCGAGCACTGGAACTGGCAGATCTTGCCCGCGGGCGAACCAGCCCCAACCCTATGGTGGGAGCAGTAATTGTCAGGGCTGGAGAGATCTTGGGGGAGGGCTATCACCGGCAGGCCGGCACCCCACATGCTGAAATTAATGCCATTAATGCTGCCGGAGGCCGTGATCTAAGCGGTGCTACCATGTATGTCACCTTGGAGCCTTGCAGCCACTATGGCAGAACTCCACCCTGTGCCGACGCTCTGGTTAAAGCAGGTTTAGGGCGGGTAGTAATTGCCACCCGGGACCCCAACCCGCTGGTAGCCGGCAAAGGTTTAAGGATACTGGAAGATGCCGGGATAGAAATCGCAGTCGGTTTGCTGGAGGAGCAGGCTTTAAGATTGAACGAGGTTTTCTTTAAGTATATTCAAAGCGGCAAGCCTTTTGTGAGTTTGAAAACGGCCATGACTTTGGATGGCAAAATTGCCTCTTTTAGCGGTGATTCACGCTGGGTTACCGGGGAAGATGCCAGGAATTATGTGCATCAATTGAGAAATTGCTATGATGCCATAATGGTGGGTATAGGCACTGTCCTGGCCGATGATCCCCAGCTCAATACGCGTTTGGCCGGTGATGATTTAAGAGACCCGGTAAGGATTATTATTGACGGGCAATTGGATCTGCCCCTGGATTCAAAGATTGTTAAAACCGCACCGGCGCAACGCAGCATAGTATTTACTTCCCATAGCCATGATAAAGAAAAAGCCGGCATACTCAAAGCCTGGGGTTTGGAGATAGTAGAGATAGGTGATGAACCATCCGCGTTGCCTTTGGAGAGAGTAATGGATAAATTGGGGAATATGGGAATCTGCAGTCTGCTCCTGGAAGGTGGAGCCCAGATTAATGCGTATATGTTGGAGCACCATCTAATCGATAAAGTTTACTGGTTTATTGCTCCCAAAATCATTGGCGGTAAAACAGCGCCATCTCCCGTGGCTGGCCCGGGAATAGCTTATATGAATGAGGCCATAAGGCTAAAGCAAGTGGAAATAATGAGTTTTGCCGGAGATCTATGCTTGGTAGGATATATAGATTAGGTGGTGATTGCTATATTTACGGGAATTGTTGAAGAACTGGGCAATGTCCAGCGTCTTAATAAAGGGAGTCATTCCTATTCATTGGAAGTCAAGGCCCAGCGCGTATTGGAGGATGTCAAGCTGGGTGACAGCATAGCGGTTAACGGGGTTTGCCTGACGGTTAACCAATACAGCAGAGAATACTTTACAGCTGATGTTATGCCCGAAACAGTGGCCAAGACCACATTGCAATACCTGCGGCAAGGGATGCCGGTCAACCTGGAAAGAGCCCTGCGGCTGGGCGACCGAATGGGCGGCCACCTGGTTCAAGGGCATGTCGATGGAGTAGGAAGCATAATAAAAAAGGAAAAACAGGATATTGCCATAGTCTTCACCATAAAGGCTCCAGCCGCTATTATTAAATATTCGGTCCCCAAAGGTTCCATAGCTATAGATGGCATTAGCCTGACCCTCATTGATGTTGCTACGGAAAGCTTTACCGTTTCGCTGATTCCTCATACCACCCAGAAAACCACTCTGGGGCTTAAACAGCCAGGCGATCTGGTTAATCTGGAAAGTGATATAATCGGGCGTTATGTAGAGAAATTAATGAAAAATAATAATGATAATAATCGGGACAGCGGAATCAATACGGGATTTTTAGCCCAGCATGGCTTTTTATAACGAGGCGATACTCCACGCTTCTTTAAACGGTCAGTTCCTATTAACAGAACGGGCGGTGGGTTCATAATCCCCTGCCTCGTTGCAACGGTGTGTTAAAACTGCTCCGCAGTTTCTTTCGATGTTTTAAAAGGAGGTAATATTTATGTTCAATACCATCGATGAAGCAATTCAAGACGTCAGGGAAGGTAAAATGGTAATCCTGGTGGATGATGAAGACCGGGAAAATGAGGGCGACATCATTGTCGCGGCTGAAAAAGCGACTCCGGAGATAATTAATTTTATGGCCACCCATGCCAAGGGATTAATCTGTGCGCCCATCATCGGCGAGCGTTTGGACCAGTTGGACATTCAGGCCATGGTTAGCGATAATACCGATAATCATGAAACTGCCTTTACGGTTTCGGTGGATTATAAGACTACCACCACCGGCATTTCAGCCTTTGAAAGAGCGGCTACGGTACAAGCCTTGATCGATGAAAATTCGACACCCCGGGATTTTAGGAGACCGGGTCATATTTTCCCGCTGCGTTACAAGGAAGGCGGGGTACTGCGAAGAACGGGACATACCGAAGGCTCAATCGACCTGGCCAAACTGGCCGGCTTATACCCGGCGGCGGTTATCTGCGAGATAATGAATGAGGACGGGACTATGGCGCGCCTTCCCCAATTACTGGAATTTGCGGCCAAGCATGATGTTAAAATTGCTACGATTGCTGATTTGATTGAATATCGCCGCCGCAAAGAAAAAATGGTCACACGGGTAGTTGAGGTGCAATTGCCTACTGTCTATGGAGAATTTACAGCACTGGGCTATAAATCGCTGCTGGATGCCAAAGAGCATGTGGCCCTGGTTAAAGGAGAATGGCAGGAAGATGAACCGATTCTGGTGCGGGTTCATTCGGAATGTCTGACCGGTGATGTGTTTGGCTCTTGCCGCTGTGACTGTGGCGACCAACTGGCTGCCGCTCTTAAGATGATCGAAAAGGATGGCAAAGGAGTGTTTCTGTACATGCGTCAGGAGGGCCGGGGCATCGGTTTGCTCAACAAGCTGCGCGCTTACCACCTGCAGGACCATGGCCGGGATACCGTGGAGGCCAATCTGGAGCTGGGTTTTCCTGCCGACCTTAGAGACTATGGGATTGGTGCGCAGATTCTGGTCGATTTGGGGGTCCGCAAAATGCGGCTTCTTACCAATAACCCCAAGAAAATAAAGGGACTGGAAGGGTATAATCTGGAGGTGGTTGAGCGGGTGCCCATAGAGATGCCCAGCAAACCAGAAAACATAAAGTATTTACAGACTAAAAAGGATAAAATGGGCCATCTTCTGGCCGGACTGCAATAATAATTGATTTTGTCTTAGTGATTTCTAATAATAACAATTTATAAAAGCAATTTAGGGAGGTATGTAGTTTGGGTAAGGTTTTCGAAGGTAAATTATTGGGAAAAGGTCAGAGTTATGCCATTGTGGTATCAAGATTTAATGAGTTTATCACCAACAAGCTATTGTCGGGCTGTCTTGATGCTTTGACCCGGCATGATGTCGATGCAGACAATATTGACATCGCCTGGGTTCCGGGTGCATTTGAAATGCCGCTAATCGCCCAAAAGCTAAGCATGAAGGGTTATGATGCGGTTATTTGTCTGGGAGCGGTTATCCGGGGTGCTACCCCGCATTTTGAATATGTTTCGGCCGAAGTTACCAAAGGAATAGCGCATGTCGGGTTAAACTCAGGCATACCGGTCATTTATGGAGTAATAACTGCCGATACGATTGAACAGGCGATTGAAAGAGCGGGAACCAAAGCAGGGAATAAAGGCGTTGATGCGGCCATGACGGCTATCGAAATGGTAAACCTGCTGGGAGAAATACCTTAAGTCATCTGCGAAGATGAATACTGCTTATAAAGAGGCTTCTTGATGGCAGAAGAAGCCTCTTTGACATGTCTCATTATTCCTTTTGCAGGATAATGGTCTTTACCTTATCATCTCTGACTTGAAATATAATATTATTGCCTGCCCCGTATACTGCATCAAAATCTTTTGCTTTCCCCGGATAGCCGACCGAGGAATAATTGGGACCATATTTTTCAGTTACCAGGGTAAAGGCGTCTCCAACCTTAGCGCCACGCTTAGTCTGGATATCCTGGTTGTATATATGGATTTTTTGCAGAATCTCTTCATCTTCATTAAAAGTTAACAAGCAGTCAGGACTTTCAGGTTTATAAATAGTACTCATTCCTAAAGTCTTGCCGCGGGGCAACATTTTTAAAACCTCTTCGCGGGTGGAGCTACCGATAAATAGATCGTTCGGGCCAACTTTTACGATAAAATCCTCATCACCAAGCAGCAGTTGTTCTTTGGATACGACGGTCTGGAGCTGAGCGTGATCTTTTGCAATAAAAAAAGCAGCAGAAGCAATAAATAATACAAAAAAAATGACCAAGCCATATTCTTTTTTCTTGCTGGTTTGCAAAATCTAATCTCCTTCCAATAAGCAAATATTTATATCTTATTATACAATTATAGTAGTTCAATAAATAGGACAGGCAGGAGAAAACAGGTGGAAAATCATAACTGGGATGGTAAACGCTACAATAGCTTGAATTACCAACTGCGACGCCGGTTTGGTGAAAAAGTATTTAAGGTGGCACTGGATGCCGGTTTCACCTGTCCCAACCGGGATGGCACTTATTCGCGGGAAGGCTGCCTTTTTTGCGGGAGCAGGGGTTCAGGAGATTTCGCCGGTGATCGCAGCTGCACGCTTAAAGAGCAGTTTGGACAGGTTAAGGAAATGATGCACCGGAAATGGGGTAAAGGGAAGTATATAGCCTATTTCCAAGCGTTTACCAACACATACGCACCGGTAGACAAGCTGCGTCAGCTATATGAAGAGGCTTTGCGGCAGGAGGGGGTGGTAGGCATAGCAGTGGCTACTCGACCAGATTGCCTTCCCCCGGAAGTGCTGGATCTTTTGGCAGAGATTAACCAGCGAACCTATCTCTGGATAGAGCTGGGCTTGCAGTCTATTCACTTCAAAACGTCCAGATTACTAAACCTGCACTATACCTTTGATACTTTTATTGCGGCCTTGGAGCAATTGCAGGAGAGAAATATTGAAAGCTGTGCTCATATTATACTGGGTCTTCCTGGGGAAAGCTGTGATGAAATGCTGAGTACCGGAAAGGAACTGGCAGCACTGCCTGTTCAAGGTATAAAAATACATGCCCTTCATCTTATGAAAGAAACCCCTTTGCTTGATTTATTTGCGAACAATAGATATGGATTTTTAACTCAGGATCAATATGTCTGTCTGGTAGCAGATATTCTGGAGATGCTCAGTCCCGCAACAGTGGTACATCGGCTGACCGGTGACAGTCCGCGGGCTCTGCTTATTGAGCCGCAATGGACCCTGAATAAATGGGAGATTTTAAATCAAATTGATCGGGAATTAATGAAGCGCGACTCCTGGCAGGGAAAGTATTGTGTGAAAAAATAATATTGGATTAATCACCGGCATATTAGTTATAATCACATTCCAAGCATGAAAGGTAGGATTTTTTAACATACTAAGCTTGGAGGTGAATATAATGGGCAAAGCCAAATCTAGCAGTAAAGACAGCCATGACAAAGATAAAAAGGCGAAAAAAAACACTGAAAAGGTCTTAAAGAATGCGGGCCAGGAAGGTGTAACCAATGATGACAAAGGCTGGAAAGGTGTATGACAAAACAAAAGGGAGGCATTAAGCCTCCCTGATTTTCTATGGTGCGGCAGAAGGGACTTGAACCCCCACAACATTGCTGTCATACGGACCTGAACCGTACGCGTCTGCCAGTTCCGCCACTGCCGCAAGATATTGATCTCAGCAAAAGAAATTATATTATAAGCGCTTAGCGATTGTCAAGCATTAATCAATGCATTTCAAAATTTCAGGCCAGGGTGTATAGAGAAACCATGCTAAACGTAAAAATAATCTTCGAATAACCTGAAAATATGCCCATTTTTAAATAAAATATCATAATGAGGCTAAAAAAAATATAAAATGAACCTTATGCAAGCCTTAATCTTACATGTTTTTACATAGACTATGTGCTACTATAGCAAGGACATTATCCACTCCTTTTCCTTACATACGCCTGGCTTCGGCCGGGTGTTTTGTTTTCTGCGGCAAGTTTTATCGGATTGTCCTGTAGAGAGATTTGGCTCGGGCTGTTATAATTAATAAGATCAAGATAAAATGGAGGTTTAAAAAATGGATAAGATAGAGGTGCAGTTTAAAAAACTGGTTGATTATGCGAAAATACCAGAGTATGAAACAAGGGGTGCGGCCGGCTGTGACATCAGTGTGGCTATTCTGGATGAGGTGGTGTTATATCCCCACGAGGTAAAAAGCCTTCCCAGCGGGTTTGCCATCAAAATTCCCGATGCTTACGAAGCGCAAATTAGAAGCCGGGCCGGTATGGCCAAAAAAGGGATAATCGTAGTCAACTCGCCAGCTACCATAGATTCGGAACACGTCGGGGAAGTACAGGTTCTATTATTAAATGTTTCTGATAAACCGGTACGGGTTTTGCCTGAGCAAAAGGTGGCCCAACTCGTATTCAGCCCGGTAGTCAGAGCCCAATTTGCGGTTGCCGATTAAGCTCGGGCAGTTCATTCCAGGTAGTGCCTGTTTTAGATAAAGCATTTTTATACTGCCTGTTTTGACCAAGCTATCATTCCCACCACAGAAGATATCTGTTGCTGAACACTGCCGTCAAAGGAGTGTTTGGCAATGATGCCGTCAATGACGGCTTCCATTGCCGGGCTGATGCTGGCAATGTTATTGGCGATATAGAGTATCTCACGCTTAAACGATTCAGTACTCTGCGAATGCTGATTGCTGGTGTTCCAAAAAGTTATGCTGGGCTGAAGCCCGAGCGAGTAAAGAATATTGAAAGGGAAAATAATATCGTTGAAGTGGTTGCTGTATTGGCGATTAAACAGCCGTCCCAATATTTCATCATGAACGGGAAATTTTCGTGAGCCCGAGAAACTACTCATATAGCACCATTGCTTGGAACAGCGCAGCATTTTTTCCAGGGCTGTTTTGTCGTGTATCCCGGGGCACATGGAGGCAAAGACCAGATCAAAACCATCTTGCCAGCCCTGTTCCTGGATATCAATCTCCTCCCAGAGTCCCTCTACTGTGGCAATACTTCCAGGCAGATTGCCGGGAATGTTGGCCTGCAGGATGTCCAGCATTTTAACTGAAGGATCAATTGCCACCACATGATATCCCAAAGCTGCCATTGGGATAGCGAAAGAGCCAGGTCCCGATCCAATATCCAGAATCCTCATACCAGGCTGGAGAATGTTGAAGGAACGCAAAAAGTTGAATACTACATTGGTTCTTGATGAACTGCTTGCAGAGTGGATGGTAGAACGGGCAAAGCCATCAGCACGGCCATTCCAGTATTCTCCCTGGGAAGAACGCTCGCCGACATAATCTGCATTGGATTCACAAAAATCTGCCCATTCCCGGTCCCAGTAATCAGGGGATAGCAAAGATTTCATAAAAATACCCGCTTTCTTATTTTTATTATTGTACATAATTTCTTAATAAATCTTTTATCTAGTGATAGAATTATTTTATCCTATTCCAAGGAGGAGTTGTAGAATGAACAAATATAAGCTGGAAAGAGATAACACAGCCTTAATCGTAATTGATCTGCAGGAAAGGCTGATGGGGGCTATGCAAGACCGGGAAAAAGTGTTTAAGAATACCAGGATTTTGTTGGATACGGCCCAACAGTTTAATATGCCGGTAGTAGTAAGCGAGCAATATCCCCGCGGTCTGGGCAAAACGGTAGATGAGATAAAGGAAAAACTGGCTGACTATCATTATCTGGAGAAGCTTGATTTTTCGCTGTTTAACGAGCAGGGCAGGCAGTTATTGCAAAGCCTGCATAAAAAGACCTTCATCGTTACCGGCAGCGAAACTCATGTTTGCGTATTTCAGACAGTTCGCGATTTACTTGAGGCCGGTTATCATGTTCATCTGGTCAGAGATGCCGTATGCTCACGTTTTGATGAGAATTACCGCAATGCCCTGGATTTAATGCGGGATATGGGAGCGGTGGTCAGCAATACGGAGACCATCGTATTCGATCTCTTGCAGGCCGCTGGCACTCCGGATTTTAAGGTCATATCACCCTTAATTAAATAGACTCCTGTTGTTTTAGCCGTCAATCTTATTATAAAAAGCAGAGGAATGAACTATTTTATTCCGTGCAATATTTGACAGAGAGCTGGATAGTAAATATAATAAATATCTGGGTGCCTATTCGTTAGAAAATGATAATAGAGCATTTGAATTTCTTGATTGCGGCATATTATATGCCGCTAATTTTATGGTCCAGTAAAGAGGAGGAAAATCTGCAAAATGTTAAAGAATCTTAGGAACATTGGAATTATTGCCCACATTGACGCTGGGAAAACGACCACTACTGAAAGAGTGTTGTATTACACTGGCTTAACCCATAAAATTGGGGAAACCCATGATGGGGAAAGCGTTATGGATTACCTGCCATATGAGAAGGAAAGAGGAATTACGGTTACATCCGCGGCTACCCGCTGTTTCTGGAAGGGTCGGACGATAAACATTATAGACACTCCCGGGCACGTTGACTTTACCGCCGAGGTGGAAAGGAGCCTGCGTATCCTGGATGGCGTAGTAGTGATTTTCTGCGGTAAAGGCGGGGTGGAGCCGCAGTCGGAAACCGTTTGGAGGCAGGCCGACAAGTACGAAGTCCCGCGGATTGCCTATATTAATAAAATGGACGCTATCGGAGCAGATTTTCTCCGGGTGGTTGAACAAATCAAGAATCGTTTGGGTGCCAACCCTCTGGTTATTAGCCTGCCAGTAATTAGTGATGATGTATTTACGGGAATTATCGATCTGGTCAGCATGAAATACCAGACATTTAGCGGCAAGCTGGGCAATGATATTGATGAACAGGAAATACCTGAAGAATACCGGGAAGAAGCTTCAAAGTGGCGCTCAATGATGTTGGAAAGCCTGGCGGAGACTGATGAAGCTTTACTCGAATGCTATTTTAATAATGAAGCTATATCTGAAGAACTATTGATAGAAGTTATTCGGCGCAATACCATAGCGGGTAAGATGGTGCCGGTAAGCTGTGGAAGTTCCTATCGCAACATAGGTGTGCAGACCTTGTTGGATTCCATTATAAATTTCCTGCCCTCCCCCATGGATGTTCCAGCTGCACATGCCATTGAAGCTGACAGCGGTGAAGTCCGGGAGATATATCCTGATACAGCAGATGCTTTTACTGCGCTGGTTTTTAAAATTGTAAGTGACCGGCATGTCGGAAAACTGGCATTTGCCCGTATATATTCAGGAACCATCAAGGCCGGCACCTATGTTTACAATAGCAGCAAAAAGAAAAAGGAAAGGATTGGCCGCCTGGTTAAAATGCATGCCAATCATCGCGAGGAGATTGAGGAGATTGCAGCCGGTGATATTGTTGCCATTATCGGTTTAAAGGATGTAAGTACCGGAGATACCCTGTGCACTGAACAAAATGAGGTGCTGCTGGAATCTATTACCTTCCCTGAACCGGTTATCCAGATTGCCATAGAGCCCAAAACCCAGGCGGATCAGAACAAAATATCAGAAGCTCTGGCCAAAATTGCCTCCGAGGACCCAACCTTCAAAGTTTATTATAATAATGAAACCGGTCAAATATTGATTTCCGGCATGGGCGAATTACACCTGGAGATAGTCGCCGAACGCCTGGCCACTGAATTTAAGATTGATTTCAGTACCGGCCAGCCCGAGGTTGCTTACCGGGAAACCATTGGCCGGGAAGCGGAACATGTCACCCGCTATGTCAAACAAACTGGCGGCAAAGGTCAGTTTGCCCATGTGGTTTTAAAATTGGAGCCAGCCGAGGGCTCTGAGTTTGTCAATAAAATTGTTGGCGGGGCGATTCCCCGCGAGTACATTCCGGCTGTGGAATCTGGTGTTAAACAAGCCTTGTCGGAAGGAATAATTAAAGGCTATCCGGTAGTAAACGTTAAAGCTACCCTGCTCGACGGTTCTTTTCATGAGGTGGATTCCTCGGAAATGGCCTTTAGAATCGCTGCCATGATGGCTACCAAGGAATGTCTGCGCAAAGCCCAGCCTTTGCTGCTGGAACCAGTCATGCGCCTGGAGATTGTAAGTCCGGAGGAATTTACCGGCGGTATCATTAACCACGTCAGCAACCGCCGAGGTAAGCTGGAGACCATGGAAACGCAGAACAATACCCAGGTTATTCGCGCTTTTGTGCCCTTAGCTGAATTGTTTGGTTACTCAACCGCCTTGCGCTCCCTCACCCAGGGCCGGGCTGGCTTTTCCATGGAATTCTCCCACTATGAGCAAAGAAATATCGCCTCCTAAATAAAATAGCATAAGATAATAAAAACCGGGGAAGCACTTAGGCTTCTCCGGTTTTTTTTGTCTTGCCCGGCCATTTTACTGACGACGGGTTATTTTTTACCTAGTGTGATTGACGATGCTATGAAATCAATTTTTTCCTGGGGCAGATTGCCGCTGACCATGAGGTTATAAGCGACATCAGCACTTCCAATATGCTTATTGCTCGAATTTAAAACAGCGGCTGGGGAAACCGGGTCTTCCGTATTCGGATCTAATATTGGGCAGCTTTCCGCAGCACTTGTTTTAACCGCTGCGGAATCTGCTGCCCCCATACTGCCGGCACTGATTTGCTGGTCAAGGGGGGTAATGATTATATTCAATTCAGTATTGGTGGTGTTTTCCCGGTATTGATATATATATTGCCCGTTGCTCACATTATTCTGCACCAGCTCATAACCGACGGGCAGATTTTCGGGATAAGGCTTAAGCTCTTCTTGATGATTGGTAATTGAACGTGAACTTAGATTAGACTTGCCAACTTCGCGGCTGCTGCCGTTACCGGGAATCAATTCATCAGGTTCGTGGACGGCCAGTGGTATCTCCTGTTCAGGTATTTCCTGTTTAGACGATTTATACCGCACTTCACCGTCTCCATAAACCGGGGTACTGTCTCCCCCTGTAGAATCCGATTGAGGCTGGATTGTTTCCTGCTTCAGATACTCATCATGGGCTTTGTCCAAGCTGGCTTTTTCCATTAGATTGCTTTGCTGGGGCAAGATCTGGGTTTGCAGGGTGTTATTCCCGGCAAGTTGACGGTTATTATTTGAGTCCTGGTTCAAAATGGGTGGAATAAGCAATACCAGCAGCAGAGCGGCCACCAATAGAGCCCAGGAACGCTTGACATAGGGGCGGTTAAAAAGATATTCATGGAATTGGCCGCCCGACTTGACTTTCTCATTAGGATAAAGCGGTCCATGGGCTTGAATCCTATCCAGCAAGCGGGCATTGAAATCTGGAGCCAACGCCGGGATGTCAACCGGGTCCGCCAAGACCTCATTTTCCATGCCGGTCAAATACAATAAATTGCGGCAATGCTTGCATTGTTCCAGGTGTTCTTCAAAAGGCCTGCGCAGTTCGGAGGAAAGATTATTGTCACAGTAATCCAGGCAATACTTTTCAATCTCTTGACAATTCATTTATAATCCCCCTTTCCTGGCATCTCTTTAATATAACCCGGCGCAGTGCTTTACGAGCTCGATGGATCCTGACTTCTACATTATCCCGGCTGGTACCTAAAATACCAGCAATCTCCTGATTATTAAAATCCATTTGATAACGCAGAGTTATTACGGCTCGATAGCTCTCGGGCAGTTCCATAATGGCAGCATTAATCTCGGCTTTTAATTCCTTGCTTTCTACCTGAAATTGGGGATTGTGCATATCAAACCCCGAAAAAGCTTCGTAGTTAGGAACAAAAGCTTCATCAAAACTTAAACTAACCATATTTTTCTTTTTTCGGAGCGCACTTATACTTGTATTAACCGCTATACGATGAATCCAGGGCGAAAGCTTCTTGTTGCCGTCAAATTGGTACATTTTTTCATAGAGGTTTATAAATATGTCCTGACTTATGTCCTCAGCCTCCTGATATTGACCAGTCATCCGGTAGGCTATGGCAAAAACTGAATTTTTATAACGGTTAACGATTTCTTCAAAGGCTGAAATATCACCGGTCAGGGTTTGTTCAACCAGCATTTCATCGCTTATCACATTAGCAACTCCTAAATACCTTCAATTGTTATTACGTAATTTTAGCATGCTTGCTTTCATTAACATTTAGAAATAATATACCATATAGCCCAATATAAAGGTAAAATTAAAAGTTAATTGGCGATTTTAGCTATTATCATGTTAAAATGTGGTGAATGATTTGAGTAAAACTATAAATTTGAGGGTAGGGGAGCAGTAAATGAGAATACTGGTGGATGCAGATGCCTGCCCGGTTAAGGATATAATTGAAGAAGTTGCAAAAAATTACGATATGGAAGTAATTATGATATGCAATCCCAACCATGTTCTGCAAAGCAGCTATTCGGAGATCGTGGTTGTGGATGGGAACTCCCAGGCTGCAGATATTGCGATCATTAACCGCACGACCAAGGGCGATCTGGTAATTACGCAGGATTATGGACTGGCTTCACTGGTACTGGCGAAGCATGCTTTAGCTATTCATCCCTCGGGTAAGGTATATGACCCGGAGAATATTGAGGGTCTTCTCATGCAAAGGTTTGTTAACCAGAAAGCCCGGCAGGCCGGTTTGAGAACGGTCAATCCGAAAAAACGTAAAGCCAGTGATAATGAAAACTTCCGGTTTCATTTTGTACGGATACTCAACGACCATCTTTCAGTTACTGGAGATAATATAACGAGATGAAAGATGCCCCCCGTTACTTTAAGAGTGGTTCCTATTAAAAAACAGGTAAAAGGTTTTAATCCCTCGCCTCGTTGCGCGTTGTGTTGAAACTGCTCCGCAGTTTCTTATGATGCTTAAACGAGATGAAAGATGCCCCCCGTTACTTTAAGAGTGGTTCCTATTACAAAACAGGTGACAAGTTCTAATTCCTCGCCTCGTTGCGCGTTGTGTTGAAACTGCCCTGCAGTTTCTTATGATGCTTAAACGAGATGAAAGATGCCCCCCGTTACTTTAAGAGTGGTTCCTATTACAAAACAGGTGACAAGTTCTAATTCCTCGCCTCGTTGCGCGTTGTGTTGAAACTGCTCTGCAGTTTCTTATGATGCTTAAACGAGATGAAAGATGCCTCTTGCTTGCAGCTGCTTAAAAATGTATATAATATAGCTAGCCATAATTATTCGAAAGGAGAACCATAATGTCAGATCAATGTAAAACC
>JAQUXM010000001.1:7580-15909 GCA_028692415.1 Syntrophomonadaceae bacterium | reverse complement strand
GCAGTTTCTTATGATGCTTAAACGAGATGAAAGATGCCTCTTGCTTGCAGCTGCTTAAAAATGTATATAATATAGCTAGCCATAATTATTCGAAAGGAGAACCATAATGTCAGATCAATGTAAAACCTGTCCATCCAGCGAGGGATGTAGCTTAGAACCTGGTCAGTGCGGGGTAGAACCGGAAAAGGCGCTGCTGGGGTCCTTAAATGACATACGTAATGTGATAGCCGTAATGAGCGGCAAAGGCGGGGTCGGAAAATCCTCAGTTACCGCTTTAATTGCCAGTTATCTGGCTAAACAGGGTAAAAAGGTAGGAGTTCTAGATGCCGACATAACTGGTCCCAGCCAGCCCTTGGCCTTTGGAATTAGAAAGCCCCCTATGACTGCCAGTCAATATGGGTTGATTCCTCCACTAACCAAGCTGGGTATAAAGCTTATGTCTATAAATTTCTTTCTTCCCAATGAAGATGACCCGGTCATATGGAGAGGCCCCTTACTGGCCGGGGCCGTGAATCAATTCTGGGGCGAAGTGGACTGGCAGGATCTGGATTATTTGATCGTTGATCTGCCGCCGGGCACCGGTGATGTTCCCCTTACCGTCGCGCAGTCTTTACCGGTTAGCGGCATAGTAATCGTATCATCCCCGCAGGATCTTGCTTTTATGGTAGTGAAGAAGACCATAAAAATGACTAAAAAATTAAATGTACCCATACTGGGTCTGGTTGAAAACATGAGTTATGCGGTTTGTCCTCATTGCAACGAAAAACTGCCGATATTCGGTAAAAACCAGGGCGAAGATGTGGCAAAAGAAAGCGCAATTGATTTTCTTGGCAGTTTACCCTGGGATACCAGCTTGAATGAATTGTTTGATGCAGGCAAAATTGAAGATTATGAGTCTCCGGATATGCAGAATATTGTGAAGCAACTGCTAGCTCGGCTTCCATAAAGAAGTTTATGATGAGGTCGAGGATTATCCCCGGCCTCCTTTTCTTTTTTAGGTGAGGGGTTAGGCGTAAGGGGATAGCACTGGCTATTTGTATACCGTAGCTTATCTAAGCACTTGGGGAGGGGATCTAGTTGAAAATATATTCCTGGAATGTTAACGGTATCAGGTCAGTTTGGAAAAAGGGGTTTTTAGACTGGGTTGCTGAAGAACAACCCGACACATTGTGTTTGCAGGAAATCAAGGCGAATCCTGAACAATTGGAAAAAGAACTGATGAATATAGCTGGCTATAATAGTTACTGGAACTCAGGGCAACGTAAAGGATACAGTGGTGTAGCAACCTACAGCAAGGAAGCACCCTTGAAAACCATTATTCCTTCTGGTACTGAGCTGCTGGAACAAGAAGGCCGGGTATTGTTAAGTGAGTTTGCAGCATTTACGCTTTTAAATGTTTACTTTCCCAATGGACAAATGGGGGAGGAGCGCCTGCAATACAAACTGAGGTTTTATAAAGAGCTTATCAATTACTGCGAGAATCTTAAGAAAACACAACCCAAACTCGTGATTTGCGGCGATTTCAACACCGCCCACCATGATATTGATCTTAAAAATCCCCGCGCCAATGAAAATCGCTCCGGTTTCTTGCCGGTGGAAAGAGAAATGCTGGACCGTTTTTTGGGCCATGGCTACATTGACGTATACCGTCACCTTTATCCCGGGAAAGTTCAGTATTCCTGGTGGAGTTTTAGAACCGCAGCCAGGAATAGAAATGCCGGGTGGAGAATTGATTGCTTCTATGTATCGGAAGCTATGCTGGACGATGTAAAAGATTGTGTAATACTGGACCAGGTGGAAGGCTCGGACCACTGTCCAATTGCTTTACATATCAGATAATCAAGGATGGCGCCATTAGTAAAAATATTTTTCTGCCAAGATCTTTAAGTCTTGCAATTAATGAAAAATTCTTGTAAAAAAACCGCTATATTTGTATATAATTATAGATATTACTAGAAGACTATACATCCAATTCTTAAGTCATAAATGTATAGGATTGTATTGGGATTGGAGGGATGATATTATGGTGACCAAGTTGTTTATGGAATTAAAAAATTTATTTGCAGATCTGGCATCTACCCTAATACTTGGCAAAAATAAAGATGCGGCCAATCTTGCCCGGATATTATCTGAAAAAAGCAAAGCACTGGCTGACGAGCTGGGCAAATAAAGCTCAATAAGAAAAAAGTTATTAATTTTGAATCATAAATTCTTATTATGGTAGAAAAGCTTATGTTTTCTTTATTTAAAGATTGAAGCTGATAGATTTTGTCTCTCGGAATGTCCTGCGGGCATGGGGGATTAATAATAAATACAAAAATAACGCACTGCTTTTTAAGCAGTGTATTTTTTTGCCCATTTAAGCATTGGAAAAGACTGCGGAGCAGTTTCAACACACTGCTGCAACGAGGGGTGGGACTTATTTCGCCTCGTTATACATAAAAACACAAAAATAACAAAATATAAGCTAATAATGTAATCGCTAATATTTTGAAAGGAGCTAAAAGGTGAAGGATACTTATTATCAAATGCTTCGCCGGCAGGGTTATTCCCGGCGGGATTTTATCAGAATGTGTGCAATCTTTACAGCCAGTCTGGGTTTGGATGCTTCCTATATCACCAGGGTGGCTGAAGCGCTGGAAAATAAACCGCGTTTGCCGGTAATTTATCTTCATTTGCAGGAATGTACCTGTTGTGCCGAGTCATTTATCAGAACTGCTCATCCCATGCTGGCTGATATGCTTTTTAACATGATATCGCTTGATTATATGGAAACTTTGCAAGCTGCAGCCGGGCATCAAGCCGAAGCAGCGAAAAAGAAGACGATGGAGGAATCTAAAGGAAGCTATCTGGTGATTGTAGAAGGCAGCATTCCCCTCAAAGATGATGGGATTTATTGCACGATCGGAGGAGTATCAGCAAAGGACATTTTAACTGAGGCGGCCAGTGATGCAGTTGCTGTAATTGCGTTCGGGTCCTGTGCCACCAATACCTGTGTGCAAGGTGCTCATCCTAATCCCACCGGCGCAGTTCCGGTAAAAGAGGTAGTAAGAAACAAACCGGTTATCGATGTACCCGGTTGCCCGCCTATAGCCGAAGTCATATCAGGGGTTATCGTTCATTATTTAACTTTTGGTAAAATACCGGAATTGAACCGCATGGGCCGGCCCAAGGCTTTTTATAACCACCGTATCCATGATAACTGCAACCGGCGAGCTTTTTTTGATGCTGGTATGTTTGTAGAAAATTTTGATGATGCCGGGGCTAAAGAAGGATGGTGCCTTTATAAAGTAGGTTGTAAAGGACCGACCACCTACAATGCCTGTGCTATTACCCAGTGGAACAATGGGGTAAGTTATCCTATAAAATCAGGACATCCCTGTATAGGTTGTTCAGAACCGGGATTTTATGACAATATGCCGATCTATGAAAGACTGGCCCATATACCTCTTAAAGCCATGCCGGTTGACCCGGATGATCTGGGAATGAAGGTAGCCGCAGTAACTGTAGCCGGGGTTGCTGCTCATGGAGTGGCAACGGCGGTAATCAAAGGCAAAGGGCACAAAGAGGAAAACCAAGATAAATAAGAAAGGAAGGGGAAAATGGCACAGAGAATTGTCGTCGACCCTATAACCCGGATTGAAGGACACTTACGCATTGAAGCCGAGGTAGATGCCGGTAAAATTGTAAACGCTTTTAGTTCGGGAACCACGTTTCGAGGCTTGGAAATAATTATGCAAGGCCGGGACCCAAGAGATGCATGGGCTTTTGTCCAGCGCATTTGCGGGGTTTGCACGCACATCCATGCTATTGCATCCATACTTGCGGTGGAGGATGCCCTGGATATTAAGGTCCCTAAAAATGCCACCCTAATTCGCAATATTATGACTGGAGCACAGTTTGTTCAGGACCATGTTATTCATTTTTATCACCTGCATGCCCTGGATTGGGTGGATGTGGTTTCTGCTTTAAAGGCCGATCCGGCGGCTGCTTCAACACTGGCCCAGTCTATTTCTTCCTGGCCAAAATCATCCACAGGATATTTTTCGGATATTCAGAAAAAGGTTAAAACCTTTGTGGAAAGTGGGCAGCTAGGTATATTTGCCAATGCCTACTGGGGTCATCCCGCTTATAAACTGCCTCCTGAAGCTAATCTAATGGCAGTAGCCCATTACCTTGAGGCACTGGACTGGCAAAAGGATATCGCCCGCATTCATGCCATTTTTGGGGGCAAGAATCCTCATCCCAATTACCTGGTGGGAGGCATGGCCTGTACCATAAACATGGACAACGACAATACTATTAATATGGAAAGGCTGAATTTGGTGGCCAAGGAAATCGACCGGGCCATGACCTTCGTTAATCAGGTATACATCCCCGACCTATTTGCCATAGCTGCCTTTTACAAGGACTGGACCTACGGTGGTGGCATAAGTAATTATTTGGCCTATGGCAGCCTTTCCGACCGCGGTGAAAAGGAAACCGGGGAAGCGGTTTTTCCCTCGGGTATTATATTGAACCGCAACCTCAATGAGGTTTTTGATGTAAATCCCCGCGATACCGAACAGGTAAAGGAGTTTATTGATCATTCCTGGTATGAGTATGGCAGCAATCAAATGGGACTCCATCCCTGGAATGGGGAAACCAAGGTTAAATACACCGGTCCCAAACCGCCGTATAAGCAACTGGATACCAGCGGAAAGTATACCTGGATAAAAGCCCCGCGTTGGAAGGGCAAGCCCATGGAAGTTGGTCCGCTGGCTAGAATGCTGGTCGGATACGCCAGGGGCAATAGCGTAATCAAGAACAGTGTTGACGATGCTTTAGGCAAGCTGGGCGTCGGTAAAGAAATACTATTTTCCGCGCTGGGCCGTACGCTGGCCCGGGGATTGGAAAGTGGGATAATGGCGGATTTCATGAAAAAAACCTATGATGAACTCCTGTCCAATATCAGGGCTGGGGATAGCCAGGTTTTCAATGGGGACAAATGGGATCCTTCCACCTGGCCGGCCAAAGCCCGCGGTGTAGGAATTACCGAAGCGCCCCGGGGTGCTCTGGGTCATTGGCTTACTATTGAAAATGGCAAGGTCCAGCTCTATCAAGCGGTGGTACCCACAACCTGGAATGCCTCGCCGATTGATAATGAGGGACAACGAGGGCCTTATGAACAAGCTTTGATTGGAACACCGATGGCTGATCCGGAGATGCCGCTGGAGATTTTGCGCATAATTCATTCGTTTGATCCCTGTATAGCCTGTGCTGCACATATTATTGATTTGCAAAGCGGACGCAGCTTGGGCGACTGCAGTTTCTATTAAGGGGGTGTCACATTGGAAATGCTCAAACGATCCGTTTATATCTGGGAATGGCCGGTTCGTATTTATCATTGGATTAACGTTGCTCTGATGGCTATCCTTATAATTACCGGACTGTATATCGGAGCTCCGATATTATCTACGCCCGGAGAGGCCTATGCCAATTTCATCATGGGCAAGGTGCGTTATTGGCATGCTCTGGCAGCATGGATTTTTATTGCTAACCTGATATTCAGATTTTACTGGGCTTTTGTGGGTAATGAGTATGCCCAGTTCAAACCATGGAGGAAAGGATTTTTTACCGATGGTATTGAGACTGCCAAGTATTATCTATTTTTAAAAAAAGAGCATACAGTTCATGGGGGTCATAATGTGGTAGCCCAGTTAACCTATTTTCTTTTCATGTGGGTAGGGTCATTTTTTATGATATTTACGGGATTTGCTTTACAGGGGGAGCTAAATCCAGGCGGATTTCAGGAAAAATTCATGGGATGGCTAATTCCTCTCTTTGGCGGCAG
Organism: Syntrophomonadaceae bacterium; assembly: GCA_028692415.1. Classification (GTDB taxonomy): domain Bacteria; phylum Bacillota; class Syntrophomonadia; order Syntrophomonadales; family Syntrophomonadaceae; genus JAQUBU01. The sequence goes on along the minus strand of JAQUXM010000001.1, from coordinate 10,076 downwards.
TTCGTTTGTTTTGCGTAGTTATCACCATTTAGCGGCCTGGGCTTTTGTGGTGTTTATAATTGCCCATCTTTATCTGGTTATCCGCCAGGATATCCTCGATGATGACGGCACGGTATCTTCCATAATAAGCGGACACAAATACCTCCTGGCGGATGGTGAAGGTGAAAATGACAAAGACTAATAGAAAACCAGTGGTACTGGGCTTGGGCAATCCGCTCTTTTCCGATGAAGGGGTTGGTATTCATATAATCCATCAATTAATGGCAAGTGATTTTGATGCCAGAGCTGAGTTGGTTGATGGCGGAACTGACGGATTAATGCTGCTGAGTCTGGTGGAAGAGGTTAGTCATTTGATAGTTGTAGATGCAATAAGTGGAAACTTGCCTCCTGGAAGCATTCAGAAATTAGAACTGGATGATATCCCTATTTATGCCAGGCAAAAACTATCACCGCACCAGTTGAGTTTTCAGGAAGTATTGGCTCTGGCCAGCATGAGAGACAGACTGCCTCAAAATATGGTTCTTTTTGGTGTCCAACCGGCTACACTGGAGTGGGGGACCGAACTAAGTCCTGAAGTTCAAGCTGCTGTACCGGTGTTAATTGATATGCTCAATATTCAAATTGATTACCTGACAAGGGGCGTATAATTTGAAAAGTTTGAATATTACTCATTAAGAAACAATTACCTGATAAATCAACATCAGACTGGGAAAAATATAACGGGGCGAAAAGATGTCACCCGCTTCTTTAAACAGTCTGGGTCCTAATAACCAAACATTCGGCGGGTTCTCATCCCCCGCCTCGTTGCAGCGGTGTGTTGAAACTGCTCCGCATTTCTTCCAATGCCTAAAAAGAATTGATCTATAGGAGGGATTATTTTTGACTGGAACAGTAAAATGGTTTAATGAAACTAAAGGCTTTGGATTTATTGAAGCCGAGAATGGAAGCGATGTATTTGTACATCAATCATCAATTCAATCTTCCGGATTCAGATCTTTATCCGAAGGACAAAGGGTAGAGTTCGACGTTACATCGGGACCCAAGGGACAACAAGCGTCAAATGTTCATTTGCTTTCCTAGTGTGGCCCTTGGAATCGTTAAAAGCCGCCGCTTGAGGCGGCTTTTAATATCCAGTGAAATCAAGGCCCAAGACAAGGAGTATTCAAGTATATGTTTTCCATCTACACCTATCGAATATATGAAACCGGTCAGGAGTTTAATGTGGATCTCTTGGAGAAGCAACTTCCGCAAGGGCATATGCCATCTCGGGCCCGCTTTTCCCGGGTCCGAACCAAATCAATTCAAATGGAGGCTCCACCGTTACTCGTTAAGTTGGGGAGTTTTGTCTTGGAGACAGATTTAGAAAGCGTTTCTTTTACAGTCCAGGCTAAAATATTTGACATCGGAGCCATCAGTATCTGCCTGATTAATGAAAATAGAGATTTGGTAGAAAAAGAAAATGAGGAAATCGGACTTCGTTTTGCCGGACAGCTTGGACTCGATGATATATTTGCCCGCGCACTGCAATACCTGCAGCAGATGCTGCAGCCCAGTCTGAATAATCGAAGAATAAATCCCGATTTCTATGAGGATTTTACCATTTACCATATATCTGATGCTGATGAACTGCCGGACCCTGTTCCACTGCTGATGGGAGAAAGAACAAACTTCAGTGCAGGGATGAGAGAACAGGTGCTAAAAAACCGGTTAAGCTATAGTCAGGAGGATTTTGCCATCCTGACCTGGGATACAGCGTTAATTTGTGATCCCGAGGAACCTGGCGACTTAAGAGACTTAATTGAATTTGCAAATGTTCAATTACTGGAACTCCGTTATTATGATACTATGCTGAACCAGCAAATGGAGAAAATGTACGATGATATTGAACTGGCAGATACTAAACCGCGTTATCAAAAAATCCGCCATTATCGCGGGATAATATCCTCGCGTATGCGATTAATTGCAGATATAACCGAGGTGCGAGAAAGAATTGAAAACCTGATAAAAATTACCGAGGATGTCTACTATGCCAGGGTCTACCAAACCACATTAAAAGTTCTGCGAAGTGACCAGTGGACAGATAGTGTAAATCGAAAACTAAATGTTATACAGCAAAACTATACTTTGCTAAGCAACCAAGTTAATATCCAGCATTCCAACTTTCTAGAGTGGATCATTATAATTCTCATTGCTCTGGAATTTGCTTTCGCCATTCTCGACGCATTCCTATAAGCTGCTCAATTCCCAATCCTTCTTTGACTCAAGTTTCATTTGCCTGGTTACACCAGGAATCTAACATAAAAACCTTTTAAGGTAAATCCAGGATTACTCGATAAAAAATTCAAAAGCTGAAATAGGTGGGATATATGAAAAGAATTTCAGAGAAAACCATTAGCTTGGGATCGTTATGTAAATCTATTAAGCATTTTAGTAACGATAACAAAATGCACAAATTTCTAAAACAGTTTTCCGTAAAGCAATGGACCATAGATATTA
>JAQUXM010000001.1:1438-7480 GCA_028692415.1 Syntrophomonadaceae bacterium | reverse complement strand
TGGAACAAGCTCTTAAAGATAAAGACTGTATTTCTAAAGCCTCAGAATTGTTGCCACCCAGCGGGTGGTTCTCAACTGGCAGGGATGAATTGTTCGTGTCAAACCGACCGGAGCAAGAACCAAGTATTAATGACTCAAAAAAATACAGATTCTCGGATCTGGTAGATATTCCGCTGCTTCAGAAATTTCTACAATCATTATATGAAGCTACCCAATTACCCCATGCTATCATGGATACTGATAATAATATCTTGAGCGGCATAGGCTGGCAGGATATTTGCGTCCAGTTTCACCGGGCCTGTCCGCAGACTGAGTGCTGGTGCAAGCAGAGTGACAGCTATATTGCGGCTCATCTGCACGATGGGCCTTATGTGGGGTATCGGTGTTTGAACGGTCTCATGGATTATGCTACCCCTATTATTGTAGATGGTGAACACCTGGCCACGGTCTTTATAGGACAATTTCTACATCAGCCGCCCGATGAAGAATTCTTCTGCCGCCAGGCCCAAACATATGGATTTGACGAAGTTGCCTATATGCAGGCAGTTCACCGGGTTCCAATAATACCTGAAGCGCAGGTAGAAGCCATTATGGATTTTTACATTCAGCTGGCACAATTTCTAGCCACCTTGGGGTTGGAGCGAAAACGCCAAAATGAGTTAGCAGAGCAGGCACTAAGAAAACAACAGGAACGACTGAGTCTGGTATGGGAGACGAGTAATGACGGCTTTTGGGATTGGAATATAAAAACGGGTGTTATTTATCTAAACCCGAGTTGGGCCCAATTATTTACTTGCTTGCCGGAGAAATCTGAGTTGCATATCGGAACCTGGAAAAAAATCGTTCATCCTGATGATATCATCGCAGCGATGAGAACTATTGGAGAACATCTGAAGGGACGAACCGCAAAATATCAAGTTGAATATCGAGTGTTGACCAAATTCGATGAGTGGAAATGGATTATGGTGCGCGGGCAGGTTGTGACTAGGAATCAAGATGGGCGGCCGCTGCGTATGGCTGGGACATGTATTGACATAACCGACCGCAAGAAGGCGGAAGCCGCCCTCCTTCAATCAGAGCAGAAGTTTTCCAAGGTTTTTCACGGTAATCCTGATCTAATCTCGATCTCCACTTTAAAAGAAGAGCGTTATGTTGAAGTAAATGATGCCTTTGTGGAAATTACCGGTTATGAGCTGTATGAGGTCATTGGGTGTACGACTAAAGATTTGAATATCTGGGTAGTTCCTGCTGAACGAGATACAATAATAAAAAAAATCCAGGAATGCGGAAGGGTTCGCAATGTTGAAGCAAAGTATAGAATGAAAACGGGCGAGATTCGGACCTTTGATATATCAGCGGAAATAATAGAGATCGATGGTGAAGCACATCTGCTGCTTACGACTAGAGATATTACCAAAAGAAAAAACATGGAAGCAGCATTACGTTTGTCGGAGGAATGCTTGTTCAAAGCCTTTAATACCAGTCCAATCCTCATGGCCATTACTACAATGGAGGAAGGAAGATTTATAAAGGCCAACAAGGCCTTTGGCCGAATTGTTGGTTATGAGCATGAAGAGATAATAGACCGAACATCATTGGAGATAGGCTTTTGGTTGAATCCTGCTGAGCGTTATCTGGTTAAACAAAGTCTTATGTCCAATCAATCCGTTCAGGATATGGAAATTGGTTTCTGTAAGAAAACCGGCGAGCAAAGAAGGGGATTGTATTCTGCAGAGCGTCTGGAAATAGATGGCGAGTTATGTATGCTCAGTGTACTCACTGATATAACTGAACTTAGACGATTGGAAATTGAAATAACCCGCCTGGATCGACTCAATCTAGTAGGAGAAATAGCAGCCAGCATTGGCCACGAAATCAGGAACCCCCTGACTACCGTACGCGGTTATCTGCAAATTTTGCGAGAGAACCAGGATTACCTTAAAGAACTGGAATACTTTGATTTGATGATAGAAGAACTGGACAGAGCCAATTCGATAATTACCGATTTCCTTTCTCTGGCTAAAAACAAGATGGTGGAAATGAAGCCCATAAATCTCAATGCTATAATTAATAAATCATTGCCGCTGATTCAGGCCAGGGCGATGAGTAATGATCAATACATAAAGCTGGAACTGGCGGAAGTACCTGACTTGCTTCTTGATAATAAAGAAATCCGTCAGCTAATTCTTAATTTGGTCAATAACGGATTGGAATCAATGTCTGACCCTGGAGAAGTTACGATAAGAACCTTTATGGAAGAAGAAAAGGTTGTCCTGGCAGTTCAAGATCAAGGTCATGGAATAGATTATAGAATAATAGATAAGCTGGGTACGCCATTCTTAACTACCAAAGAACAAGGGACCGGCTTGGGACTTGCCGTTTGCTACCGGATAGCAACCCAGCATAAAGCCAGCATCGATGTTGAGACCGGTTCAACCGGTACAACCTTTTATGTCAGATTCCCTAAGGAGGGCCTATATTCTTAAGAATTTGGAGCGGCCGCTTTCCAGGGTGCGGAAAAATACCTCCTTGCCCTGTTCATTTACCACTACCAGAGAACGAATCGAGAAGGAACGCAAGGCATCACTTACCGAAAGCGTTCCCTCGGCTGAGTTCTTGCGCCCGGTAAAGGGAAGCTCATCCGGACTGCGGCGGCACTGGGCGTTTAGGTTTATGCGGGATACATGGTTGACCAGGATATCAATTAAAGGAGCCGCATATTGCGGCGAAGCAGTAAACAAACTGGCTTGCTGGCCGTAATCGGAATTTACCAGATAATCCACCAGTTCATCCATACCTGAAAATGAGCTTACAGGTATCAAGGGCCCGAATTGTTCAAGCTGATGAATTTTCATGTCTTTGCTGACCGGATAAAGCACTGCCGGGTGAAATAAATTGTCTTCAACAAAACCACCACCCGGATTTACCACCCGGGCACCTTTTTGCTCTGCATCCAGAATTAATTCGGACAACCACTCACATTTCCGGTCCTCGGGCAGAGGCGTAATCCTGACCCCTTCCTCCCAGGGCATTCCGCATTTAAGCTCGCCAATTCGGCGGGTAAAGAGCTCCAGGAAATGATCCGCCACTTTTTCATGCACCCAGATATGTTTCAAAGCGGTACAGCGCTGGCCATTAAACTCCAAGGCCCCGTCAACACACTCCCTTGCTGCCAGTTCAAGGTCAGCGTCGGGGAAGATAAAGGCCGGGTTTTTTGCTTCCAAACCCAGAATCGTTCTTAGACGGTGACTGCCCTCATAGTTGTCGGTAAGCAGCCTGGCCACCCGGCTGCTGCCGGTAAAACCTAGAATTGTAACTTTACCGCTTTCCATAATGGGACCGATAATAGTTGCGCCATCACCATTGATAATGTTAACCACACCTGGAGGAAATGACCGGGCAAAGGCCTCGAAAAATGGCACCAGGCAGAGGGCCCCATATCGAGGTGGTTTGATTATCAAAGTATTGCCCATTAATAAGGCCGGAATCAGCATGGCAAAGGTCTCGTTAAGGGGATAGTTGAATGGACCCATGCAAAGGCATATCCCCAGCGGGCAGCGTCTCACCTGGTAGATGTAGTTTTCCGCCCGGGAAACCGCACTGCTTTCCTGGTCCAGTTCGCGTAAGCGTTCAATACTGTCCTGGATATATTTCAAGGTACGCTTGAATTCATCCAGGCAAGAGGTGTAGGGTTTGGCTATTTCCCACATTTCCAGCAAGGCGTATTTTTTTTCCATGCTGCGCATATGCCAGGCAAATTGATTAATGGCATTTATACGCTGTTCAATTGACATCTGCGGCCACTCGCCCATACCGCTGGCGTAGGCTTGCTGAGCTGCCGCCAGGGCTTGCAAGGCCTCATCAGGTCCCAGGTTCGGGAATTTTCCAATCGTGAAACTGCTCCTATTCCCATCATGATGGATTAACAGTGGTGAAACTACTTCGCTTCCTTGACCGTGATAACTGCGAATCTCTCCGTCCACCAGGTAATTCATGCCATCGGGGAATTCTTCAATACGATAATCGACTGGCACTATATTATTAGCGTTTATCATACTCTGCCTAAAAGCCATTCTAAAACCTCTTTCCCATTGTTCTACGTCTAGTATGCGTATTAATCTATGGGTTTAAGCATATCGATAAATCTATCAATTGCCTAAACGAGGATTTGGCATCGGTATAATTACAACGCGCTTCTTTAACAGGCAGTTTTGAAATGGGTGTCAATGGCAAGCAAATAGAAAAAGGGTAGGTTATCCAAAAATCCTACCCTAAATATTGAATTTATAGTCTAGCTATTGCCGTTCTCTAGGTTTTTGTAACGCAGTGCCAAAAAACTGCATTACATAACAACAATTCAGGAACATACATTATTTCCGCATTTTCTATGCTGGTTAATAATAGAAAGCAGGTACTTAAAGATACTCTATGCTTACCTTGTTAAATCTCTGCAATTAAACGAATAAACTCTCCGCTGTTGGCTTAATAAATCCGTATTGCTAGCGTAGCAGGTCGGTAGCAGATATGAGCCGTTGGATTTCGTTTACGCCTTCGTAGATCTCGGTCAGTTTGGCATCGCGGAAGATACGTTCAATGGGGAACTCGGTTGTATAGCTGTAAGCTCCCATGACCTGCATGGCTTTGCTGGCTACCCGGTGACAAGCCTCGGAGGTAAATAGTCTGGTTCTTGCAGCATCTGCGGCCAGTTCTTTCCCTTCTGAAGCCTTAAAAGCAGTAGCCAGGACTATCTGGTGGGCTACCATCGTGTCGGTGGCCATGTCGCCAATCAAGGACTGAATGGTCGGGAAATTGGCGATGGGCTTACCGCGCTGCACCCGTTCCTTGGAGTATTTAACGGCCGCTTCCAGGGCCGCCTGAGCCATACCTACGGCCTGGGCGCAGACCGACAATTTGCCAATCTGGGTTGAACCCAGCAATACCTGGAACCCCTTGCCCCGCATGCCCTCGCCGCCGGTCGTATTTTCATAAGGCACCCTTACATTGTCCAATACGACATCGGAAACTTCCAGTCCGTGCATGCCCATCTTGTCATAAATCCTTGGGGTGGAGTATCCCTTGATGCCCTTGGGTATGAGTATGTTGGTGCACTTCCCGTCCATTTCGACATCCTTGCAGAATATTCCCATCAAACCTGGCATGGTTGCGTTGGTGATAAATATCTTTTCTCCGTTGATGACCCATTCATCCCCATCGCGGACACAGGTGGTCCGTAGCGCACTTGGGTCGGAACCGGTTGACGCCTCGGTAAAGGCGAAACTGCCAATACCTTCGCCATTAAGATGTTCCGGAAGGAATTTCATCTTCTGCTCCTCGGTAGCAAATTTCATGATATTTGCCCCCAACATGCCGTTTACCGAGATGGTACAGGCTGTTGAACAATATACCCTTGACATCTCAATCTGCATAATAGCATATTCAACATAGGTATTTCCGGAACCGCCGTATTTCTCCGGGTACTGGATACCGCACCAGCCCAGATCTTTAATCTTTTTGATCAAATCCCGGGGCGTCCTCTTCTCAGTTTCCATCCATTTAACCATCGGAGCAATCTCATTTTCAGAAAACTTCCTCACCGCGTCCTTCAACATAAGCTGTTCTTTGGTATAATTAAAATCCATCTATGTACCCCCCTCTCTGCAATCTATGTAGTGTTCCTATGCGCTGAATCCAATTTAATTTCTACCCGCCAGTCCAAAACCCTGCCGGGTTCCCCGAAAGGATTACTGGCCGGACCCTGGCAGCCAGCCCTCAAATATCGGACTGCCGGGACCTCCCATACTTTCAGGGAGGATTCTGTCCTCCCGTTCAATCTTTTGGCCTGGAGGCAAAATCACACTGAACGCGAATTCTCGACCGGTTTCTTGAATTACTAGATGCTTTTTGTTTCTTTGAAAATCCATAACCCCCTCCCTTCCAAGTTCTAACCACCATGTTGAATAGATAGAATATTTCCATTATCAGTAGTATATCATTGGCTAATAATGCAAAGCTATAATTATTAGCATAATATTTATTAACCAT
>JAQUXM010000001.1:0-1338 GCA_028692415.1 Syntrophomonadaceae bacterium | reverse complement strand
GGCACGGGCTATTATCAAGCGGCTTAATGAGATACAGAGTGCTGAGTGTATCGCAGATTTGAACCATGCTCCTCCGACCAGATGTCATCTGTTAGAACCTCATAACCGAGGCATATATGCCGTTGACGTGGAGCACCCTTTCCGTCTCGTCTTTCAGGCAATATCAGAATATGGTGATCCGGTTGGGAATATTGACTCTGCACAGGTTAATCGCATAAAGATACTGGAGGTGACTAATTATCATGACGACTAAACAAGCAAAAATTGGATTCAGTCCTGATATTGCCATTCCTCCTGGGGAGACTCTACAGGAATTTTTGGATTCAATTGCTATGACCCAGGTTGATTTGGCGAAGCGAACTGGCCTAACAACGAAAACGATTAATGAGATTATTAAAGGCAAAGCTCCCATAACCCAAGAAACTGCTTTGAAACTAGAAAGTGTTTTTGGAACACCGGCAAGTTTTTGGAACAATCTAGAGGCCAACTACCAGGAAACTAGGGCACGGTTGCAAGCAGAAAAAGGTATTGAAGATGAAACCCGTATAGCCCGATTGATTCCCTATCCAGAGCTGACACGGAGAGGTTTTGTTAAACCTACTAGCAAAGTAAAGGAAAAGGTTGTTAATCTCCGACAATTTTTCGGGGTTGCATCCTTAGATTATATTCCAGATATCTTGCCGGTTGCTTTTAGGAAGCACGACAAAGCCAGTAGTTCTCATTACGCTTTGGCATCTTGGATTAGGATGGGGGAGTTATTAGCCGGGGATACAATAACGAAAAACTTTAGTGAGAAGAAATTAAGAGAGATGATACCGAATTTTAGAGAATTGACTATATTAGAGGCTAACGATTTTATACCCCGGTTGAGCGACCTGTGCACTTCATGTGGAGTCGCGTTAGTAATTGTTCCGCATCTACCAAAAACATATGCTCATGGGGCCACTAAATGGCTGCATCCTCTAAAAGCTATGATTCAGCTTAGTACCCGGTATCAATATGCTGATATTTTTTGGTTTAGCTTTTTCCATGAATTAGGCCACATATTGTTACACAGTAAGAAAGAGGCTTTTGCTGAAACGGGAGAAAAAACAAAGGAAGAAGCCGAGGCGGATCGTTTTGCGTCCGACTGCCTTATACCTAGCACCAAGTATAAGACATTTATATTAAAAAACATATTTACTCGGGATTCCATAAATAAGTTTGCTAGTGAAGTTGTAATTGATCCAGGGATAGTGGTAGGAAGGTTACACCACGATAAAAAGATTCCTTGGGGTGGCTTTCAAGATATACAAAGGAAGTTTACATGAGAGAGATGGTTGTTTGAAAAAACCTAAA
>JAQUXM010000184.1 GCA_028692415.1 Syntrophomonadaceae bacterium | reverse complement strand
GGTGATACCGTATTATTGGTGGGTTTGGGGAACTGGCGGGCAACTGCGGATTCTTTAGGACCGAAATTTATAGAATATAGTCCAATCAGCCGCCACTATCACCAGCATGCTCCTGAGGCCCTGGTAGAGGGAATGCGACCAGTATGTGGAATTGCTCCTGGCGTTCTGGGCATAACTGGTTTGGAGACCTTTGAAGTAATAAGAGGTATTGTAGAAAATGTAAAACCAGCCCTGTTAATCGTAGTGGATGCACTGGCCGCACAAAATGTAGACCGCATTGGCACCACCATCCAAATGTCCAATACCGGTATTCAGCCTGGTGCTGGAGTGGGCAACGCCCGTCATGCATTAAACCGGGAAGAACTGGGCATTCCAGTTATAGCTCTGGGATGTCCGACGATTGTTAATGCCAGCTTGATTGCCAACCAGGCCATCCAAAAATTCTGTTTGGACAGCGGTGCGATGTATAATGAGATTAAATCACTTAATTCTATTAAGGAAGTTTTCTCGCGTTTTGGCGGAAATCTGGCAGTTACGCCCAAAGAAGTAGACCAAATCATCGAAAATACTGCACGGATATTGTCCATGGGTGTTGCCACATCCATTTTCCCCGGTATATCTCTGGAGCAATTGGAGCTTTATGCCACCTAATATTTTTACCTGAAGCCACCGTATGGATTGAATGATGTTCTTTGACAATACTTTTACTAATGAAAACAAGCGGATATAATTTAATCCGCTTGTCTACGTTAGTTTATTATCTATTGAGAGATGCTATTATTTCATGGTTCCAGCCTGGTTTTGCTGGTAGGAGTAGATCATCTTCTTAACCATCTGCCCACCAATACTGCCAGCCTGTTGTGAAGTCAAATCCCCGTTATAACCTTGCTTTAAGTTAACACCAACATCCTGAGCAGCTTCATACTTGAATTGATCCATAGCTGCCTTAGCCTGGGGAACCAGAATCTTGTTAGCCATTTAATTCACCTCCTTTGTTTGATGTAGTCTTATTGTCTCCCCAGGTAAAACTAATATGCCTAGAAGTATTTTCAAGACTTTTATTATTTTTCTTTCGTCTTGGTCCTCTTTTTTTTAGCAATTCCTATTTCCTGCCCTACCTCGAACTTGACTCGATCCAAAGCAAGCTCGTGTCCCGTTTTCTTTTTTTCCATCCATATTCACCTCCATAAAAAATACTACCAGCATATGCTCGTAGTATTAGGATGCTTTTAAAGCTTTCATTATATAACAAGAGAGACGGTTTTTTTGTGACACAAGGAGACGTTTTTATTGTGTCATTTTTGAAAAAATGACACAACAAAAACGTCTCCCTGTGTTATCCGCTATTCTACTGATATTAGATAACTATAGTGAGGCTGCCCGCCATAATGAAAATCAATTTCACAATCGGGGTAGATCTCCTGGATGTGCTTTTCTTGTTGCAAAGCCTCATCTTCACCAATATCTTTACCATATACCAGAGTAATCAACTGGCTGTTGCTATCTATCATTCTTTCCAGAAGCTTATCAAGCACTTCACTTAAATTGGAAGCACTTACGGTAATATCATCGCAAAGAATGCCTATAACATCCCCCATTTTTATCTCCAAACCGTTAATCGAGGAGTCCCTAACCGCATAAGTAACTTCCGCATATTTTACCTGCTCTATTTCCTCTGTCATGGCGGTGGCAACATTTTCGATATCGCCATCCGCATCAAAAGCGATTAGAGCCGTTATGGCCTGCATCACTGATCTGCTTGGAACTACCTCCACCGGTTTTTCATATAGCTGTTTGACTTGCAGCGCAGTCATGATTACATTGCTGTTATTAGGCAAAATAATTATTGATTCAGCATTAACCTCCTGACAAGCATTTAACAGGTCCTCGGTGCTTGGGTTCATGGTCTGACCGCCCTCAACTACCAGGTCAACGCCCAGGCTATTTAATATCTTGATGATTCCATCACCGGTGCCTACGGCAACAACCCCTATCTTGCTTGGAGGTTTAGCACTTTGTTCAGCCTGGTTTTCTTCCCAGTTGTTGATGTGATTATGTATTTCTTCCTGCATGTTATTTATCTTAATATCACTGAGACTGCCCCATTGCAGACAACTCTCCAAGACCTTGCCGGGATGATTGGAATGAATATGTACCTTGACCAGATTGTTATCACCCACTACCAGCATAGAATCCCCCAAGGGAGCCAGGTGATCCTTGATATCTTGAAGGTCAAGCTTCTCGCCTTTTACCAGAACTTCTGTACAATATTGAAACTCAATCTCTAATTTGGCATCAATTTTTTTATTTGCAAGCGGGGATGTGGATATATCACGATAATCATCAAGGAGTATTTCTTTGTCTTGCAGCAAGCCTTCAAGCGCGCCCTCCAAAAAAAGCAGCAGACCTTGCCCCCCCGCATCAACAACCCCGGCTTCTTTTAAGATGGGCAGCATGGAAGGTGTTTTTTCCAGCGTAGCATTCCCCGCTTGAATGCCTGCCATTAATGCAGCAACTACATCCTTCTTCTTGAGCGCTTCATTTTCACAGGCTCGCGCGGTCTCCCTTATCACGGTTAAAATAGTTCCTTCAATTGGTTTCATTACCGCTTCATAAGCGGTTTCCGACCCAGTCCGCAAGGCTAGTGCCAGATCAACAGCATCTGCCTGTTCTTTGCCCTCCATGCTGCGGGCCATACCCCGAAAAACCTGAGAGAGGATTACCCCCGAATTTCCCCGGGCCCCCATTAAAGAACCCATGGAAACCGCTTTGCTTACCTTGCCCAGGTTGCTTCCGCAGTTCTTTTCTCCTTCCTTTACGGCAGACAAAAGAGTCAGATACATATTGGTTCCGGTATCCCCATCAGGCACCGGAAACACATTCAGCGCATCAACACTATCGCGATTATGTTCTAATTTTATGCAGCCGGATTTTACCATCCTTACAAAATCATTGCCGTTAATAAAAGACAAACTCAAGTCGACAATCCTCCCTAATTCGCTCTCAGAACTTTGACCCCTTTTACATTAACATTAACTGCCGCCACATGAAAACCGGTATTATTGTTTACTACATAGCTAACTTTTTGAATCACATTGCTGGCTACTTCATTTATTTTGATACCATAGCCCACGATAACGTGTACATCAATGACCAGCCCTTCCTCGGAAAGACGTACATTTACACCCTTGCGAATGGACTCTATACCCAGGATACTGCTAAGACCGGACTGTATATCCTGGGGAACCATGCCCACCAGACCATAACAATCAACCGTTGCCAGGCCCGCAATGGTTTCGATTACTTCCTTGGCGACCTCAATGTCTCCCAGTTCAGTAGTTTTCAGCTTGTACATGACATTCCCTCCTATTCTACTATAAGCATAATTCTACAACTTAATATTTATTCCTTCTTCTTGCCCTTTACCTGCTCTTCTGGTACAATGTCTAAGTGCAATGCTTAAGAGAGGGGGCAAGAAAATGGCTAAATGTGATATTTGCGGGAAAGGTATTAGCTTTGGCAAAAAGTACAGCCATTCCCATATAAGAACCAACCGGCAGTGGAAACCGAATGTGCAACGGGTTAAAGCAATCGTAGACGGAACTCCCAAAAGAATCTATGTTTGTACGCGTTGTTTACGCTCCGGGAAAATTCAGCGAGCAATATAAAGCAAGTAATATAAAATGAACCAGCCTTAGATATAATCTAAGGCTTTTTGCTTTTTATCGCTTCTACTTCTTCCGGCTCAAAGCAATATACTTCATTGCAAAAGTTGCACGTTAACTCCAGTTTGCCTTCACTTCTATAGATGTCGTAAATCTCGTCCATGGTAAGGCTGGCCATTATATTAGCCAGTTTTGACCTATTGCAAGTACATTTAAAAGCCAAAGCCTGCTCACCCACCAGGCTATAGGGAATTCCTTCAAAAGCCTGATCCAGAATATCCTCTAGCCGCTCGTGATTTTTCATCAACTCACTTATAGCACCCATATCCAGTATATTAGACTCGATCCGGGCTAAAAGCCGGCGGTCAGCCCCCGGTAAAGCCTGCACAAATAAGCCCCCCGCTGCTTTGATACTGAGATCAGTATTCACTAAAACGCCAAGGGCTACCAGGGATGGAATTTGCTCCGACTTTAGATAATAACTGGCCAGATCCTCAGCTATCTCACCGCTAACCAGCGGTACTCTACCCGTAAAGGGTTGTTTTAGCCCAATATCTTTAATTACTTCCAGATAGCCATCCTGGCCGACCAGTTCACCAACATTGAGCTTGCCAGGTAAACGGGAAGGTAAATCAGCTTCCGGGTTGGATATAAGTCCCCGGACATTTCCTCTGGCGTCCGCACTGGCAATGATAGACCCGGCTGGTCCATTCCCATTCACTCTTAAGCTTAAAACATC
>JAQUXM010000183.1 GCA_028692415.1 Syntrophomonadaceae bacterium | reverse complement strand
AATAATCCGGTGGATATCAACCAAGCGGGAACCTATATTGTCAGGTATAATGTATGCGATTCAGACGGAAATAAAAGCCAGGAAATCAGCCGGGTTGTGATAGTAACAGAAAATCAGCCCCCGCAGGCCAGTGAAGTACGGATAGAGGGTGATGCACAGGTAGGGCAGGTTTTAAGCGGAACTTATGTTTACTATGACCCGGATGGGGATTCTGAAGGCCAATCTCTATTTAAATGGTATCGTGCGGATGATGCCGAAGGGGCAAACAAGGTAGAAATACCTGGTGCAAATGAGGTGAGCTATATAGTGCTGGCGGAAGACACGGGAAAATATATTTTCTTCGAGGTAAGACCGGTGGCTGGTTCCGGGATATCGGAGGGAACTCCCGTATTGAGTTCAGCAGTTCAAGTTCAAGAAGGATGCTTCATAGCCACCGCCGCATATGGTTCCTATCTGGACCCACATGTAATGGCTCTGCGCCAGTTTCGGGATCACGTTCTCCTGTCCAGAGTTTGGGGACGAAAATTTGTATCCTGGTATTACCAAAACAGCCCGCCTGTAGCTACGTATATTGCAAGGCATACTGAAGCGAAAATCTTTAGCAGATTAATTCTGACGCCCCTGATTATGTTTATTGCATATCCTCGGGTGAGCGGGCTAATTTTTATTTTGGGAATATTCTTATTTAAGTATCGTAAGAAACTGCGGAGCAGTTTCAACACAATTTAATCTTTCTCGAAGGGAATCAATATAAGTGGTCCCCGTAGGGGGCAACACACCGCTGCAACGAGGCGGGGGAATATAACCCGCCGCCTGTCTTGTTAATATGAACCTGACCGCTTAAAGAAGCGGGGGACATCTTTTCACCTCGTTATGTTTTCTTGAAGGCTGGTGACAGCAGTTGGGGAAAGTTTGGGGACATGGATAAAAAAAACCATGTTTACGTCCTGAATTTGAAGGGCTAGAGAAATAGCTGAAAGATAGTTGCGAATATTTACGTAAATAATAGTTAAGGGTCAAATTTGCTTTATAGGAGTTTTAATTTGTGGAATTTTTACATAAAGGACCTTGGAAATTCATCATATCATTGCTCTTGGCTTTAATTTTAATTGTACAAACTTATGTGGGTGTCTGTAATAATGATACCTGCATGGCATCGGGGACGTCTTGTTTCCTGAATGACCGGGCGGCGGATATTGCCGGGTCAACTCCCTTACTCGCTCCCGGACTTCTGAATTCCACCGGGTTGAGTGGGCAGGGGCAGATAATAGGCATTGCTGACAGCGGACTGGACAAGGGAAGTATTAGTGATATTCATCTCGACTTGCAGAGTGAAGCAGGCAAAATGCCGAAAGTTGCAATGCTTAAATCATATTCGGGAAGAACTGTTCCCGATGATCCGAACGGGCATGGGACGCATATGGCAGCCACTATAGCTGGCAGCGGCCAAGCATCGGAAGGCAAGTACCGGGGTATTGCTCCGGGTGCCAGCCTCTATTTCCAAGCTCTGCTTGATCAGGAAGACCAATTAAGGATTCCGCCAAATCTTGATCAGCTGTTCAGACCGGCTTATGCTGCCGGAGTGAGAATCCACGTGAATGGCTGGGGCAACAGTGGAAATGCCTATACGGGGAACTCTGCCCAAATCGATAATTTTGTGTACGAACATCCCGATTTCCTTCCGGTTTTTGGGGCAGGCAACAGTGGTCCGGGAGCTGCTACAATTACTGGTGAAGCGAATAGTAAGAATGCATTGGCCGTGGGCAGCAGCCAGATTCCCCGCCCGGCTTTCAGCAATGAAGCTCGTTATGTTGATCAGGCAGCAGGTTCATCCAGCCGGGGACCGGCTCAGGATGGGAGAATTAAACCGGAACTGTTGGCTCCTGGTTCGGCTGTAATCTCAGCTTGTTCCAGCCTCACCACCAGCAATTTTCAGCCTGATTCCAAATACACGCTTATGGGGGGCAGCAGCATGGCCGCCGCTGTAACCGGAGGTTCACTGGCTCTGCTAAGAGAGTATCTCAATACCCATAAAGGTATTAATAATCCCTCCTCAGCTTTGCTCAAATCTTTACTGGTCAATGGGGCCAAAGATGCAGCAGGGGGACCTTCCAACGGGTGTGGATTCGGCATACTGGATTTGCTGGGGACGGTACTGGCCTTGCATGAGGAGCGTTTCAATTTGGTCGAAGAGCCGGTTGGGATACACAGCGGCGAAACTCGGGAATATAAATTGCATCTTGATAGTGGCGAAGCACCATTTAAGGTCACTTTGGCCTGGGTTGACCCGCCGGCTAAAAGCGGTGCCAGTTCTGCTCTGGTTAACAACCTTGACTTGTTGGTAAGAGACCCCCACGGAAAGATATATTACGGCAATGATTTCTTGCAAACCGGAAATATCGATCAAGTCAATAATATAGAACAAATAAGCATTCCTAAAACCATAACCGGGGAATACACCGTAATTATTAAAGGAGCCAATCTTGATGCTAATTATCCTGCGCAAGCTTTTGCTCTGGTATATGGACAGCCGCTTCAACAAGGTATAGTTCAGGGAATAGATAAAAATGGAAATATTAATTTGCTGGATGACTCCAAGCTCGATTTGACATCACTAAAAACCAATAGTGTAGTTAATGGACAAAAATTATTGAACCTGGAGCAAGTGGCAGCGGGTAGCGATATCTATTGGTCAAGCAAAGCAGCTTATTTTTTGGGCCGGAAATGGGAAGCCAGTGGTGTACAAGTTTTAACGGAAAGCAATCAAAAAATGCTTCTGGAAATAAATATACAGGATCGGGAGGGCGGCTTTTTTATAGAGCCGCAGGCGCTTGCTGATGGAGAACCATACGTCTGGCTAAATAGCCAGCCTCTGGCGGGAGTTGAAGAAATACCTGTCGGGGCAACGGTTCATACATGTATTAATCCCGGACACCAGACAGTCTGGCAAATTGAAGCTGAATATGATGAAGTACATGGATTTGTTGAAAAGTTAAGCCCTGACAAAAGGGAAATTAAATTGGTACAAAACAACAATGCTTACATTATTGCTCAAAATGCGGCTATATCTTATAGTGACCAGTTGGTTGATTGTGATGACTTGAATGCCCCTTATGGTTCGGCCGAAACCGCCAGCTTGGATGAACTGGCTCCAGGCATGAGGGTAAGCCTGGCAATTTCACCTGCAGATAAAGAGGTCAAGTACATAAAAGTAAGTCGGGATTTAGTAATTGGCGAAGTTCAGGCCGTTAATGCAAACATGCAACAAATGATCCTGGACACCGGTAAAAGCTATAAAATTTTTCCCGGAGTTCAGCTTTTTAAAGATGGGCAGAAAGTGAATATTGACGATATAGAACCGGGAATTAAGATAGCTGCGCTGTTGTTGCCGGGGACGGATGATATTATTCAATTGCAAGCTATAAGTAATATAGCCTATGGTAGGGTAGCTTACGTTAATGCTAAGGATAAAACATTATATCTTTTTGATCATAAGAACCAATTTAAAATTTATGAACTTAAGCAGGAAGCTGAGGTCTTTAAGAGAGGAATACAAGTAAATGCTTCCAGCATTGAAAGCGGAATGTGGGTTAGGATTGTTCTGGGCAAATCTGGTAAACAAATCTGGCGGGTGGACATTGCGGAAGCACTCCCCGCAGAAAGCAAGGTTTTATTTTCAAATGATCTTGAACAAAAAGTCTTTACCATGGACGATGATACCAGTTATACATATAGTGCTTTTACTTCATTCATTAAAGCCGGTTATATGGTTTCACCCGATTTAATTTTGCCCGGTGATAAGCTGGTGACAAGCATGCTGGAATCGATATATCAACATTCACCATTCTTGGCCCGGGTAGAGGCCGTAAGCCAACCAGACGCCAGAATTCCTGAACTTAAGGCGGACGCCTACGCTCTTAACGGGGTGCTGATTATCCAAGGCAACAGTAATGCCAGCCGGATCATTTTATACAGGGGTGATGGCAGCCATACAGATATTACGGCCGGGCCTGATGGGAGCTTCAGTGCTATTTATACACTGCAGGAAAATGAAAGGGAAGTGCGAATTCTGGCCATGGACTCTCTGAGTGGGGGTATTAAAGGCATTGATTTAAAAATCCTTGATTTTCCGGTACCGCAGGGAGACAGTATTTTTATTGATATTTCCGGAGATCCGGCAGAGCAGCATATTATAAATCTGAGCAAGCGGGGCATTATCAGTGGTTATGGGGATGGGACGTTTCGCCCCGGGCAACTTCTAACCCGGGCAGAATTTATTACTATAATGGCTCGGACCAAAAACTGGGATATTGAAGCCAGTGCTGCAGAACCGTGCTATTTCAAGGACAACCGTCAAATTCCGTGGTGGGCGGTTGGGGCTGTATATGCAGCCCGGAACCTGGGACTAATCAGCGGCTACCC
>JAQUXM010000182.1:1265-4430 GCA_028692415.1 Syntrophomonadaceae bacterium | reverse complement strand
GGTATAATTGCAAGATTTCTTCCCCTCACTCCTCAGCTCTGACGCTCACGTTATTTACAATTATTCTACTACAGAAAGCGGCTATTCGTAAGCAGGGTAATAATATGACGGGAGTTTGTGATATGATTAAGTAGGGCCGATTCAGGCCGTCATTTATTTTTTATAAGGTGGTTAATTATTTTGGATATCTCTTGGGGGCTTAATGAACAACAAATGGAAGCTGTAATGCACCGGGACGGACCCGTAATGGTTCTGGCCGGAGCGGGCAGCGGTAAAACCCGGGTGCTTACCCGTCGGATTGCCAATTTAATAAACGCAGGGGTTCCTCCGCATTCTATAATGGCGATAACCTTTACCAACAAGGCGGCGCAGGAAATGCGCTCCCGGGTAGCGGCGATGCTGCCTGACTATACCGGGCAATGGATTCAAACCTTCCATTCCACCTGCTACCGTATTTTACGCATGGATATCAAAGAACTGGGATATAAACAGAACTTCTCGATTTTGGATGAATCCGAAGCAAAATCTATGGTTAAGGACATTTTGAAAGAGGAACAAGACTTCGAAACCAGGCCTGAGGAATTATTGTATCTTTTTAAACAGGTGAAAAACAGCCTGGTCGATTCGGAAAAATATTTTAGTAATTTGAGTCTGCCCGATTTTTTAAAGGAAAGAAATTACCGGATCTTTCGTATTTATAATTCCCGGCTGCATGAGCTTAATGCCCTTGATTTCGAAGATTTGATTTTACTGTGTATCAAGCTGTTCAAGGAGCACCCGGCAATTTTGGAAAAATACCAGCAATGGTTTAAATATATCTTGATCGATGAATACCAGGATACCAATTATGCTCAATATACATGGGCCAGGCTTTTGGCAGCAAGGCACCAGAATATCTTTGTGGTGGGGGACCCTGACCAATCAGTCTATAGCTGGAGAGGTGCCGAGCCATATAATATTAAGCGGTTTTTGCATGATTACCCGCAAAGCCGGTTAATAAAACTGGAGCAAAATTACCGTTCCACCGGGAATATTCTTGCTGCGGCCAATGCAGTCATTCAAAATAATGAAGCACGGGAAGAGAAGAAGCTTTATTGCGATAGAGGCGAAGGTGACAAAATAATTCATTTTTGTGCCGGGGACAGCTTTCAAGAGGCACGTTTCATTGCAGATAGCATTGGGCAGTTGGTGGACCGTGAACGCAGGACTTATGGGGAATGTGCGGTTTTTTACCGCACCCACGCGCAGTCGCGTATTCTGGAAGAAGCTCTGTTGCGCAAATATATCCCTTATCGTATTATCGGGGCGCGTCGTTTTTACGAAAGAAAAGAAATAAAGGATATTGTAGCTTACTTAAAACTGGCATGTAACCATGATGACCTGCTTAGTTTTGAACGGATTATAAATACACCCCGGCGGGGAATCGGCGATAAGACCATAGAAAAGATTAAAAATGCCGCCATGGAGATGGGGATACCAGTATTGGAAGTATTGGCTGATCCTAAAAACATTCCCGGGGTGAATAAGAAAACGGGTGACAAAATTCAGGAGTTTTATGGTATGACCAAATTTTTTGCCGATCTTACCGATTCAGGCGCTTCTTTAAGAGAACTGCTGGATAATGTCATGGAAATGAGCGGATATATTGAGGAACTGCAAAGAAATAATCCGACCGAAGCGGCCGGACGGATTGAAAACTTACAGGAGCTGCGTTCTCTGGCGGTTGAGTTTGAAAATGAAGGTGGGGAAGGACTGGAAGATTTTTTGGCACAGATCGTACTGGTTCAGGATGGCAATGAGATCGATTACTCAGACTCAGTTGTGCTCATGACTTACCACGGGGCGAAAGGCTTGGAGTTTCCGGTTGTTTTTATGACCGGTATGGAAGAAGGGGTATTTCCTTCCTATCGCAGTGAAAGTCCCGAGGAAATGGAAGAGGAGCGAAGGCTCTGCTATGTGGGGATAACCAGGGCTCAGGAAAAGCTGTATTTAACTAATGCCGTAACCCGGCTTTTGTATGGTTATGAGCGCAGCAACCCGCCTTCCCGCTTTCTAAAGGAAATACCGGAGGATTTGCTGGCATTGCCGCATGAGAATAAATTTGTGGGCGGCAGTATGGAAAGCGGCGAGTTGGTAGTGCACCCCCGCTTTGGTGTGGGCCGGATCAGCAGCCTGGACAGCGATGAGGGCATAGCCGTCGTTGACTTTGAAAGAGCTGGTACCAAGGTGCTGCGTTTAGATATTGCCAGATTGGAGAAGCTAAACCGATAGCCAAATAAAAAGTCTGGCTTTACTCCTAAATTAATTCAAATTCTGATTCAAACAGCTGAGGCTATGGTGATAAATGATGAAGAATATCAAAGAGCGAAGCAAAGAACTAAGAGAAAAGCTTATTTATCATAATCGGAGATACTTTGATGAAAACTCTCCAGAAATTAGTGATTATGATTACGATATGATGTTGCGTGAACTTGAGGACCTGGAACGAGAGCACCCTGAGCTTATAACGACAGATTCTCCCACGCAGCGGGTCGGTGAAAGTGCTGGGCGCGAAACAGGTAAGCAGGTTCGCCACGATGTACCTATGCTATCCCTGGATGATAAGTTCTCCAGCCACGAAGTTATCGACTTTGTTCGCAAGATGCAGAGAGAGATTAATGACCCTGCATTTGTCGTGGAACCCAAAATTGACGGGCTATCGGTTGCCTTGCGTTACAGAGACGGAGAATTCGTACAGGGTATTACTCGCGGCGACGGCATTAACTACGGGGAAGACGTAACTGACAATCTGAAAATGATTAAGTCGATCCCCCGGACATTATCCGAAAAAATCCCTTATCTCGAAGTCCGAGGTGAGGTCTATATGGACAACGAGGTATTTGAAGCAGTCAATGCCCGCCAGGAGGAAGAAGGACGGAAAATCTTTGCGAATCCCCGAAACTGCGCGGCTGGTACCCTGCGACAATTGAATCCCCAGGTTGTTGCCGAACGTAATCTCTCCATTATCATATTTAACCTTCAGGCTGTTCGAGGCAAAGAATTTACATCCCACGTTGAAACGCTTGATTGGTTGTCCGGGCAGGGATTTCAGGTATCGAAGTACACAAGCTGCAGAACCGAGGATCAGGTATGGGAAGCCATTTGTACCATAGATGATACCCGGGG
>JAQUXM010000182.1:0-1165 GCA_028692415.1 Syntrophomonadaceae bacterium | reverse complement strand
GACATCTATTATCTTAAGGATCGCCGCGATGATCTTGTTAGAGACGCCATCACCGGCCGAACAGCTGCCAAAAAGTCCGATACCTCCAAGAGTACCGACAAGCTTCTGGCGGCCATCGAGCACTCCAAAGACAACGATATTGACAGATTGATTAATGGCATGGGGATACGCAACGTGGGAAAATTCGCAGGAACCGTACTGAAGAATAACTTTATTGATATGTTCGCTATCGCCAATGCCAGTTACGATGAACTGGTAAGTTTGGAGGGCTTTGGAGAAATAAGTGCTAAAGACATTATTGAGTACTTTGCCCAGAATCAGAATAAATATATACTTACCCGGCTTCAAGAAGCAGGCGTTAATATGAAGTCCAAAGCCGTTAATAGTTCAATTGACAATCGCTTCGAGGGCAAGACCTTCGTTCTCACCGGCACCTTACCGACCATGACCAGGGAGCAAGCGCGTAAGTTAATCGAAGAACATGGCGGGCGTGTAGCTGAAAGTGTATCCAAGAAGACGGCCTATCTTCTCGCCGGTGAAGAGGCCGGCAGCAAGCTGGCCAAGGCCCAGAGTCTAGGCATAGAAGTTCTTGCCGAGGACGATCTTATGAAGATGCTTCAGAAAGAAGAATAGTTAACTGCGATATATCCTGCGTTTTTAATATATGGTTTACCTAGCTGCATTTAAGTCTTACGTTGCGTATAATAGGAATACAATATGGCGAGGAGGCCTTACTGTGTTTGGTGTGGCTGAAGAAGTGAAGGTGGGCGTTAAGAGTCAAGTAGTTATTCCAGCTCGCATACGTGAGGATGCCCAGGTAAGACCTGGAGATATCTTGATAATGACCAGCGACAGAACTGGCCGCATATCGGAAAAAGCCAGATAATTGGGCATCAACTGCTTATGGATGCTGCAAAGATGCTTGGGGGGATAAGCCAATGGAGTATCTACAAGAAAAACGGAAAACAGGATTGGGACATGGACATAGGACTCCCATGAATTTCCCCTTTTTTACTCAAGATTATACCTTGTTGTAATCCATTTTTGTATTTTTCTTCTTCTCAATCTTGATTTCCAAGTCCAGACTATCTACGTATCTTATAAAATTTCGCAGAGTAGGAGAGTTATCTACGGTTTCAATTCTAGAAATCATTTGTTGAGTTAA
>JAQUXM010000181.1 GCA_028692415.1 Syntrophomonadaceae bacterium | reverse complement strand
CCAACTATTAAGACCTTTTATCAGTGTTTTTAAGGATCGGAAGAAACTGCGGAACAGTTTCTCCCGATCCGCTGTAACGAGGCGGGGTACAGATTTATAACCATTTCTTTCGCTTCACTCAAGGTACAAAACGTAAGAACAGATTTTTTCAGACTTCGCCTCGTTATAACCCGCCGTCTGTTTTGCTAATAGGAACCCGATTGCTTAAAGAAGTGGTGGACATCTTTTCGCCTCGTTATTAAAATCACAGTGTTGCCGGAACTGTATATATGGCTCGGGCCAAACTACAAACTTCGAGATTGCAGCACTTTATCCCAAAAGTCGATAAGCTCCGGTGTAAGCCCGGTTATCTTTTGTGCTTCATCCTGGACCATCTTGCCGCAGGAGTCGCAAACATGATGTTTATTGCGGTTGTATTTGATGTCCTTGTAGCGAAAATCAGAAAAAGGTATCCCAAACTCCTTTTTGCAGATCATGCATATAGTGGTGTACACGACCTCACCTCCTAACTAAGGAGCCCTATTTTACAGGATTTTGATTATCTTAGGTTCTATAATGCGTATCTGATAACTTCATTTTCACATGGGTTACCGCAGCTTATATATACAGCCCCTTCCTCCGGAAGCATGATAAACGATGTGAGGGTCATTCCTTCCATCTCGTAAATCTAGTTGTCTTGCCTAAGCAATTACTTTTTCCTGGAACGTTCGTACCTTTCCCAAAAGTCAATTAACTCTGGAGAGAGCCCGGTTATTTTCTGGCATTCCTCCTGAATCATCTTGCCGCAATCGTCGCAGACATGATGAACACAGCGGCTATATTTAATGTCTTTGTAGCGATAGTCGGTAAAGGGAATCCCGAATTCCTTGTGGCAAATCAAGCATTCGGTAGTGTACAGGCTTACCGCACCTTTATCTAAAAGCTGCGGATTTAAGCTATCTTTGAGATTCAGGCCATCTTGAACCTGTTCGCACTCATCAGCAGCACCTTTGTTTTCCTGTATACCCAGCCAGAAGTCTTTCCAGAATACCTCGATCCATTCCCCTGATAACTCGGGGATAATCCGCATCCAGAGCAAGAGACCGTCCCGCATGGCTCGGTAAGAGAGCAGCATCTTGGAAGGAATATCCCGGCGAATGATTCCCCGATGCATTCCTTCCCCGAGTATTTCCAGCATCTTTTTTTCAAAAGGCCCTTCACGTTTAACAATGTCTGTGTGCAGTTTTTCCCGCAGCTCGTGCGGAGCAAAAATCAGACACTGAGTCCAAAATAATGAAATATGCAAATCTTTGTAGTAGAAAAGAATGTATTCTTTAAACATGTGCAGCAGTTTATCGGGGATCTCCATATCCTCCGAATCCCTTATCATACGTTTAAGCAATTTCTCATATTCAATCGCCACATCATCATAAACAGCTAAAAATAAATCCTCCTTTCCTTTGTAGTGGTTGTAGATAGATGCCTTGTTAATTCCTACTGCTTCAGCTATTTCCTGCATAGTGGCACCTTCATAACCCTTTTGGGCAAAGGAAGAAAGAGCAGCTTTTTTGATTTTCTCTTTGGTTGTTATGATCATTTTAATAGGCTCCTTCTATAAATAAACTAACTACCGTTTGTTAGTTTATTGTAACAAGCTTCCATTTATGAGTCAACCAATAAATCACCTGTTATCATCGACTATGTATATGTATTAAAGGATAAAATCCAAGCATGGTGGCTAGCCTATGGTTTTGCAAGCAGATAACATAAAAGCGGAGGTATTATATTAGTACCCCCGCCTTGTATTTAAAGCTGCTGGTTATTTGAGCGCTCATAACTTCCCGGCATATTAAAAGGATGTCTTCGGTCTGGCTGGACCTGGCGATGATTAGTGACGTGAAAGGTTCGTGCTCGATAGATTCATGCAATTCTTGCCCAAGGTGCTAAAGAGCAGAGTGAACTGTAATAAAAAGAGCCTTATCGAGTGCTTATTTTACCCCATTGTTCGCCGAATTCGTCTTTGGCCATTCTTATAGCTGCTTCGATCAGCCCTATTACTTCTTCCACGGAAACTTTTACTCCTTGCTCTTGGATGCGGGCAGTTAACCATTCCGCAGCCTTATCACATTTCTCCTGACCTTTTAGATCCTTGTAAGCTTGCTCAACAAATTTCACTGCCAGGTGTGCTAATTCCTTTTTGTTGTTCAGTTCTTGTTGGACCTTCTTAATGTTTTCCAACCCTAATTTCCTGCGTAAAAGTTCAATGGCGATTGCGCACAAGGCCGGAATCAAGATGCTGAGAACACTATAACTCAGATCAATTAAAATGTGTTCTTCCATAATAATCCTCCTCACTTAATTGAGACTGTTTTGGTTTTTTCATCCCAAATAACTTGGCGGCCCAAGGCTTCGGCAAGTTTTCGCACTGGTGCATATGCTTGGTTTCCCAGCAACTGCCCGGAAATTATTATATTTCCCGTAGCTATTCTGACTGTCCCGTCAACTGCTGCAGGAACTTGAACGCTTACTGGAGGGATGAAAACGGTTTTAAGTATTCCATCCCACTTTACTTGCCGGCCTAGACTCTCAGCCAGCGCACGAACCGGTGCGTAGGATTGATTATCTATAAGTACCCCTTTTATTAACTGATTGGCGACCAAGATATCAATCGGCAAAGCTTGCAGGCCGGGTTTATTCTTCAGATCATTAAAAAGTCGATCCCAGGGAAATCCGGGGCCAGGATCGTTTTTGCGGTTAATGCTGTCAATCCGGTAGTGCCCAATAATATGATTCTGGTCTACCGTTATACCCCATTCTTGAACCAGTTGCCGGTGCAATTCGAGCGAGGCCTGATATTGGGCTTCGCTTAGAGCTTCACCAGCCAGGGCCTCATGTTCGATACCCAGGGTATAGTAATTGGGATTATTTCCATCGTAGAGCGGCCAGTTGGGTTTATTGACAATCCCGGCATGCCAGGCGGTGTCCTCATCCTTAACCATCTGATAGACAGCACCGGTCTTGGTTACAAGGTAATGAGCACTGGCCTGGGCTTGCGGATTCCGCAACCAGGAGAGGGTCCCTGGCATTAAACCGGCAGTAATATGATTGACGATGGCAATTATCTTGCGGCCTTTGCGGCCAGCCCGGTAATTTGGACTTGGCGTGAACTGAATTTGCATATTCATCCTCCTCTCTAGTCTCGTTAAGCTTAAGCTGTTTGCGCTTCTATTTAGAGGGCTGTTCATTAATACGTCTTACTCCATAATATGGTTATTGAAAAATATGGTGTTAGAAAATTGGAAAAATGCTAGATTATGGACTGGGATCGCCGCATCCAGGTATTTACAAACCTGCAACTGGATTTATTTGCGCAGCACCAGGCCTTAGCCCTGATCGTTGGCCTTTGCCTTTTCCTGTCAACCCATCAACTACCATGGAAGCTGCGGGGATATTGTGCTTAAATAAGGAGCGAATAAACAAATGAAGGAGAGATGGCGCGTGAAAAGAAAATTGTATAGTCTGGTTTTATTACTGGTAACGGCAATAGTCTTGAATTGCATATACCTTTTGCCGGTCCAGGCCGGGGACGATGGGTCCGGTGATAAACCGCTGAATTTTGTGAGTTCTTCTCCTGCTAATGGAGCAACGAACGTAACCCAGAACATTTCGCGCATTAAATTAACGTTTGATAAAAATGTTGTAAAAGATGCAGTTTGGGCTAACAATGCAAAATGTATCACCCTGCGCCAGGGAACCAAGCTGGTGCCGGCAACCGTATCCCGGGTCAAGGATACCGTAAACTTCAACGAACGGGATAATATTTATATATATCCCAAAAGCAAACTGAAAAGTGCTACCAAATACACAGTGGTAGTTAGTCCCAAGTTAACTGCCAATAACGGAAACAAACTAGGTAAAACGCTGAAAATCAACTTTAAGACCAAGTAATTTAAGCATCGGGAGAAACTGCGGAGCAGTTTCTCCCATACCGCTGCAACGAGGAGGGGGATTAGAACCCGCCGCCTGTTTTATTAATAGGAACCCGACCGCTTAAAGAAGCGGGGGACATCTTTTCACCTCGTTATTGTTTCCTGAAATAATTCCCATTCAACAAAAGGCGAACTCCATATTAAAGATTAAAGCGGCTGTATTCTGCTTAGGCAGTTACAGCCAGCTCTATTTTTTGTTTTAAATTATTACTCTTGCATAAAGGAAATAATTAACGCATGATGAATATAAATAGAAAAGCATATATTATTCATCGGGTTATTACATTAGATGTATAAAGGAGGATATAATATGGCTGATGAGATTCAACTGGTAGTATTTATGCTTAAACAGGATAATCTGGTCTGTGAGTACGGGGTTCCTATTACCAAAGTTCAAGAAATAATCTCCATGGTCACTCCTACAAAGTTACCTCAAGCTCCGGACTTTGTAGAGGGCATAATTAATCTG
>JAQUXM010000041.1:19628-21412 GCA_028692415.1 Syntrophomonadaceae bacterium | reverse complement strand
TATCTTCCACTTGACACCATATTTCGCAAAAAATAAACTTAGTGAAGGAACATGAAAAAGGGAAATTCAATAGGGAGAGGAGAAATGGTATGGTTAGTATCGTTGTCAATGGTATTGAAGTATCAGTACCAGAGGGTTCAACCGTGATGCAGGCAGCTGCCACTGCCGGATTTATCATCCCCTCACTGTGCAGTCATCCCGATCTCAAGGTCAAGGAGAACTGCAAAGTTTGTGTGGTTGATATCAACGGGGAACTGAAAACATCTTGTTCGGAAAAAGTATTGCCAGGTATGCTCGTCAAAACCAATACCCCCGAAGTTATCAAGGCGAAAAGAGACAACCTCAAGAAGATTCTCCAGGCTCATCCCCAGGACTGTTTGAATTGCGCCCGCAGCTTGAATTGCGAATTGCAAACCCTGGCCGAAACCCTAATAATCCGGGATTTCGACCACAAGCCTTTCCAATTGCCCAAAGATAGTTCAACTCGAGCAATAGTTCGCGACCCTTCCAAATGTACGCTTTGCCTGCGCTGTGTGGAGATGTGTAATGACATTCAGACGGTCGGTGCACTCGAAGTCAAGTATGGGGTTCCCCAGACCGTGGCTGGCAAACTTCTGATTGAAACCCCGTGTGTAATGTGCGGCCAATGCGCTCTGGTTTGCCCGGTAGGAGCAATTACCGAGTATGAGGAAACCGATGAATTCCTGGCGGCAGTAGCCGACCCGGACAAAATCGTCATCACCCAGATTGCCCCGGCGGTTCGCGTAGCTGTTGCTGAAGAACTGGGCATTCCTACCGGTTCTCTGGACATGCTCAAATTTGCCGCCGGCTTAAGGCAGTTAGGTTTTGACTATGTTTTCCATACCAACTTTACAGCTGACCTCACCATTATGGAGGAAGGCAATGAACTTTTAAAACGCCTTCAAGAAGGCGGCACCTTGCCCATGTTGACCTCCTGCAGCCCAGGCTGGATAAACTTTATTGAGACATTCTATCCGGACCAATTGGATCATCTGTCCACCTGCAAGTCACCCCAACAGATGTTCGGTGCTCTGGCCAAGACTTACTGGGCAGAAAAGATGGGCGTAGACCCGGCCCGGGTTTACTCTGTATCCATCATGCCCTGTACCGCCAAGAAGTTTGAATCGGCCCGCCCGGAGATGTATGACAGTGGATACCGCGATGTAGACCTGGTTCTCACTACCCGTGAAGTGGGCAAGCTCTTTAGCATGGGCGGCGCTTTCTGGGACAATTTGGAACCCACCCCCTTCGATTCGCTCATGGGAGCCTATACCGGGGCTGGAGTCATCTTCGGAGCCTCCGGCGGGGTTATGGAAGCAGCCCTGCGCACGGTATATGAAGTGGTTACCGGCAATACCCTGGAAGATGTAAACTTCACGGTCTGCCGCGGTTTTGACAGCATGAAGGAAGCCGAAGTCGATCTTAACGGCACCAAAGTAAAAGTAGCCGTAGTCAACTCATTGGGCTCAGCCCGCAAGATCATGGATGAAGTCAGAGCCGGCACTTCGCCTTATCACTTTATCGAAGTAATGTGCTGTCCCGGCGGCTGTATCGGCGGAGGCGGGCAACCCATTCCTTCCACCATCGAGAAGAAGAAAGAACGAATCGAAGCTATTTATGTTGAAGATGCTGGACTGCCCCTCAGAAAATCGCATGACAACCCCGAAGTTAAAAAGATTTACGAAGACTTCCTGCACGCTCCCTTGGGACACATCTCCCACGAGCTTTTGCACACCCATTATCATCCCAGCGGGAAATAATAT
>JAQUXM010000041.1:0-19528 GCA_028692415.1 Syntrophomonadaceae bacterium | reverse complement strand
CCCAATGAACAATTTTTCCGTCAGCATGCAGCAAAGTACGGCTTTAATGAAAAGGATTACCTTGAAGCTGTTTGCCAGATTCCTGTCGTACCAGAACCTTATGTTCAGCCTTTTATGAATCTTATAACCGAATTCGCCCATCTGGTTGCATCCATGGGCCTGGAGAGAATACGCCAGTTGGAGACTCAGCAAGCACTGCGCCAGAATGCTGAACACCTCCAATTAGTACTCGAAGGAAGTACGGATATCTTTTGGGATTGGAATATCGACACCGGCAAACTCGTTTTAAGTGACCGCTGGACCGAAGTTTTTGGGTATGAGCAAAAGAACTACAACCTTGACTTTTCCACCTTTAAGGATTCTATTCACCACGACGACTGGCATCCCCTTCTAAAAAACATCAGTGATTGCCTAAACCAGCATACCCTTCAATTCGAGCAGGAATTAAGGTTGCTTAGCAAAGCTGGACAATGGATATGGGTCCTGGCCCGGGGCAAAATTATGGCCTGGGATGATGAGCAGCAAGCCCGGCAAATGGTTGGCAGTTTTCTGGATATAAATCAACGTAAACAAGCTGAAGAAGCATTGCAAAAGGCTCACAAGGAACTGGAGATCAAGGTCTTGGAAAGAACCTGGGAATTAAACGAGATTAATGCCGCGCTCAGAATCGAGATTAGCGAAAGGGAAAAAATGGCTGAGGCACTTCGTATTTCCGAGGAAAAATTTTCCTGCGCCTTTCGTTCCAGTCCGGTTCTAATGACTATAACCACCCTTCCCGAAGGTCGTTATATCGATGTCAATGACACCTTTTTAGAGGTTACGGGTTATGCTCGTAATGAAGTAATTGACCAAACCGCCAACGAATTAAATTGCTGGTTCAACCTCAGGGAGCGCCGACATGTAAACCAACTGCTTCGTGAGCAAGGATCGGTACACCAGATGGAAGCCCATTTACGGCTTAAATCCGGAGAATTACGTACCAGTTTATATTCTGCCGAGATTATTAATATTGGTTCTACCCCTCACGTGCTCAGCACCATCATCGATATTACAGAAAATAAACAATACGAAACCGCACTAAGGGATTCCAAACAACAACTGCATGATATTATTGATTTCCTGCCCGATGCCACCCTGGCTGTTGACCTGGATGGCCGGGTTATCATTTGGAACCGGGCTATGGAGGAATTGACCGGAGTTCAGGCTGAGGATATGCTACATAAAATCGAATACGAATACGCATTGCCTTTTTATGGATACCGCCGGCCTATTCTGGTAGACCTTGCACTGAAGCCTTTCAAGGAAATTGATCAAAATGTCAGCATATTGTACCGCGATAACAATAACATAATCGCTGAAGCCATGGTTCCCTGCCTGCGTGGAAAACCCGCTTATTTGTGGGGCAAGGCAACACCACTGTATGATTCCGATGGGAAAGTGGTAGGTGCCATAGAAACGATTCGTGATATCACGGATCGCCAACAGAGCGAAGAAAAGATACGCGAGGTCAGTGAAGAGATGCAGGCTCTTTCCCATGCGCTGATGCAGGTTCAGGAGGATGAACGCCGCCATCTTGCCCGTGAGTTGCATGATGCCCTGGGACAGACTTTGACCGCCGTAAAAATAAACCTTCAAAATCTGACCCATAACAACCCGGCAGCTGGAGCTCAGCTTAAGGAAAGCATTGACATTGTTGATCAGTCCTTGCAGGAAATTCGCCAGTTATCCATTTCCTTGCGACCAACGGTGCTTGATGACCTGGGTTTGGAAGCAGCACTAAGGAGCCACTTTTCAGGTTTGATGCAAAGATCCGGGTTAAAAATTGCTTTCTTCAGCAACCTGAATACCCGACGACTGTTAGTAAACCTCGAAACCGCATGTTTCAGGGTGGTACAAGAATCTCTAACCAATGTTCTGCGCCATGCCCAGGCCCAGAATGTACGTGTTGAGTTAAACCTCGAAAACAAGGAATTAAAACTTGTGATAGCTGACGATGGCCAGGGCTTCGAAGTTGAATTGGCCACCAAGAATGCTGTTCAGGGCCGAAGTATGGGGCTCTTAGGGATGAAAGAACGCGTCGTTCAAGCCGGAGGGCGCTATGCCATCGAGTCTTCCCCTTCCGGCGGCACCAGTATAAATGCCTGTTTCCCATTGGAAGGATAGTTCTTAAAGTATTGTTAGGTCCGATTCTAAAGGAGGTTACGCAAAATGGATTCCATAACTATACTTTTGGCTGATGATCACCAATTGGTCAGAGCCGGGATTCGTTCCTTGTTAAACAACTTGACCGGTATCGAGGTAATAGCCGAGGCTGACAACGGGCAGCAGGTTTTGGAATTACTCAAGACCCGGAAGCCAGATCTTATATTAATGGATATTGCTATGCCCGAAATGAACGGCCTGGAAGCAACCGCTGCCGTAATTAAGGATTTTCCATATATCAAAGTGATATTGCTTTCCATGTATGCCAATGAGGAATATGTGCGGCAGGCCCTACATTCAGGGGCTTCAGGTTATTTACTCAAGGATGCTGCTCCCGTTGAACTGGAATTAGCCATAAAATCTGTCTTGGACGGAGCCACCTATTTAAGTCCGGTAATTTCTCACAAGGTGGTTAGCGAATATATCAGAAGCAATAACAGCAATAATGCAAGCTATTTGGAAAAGCTAACACCCCGGCAGATAGAGGTTTGGAAACTTATTGCTGAAGGCTGCAGTACCAAAGACATGGCAGCCAAACTAGGAATAAGCCCCAAAACGGTTGAAAGTCACCGGGCACAGTTAATGGAGCGTTTGGACACCTATGATATAGTGGGGCTGGTTAAGCTGGCCATAAAGAGTGATTTGATTAAATCTCGCTACTAATTGTCGATTTCCCACCTTTTTTATGGTTTCGTCATAATCCCCTAGTTTTATTTAGGAATTCCCCGGTCTATTGTCAGGTTTTTTCTGATTCCTCGATTATGCTATTCACTGGTATACTATTCCATAACAGGGACGAGCTAGCGACCAATAGCAAGACAAGTGCTTTGCCGTCCCCGGTGATGATGGCAACGGTTCATCATCCATTGATAGAGTAGATGAAGGAGGAGTTATTAATGACCAGCGAAAACAAGTTTAACATTGGAGAGATGATGGGAACCAGTATGCAGATTTCCAAAAATCTAGCCTGTGGCTTTTCAGAGATGTGGAAAAACTACAACAGCACTTTGGCATCCATTAACCAACAGTTAATGGATATGAACAACCAGCATTTTACATTCTGGCAATCTCAACAGGAAACTTTTATGAATATCAGCACGCGTTTTTCAAATGAATTTTACAATAGTATGAAACAGTTCAAAGACTCCATCAAAGAAGTCAGTGAGGCGGGAATGGATGGTACTCGCATGCCAGTGTTTCTCTCCTACTTTGAACTGGTTAAACAGGTAGAGGACCTGAGCAAAAAGATTGAAGACCTGGAACCAAAACCTGCTGCGGCAAAAAAGCCTGCCGCTCTTAAAGAAGCCTAATAGAGCCAACCTGCTTTTTGTCCTTCTCCCCCCGTCAAGCAGAGCCCGGCTGTCCCTTATCCTAAAAGATATTTAGGCCAAGCGACAGCCGGGCTCTGTTTTAAAATTTTACTGTTTTATTTGTTTTGTAAGCAGTGGTTTAATTCATGGATTGAAGTTATGGGTTCCTGGCAAGTAAAATGGCTGCAAATATAGGCCGTGCTTTTTCCATTTATTCTTTGCATTTCTTTCAAGAAGTCGGGCAAATTGTAGTCTGCTTCCCCTTCTTGCTTAAATATACTAACCGTAAAAGGATGGTATGACTTATTAATGCTATCTAACATCAAGCTGCTGTTTGCTTCTTCAGCCTCCCCTACAATTACTATTTGCTGGTCAGGACCCGCAGCATACAGCGCCGCACAAAGCAAGAAGGCGTATGCGCCAGGCATCGCATTTATACTATCCGCGAAACAGTTTAATTGTTTTTGGGCTCTTTCTTCCAGTTCAGTACTGCCGGTTAACCGGGCTAAACGCAGCAAATTTAGTGCTGCAACCGAATTGCCAGACGGCAGAGCCCCATCATAAGACTCTTTAGGACGGGCTATCAGCTGTTCGCTGTCACTGCCATAAATGAACAGCCCTCCCTTATCCTCATCTCCAAAATACCGCAGCATTTCATTATTTAAGTCCAGGGCGGTCTGCAGAAACTCCCTGTCATAACTTGCTTCATAGAGTTCTATCATCGCCCAAATCAAATAAGCATAATCATCCAGATAGGCCGGGTATACAGCTTCACCCTCGCGATAGGAAGCCAGGAGTCTGCCATCAGTCCGGCGCAGTTTGCTTAAAATAAAGGCTGCTGCTCTTCGAGCCGCCTGCAGGTACCCAGGCTCATCCAGAACCCGTGCTGCGAATGCCAGGGCTGCTATCATCAATCCGTTCCAAGAGCAGAGTATCTTATCATCCTTGAAGGGATGAACTCGTTTTTCCCGTACTGCAAAAAGCTGACCGCGTGATTTTTCCAATCTTTCCCAGTCTAGTTCCGAAGGTATCCCCTTTAGAAGATTGGGGATATTTTCCCCTTCAAAATTACCCCTGCTGCTTATGTCATATTTTTCAGCAAAAAAGGCACCTTCTGTTCTCCCCAAGACCTCTATTATCTGTTCCGGAGTCCACAAATAAAATTTTCCTTCCACGCCTTCCGAGTCCGCATCCTCGGCTGAATAAAACGCCCCTTCCGGTGAAGTCATATCCCGCAGCACATAAGTGAAAATCTCCCGGGCTAGACGGGCGTATATATCCTTGCGGGTAAGCTGGTAAGCCTCCAGATAGGCTATTGCCAGCAGTGCATTATCATAAAGCATTTTTTCAAAGTGGGGTACCAGCCACCTGGAATCCGTAGAATAACGGGCAAAACCAAAGCCAATATGATCATAAATACCGCCCCGGTACATGCTCTCCAAGGTTTTTTCTACCATCTCCAGAGCTGAGGGCTCACCATAAACAAAATAGTAGCGCAACAAGAAATACAGCTTATGCGGTGAAGGAAACTTGGGGGCTCGGCCAAATCCTCCATAGTCAGAGTCAAAGCTATCCCGGCATTGCTCTAAAGCGCGCTGAAATAGCTCTTCATCGAGCTTGCCCGCTCCAGATTCTCCGGCCTCCTTCTGGAGCCAGGTCACTATCTTTTCGCATGACGCCAGGACCACTTCGCGCTTGGATTCCCATAATTCCCTAATTCGAGGCAGCAAATCCATCAGGCCGGTCATTCCCCCCCGGCTATGCTTAGGTAAATAGGTTGCAGCAAAAAATGGCTTTTTGTCCGGAGTCATGATGATCGTCAATGGCCAGCCGCCATGCCCGGTCATGGCCTGGCATACACTCATATATATGCTGTCGATATCCGGCCTTTCTTCCCGGTCTACCTTGATGCAGACATAATCCTTATTGAGCAGGGCCGCAAGCGCTTCATCTTCAAAGGATTCCCGCTCCATTACATGGCACCAGTGGCAAGTCGAATAGCCAATGCTTAGAAATACCGGGGTATCTTTGCTCGCGGCTTTTTCAAATGCTTCCTCCCCCCAAGGATACCAGTCCACCGGATTGTGGGCATGCTGTAGTAAATAGGGGGATTTCTCAGTAATCAGATGATTCGCTTTTCTACCTGAATCTAATGATGCACTCATTATTTAATCATCTCCTATTACTATAATGCTTTGTTTATTTTGCCCTTTAAAATAAATTAATTGTAAGCAAAAAAGTAATTGCTTTGGTTTGCTGACTATTTAATGGCAAAAGGATGTAGCTTCCACTCCTTTCTTTTAGCAGCAAAAGCATATTATAATACTTATAGAAAAATGAACAAGCAGAGAAATGAGGCTGAATCAATTGAATCAAACTGTAAAACGCATCCTGGTAGAAAAAAAGCCTGGCTTCGATGTTGAGGCCCAGCATTTGCACCATGATTTAAAGGAAAACCTGGGTATATTCCATCTTGAAAGGGTCAGACTCATCAATCGCTACGATATTTCCGGAATTTCCGATGATGCATATCGACAGGCCAAGAAAACTATATTTTCTGAACCTAATGTAGATTTTGTCTATGATGAAACAATTGAAATAGCACCGGGCGTAAAATACTTCGCTATGGAGTATCTGCCTGGTCAGTATGACCAGCGGGCAGATTCCGCTGCTCAATGTATTCAGATTTTAACCCAGGGAGAACCACCGGCCATTCTTTCTGCAAAGTTGATCTTACTTTATGGAGATATATCCGAAGACGATTTCCATACGATCAAAGGCTATTGCATAAACTCGGTTGACTCCCGTGAGGCCTCCCTCCATAAGCCCTCTGCCTTGGAAATGGAAGCAGTTACTCCAGAGGATGTCGCCATTCTGGATGGTTTTATCGGAATGGAGGAAGCAGCGCTTTCCTGCTATAAAGAAGCACTGGGCCTGGTGATGAGTTTCGAAGATTTCAAGTTTTGCCAGGCTTACTTCAGAGACCAGGAAAAAAGAAATCCTAGCTTGACTGAAATTAAGGTAATCGATACCTATTGGTCGGATCACTGCCGACACACTACCTTTTTAACCAGCATAGACAAGGTATCCATAGCGGCAAAAGGATTGGGCTCGCCTGTAGCAAAAGCATATGAAAACTACTTGCAAGATCGCAGCTTTGTGTACGGTTCTGAGGCAAGGGATGTCTGCCTGATGGACATCGCTGTGATAGGCATGAAAAAGCTGAAAAAGGAAGGCAAACTACAGGATTTAGACCTTTCCGATGAGATCAATGCCTGCAGCATCGTAGTAAAGGCAGAAATTGACGGTAAACAAGAAGATTGGTTGGTTATGTTTAAAAACGAAACCCATAATCATCCCACTGAAATCGAACCTTTTGGCGGGGCCGCCACGTGTCTGGGGGGCGCCATCCGAGATCCTCTTTCCGGTCGGGTTTATGTTTATCAGGCTATGAGAGTAACCGGCAGTGGTGATCCCAGGGTTAGTATATCGGAAACCTTGCCGGGCAAGCTGCCTCAGCGAAAAATCACCACCGGTGCAGCCGCCGGTTACAGTTCCTACGGCAATCAGATTGGATTGGCTACCGGACAAGTGGCAGAAGTGTATGATGACGCCTTTATTGCCAAACGTATGGAAATCGGGGCGGTTATCGGAGCAGGCCCCAAGGGCAACGTTGTCAGAGAAACTCCCGCCGCCGGTGATGTAGTGATTCTATTGGGCGGCAAAACTGGTCGGGATGGCTGCGGCGGAGCCACCGGTTCTTCGGTGGAACATACGGAAGAATTCATCTTTACCCGCGGGGCGGAGGTTCAAAAAGGCAATCCCCCGACCGAACGAAAGATACAACGGCTGTTCAGAAATCCCCAGGCCAGCCGGCTGATTAAGAAATGCAATGACTTTGGCGCAGGCGGTGTTTCTGTGGCCATAGGGGAATTAACTGAGGGCCTGGTTATTCGGTTGGATGCAGTACCCAAAAAATATGAGGGTTTGGATGGAACCGAGCTGGCCATTTCCGAATCTCAAGAAAGAATGGCAGTGGTTGTAGCCAAAGATAATGCTGATCACTTTAAAGCCCTGGCTGATTCAGAAAACCTGGAAGCCATTGAGGTGGCTGAAGTAACCTCGGACCGACGGCTGAAGATGCTCTGGCGAGACAGCACCATCGTAGATATCGCCCGAGACTTTTTGGACACCAACGGGGTGAAACAGCATACGGAGGTCTTCGTGCAGGAACCAGCCTCCGAAGAAAACTACTTTGCCATAAAGAATGCCCACATTTCTTCAGACATTAAGAAAGCCTGGCTCAACAATTTACAGGACTTGAATGTCTGCTCGCAGCGGGGATTGGTAGAACGTTTTGACAGCTCCATCGGAGCCGGTACGGTTCTAATGCCATTCGGCGGCAAATACCAGGCAACTCCCACTATTGGAATGGCCGCTAAATTGCCGGTGGAATCCGGAGACACCACTACCGGCACGCTCATGGCCTATGGTTATAATTCCCAAATGGCCAAGTGGAGTCCTTTTCATGGTGCTTTGTATGCTGTGGTTGAAGCCGTTTCGAAGATTGTTGCCATGGGGGGCAATTATCAAACCATACGCTTAACCCTTCAGGAATATTTCGAAAAGCTGGGAACGGACAGCAGTAAATGGGGCAAGCCTTTCGCTGCCTTGCTGGGTGCCTACTATGCCCAAATGGAACTGGGGATACCGGCCATTGGAGGAAAAGACAGCATGTCCGGCACCTTCATGGACCTGAATGTCCCCCCCACCCTGGTGGCTTTTGCCGTTGATACGACTGATCTCAGAAAGGTGATTTCTCCAGAATTTAAGAACCCTGACAGCCAGGTAGTATATATACCTGTCGAAAGAGACGCTTGCGAGTTGCCTGACTTTGTATTGTTAAGTGAAACCTATCGACGAATTACCGGGTTGATTCATGCCGGCAAAATCCTGGCTGCCTATCCCGTACGCGAGGGTGGCATCGCCGAGGCCATCAGCAAGATGTGTTTTGGTAATCGGATCGGCTTCTCCCTGGCAGACCAGGCATTGACGCCAGGCGAGATCAACACCCTGCTGTTTTCTCCGGATTACGGCAGTCTGGTGGTGGAGATGCCTTCGGATATGGATGTCCAGACAGCTTTGGCCTCTCTTCCATACAGAATTCTGGGTAAGACCCAGGCCAAAGAAGCTATTGAAGTCGGCGGCATGGCCCTCAGCCTGCCTGAAGCCCAGGAGGCCTGGGAAGCCCCCCTGGAAAAAGTATTTCCAACTAAAACGGCGGAAATAGAACTGGCTTCGCCCGCAGCTCTGTCCTATAAACAGCGCGGACAGGCCAAGTCTAAAGTTACAGTGCCCAGCCCTCGGGTGTTTATTCCCGTATTCCCCGGCACCAACTGCGAATATGATACAAAGAAAAGGTTTGAACTGGCAGGTGCCGAAACTGATGTATTTATTATCAAAAACCTTACGCCTTCGGCTATAGAAGAATCCATCAAAATCATGGCCGCCAAAATCAAGGAATCCCAGATCATCATGCTGCCCGGTGGCTTTAGTGCCGGTGATGAACCAGAAGGTTCCGGCAAATTTATTGCCGCCGTGTTCCGTAACCCGCGGATAAGGGATGCGGTAATGGATCTGCTGAAACACAGGGATGGACTGATGCTGGGTATCTGCAACGGTTTTCAGGCTCTGATAAAGCTGGGTCTGGTTCCCTACGGTGAAATTCGGGAAATTGGCGCAAGCCAACCCACGCTGACCTACAACCGGATTGGCCGCCATATGTCAATGATGGTAAAAACCAGGATATCTTCTGTTTTATCTCCCTGGTTTGCCAATGTGCAGCTTGGAGATGTGTATCAAATCGCCATCTCCCATGGGGAAGGCCGCTTTGTGGCCAGTGAGGCAGATATGCAGCAAATGATGGAGGGCGGTCAAATTGCTGCTCAATATGTGGATTATGAAGGACAGCCCTCCTATGACATCCGGTTTAACCCCAACGGTTCCGATTACGCAGTAGAGGCAATTACCAGCCCTGACGGCAGGATATTGGGAAAAATGGGACACTCCGAAAGAATTGGCAATAATCTTTATATTAATATACCCAATGAAAAAGACCAGCGCCTGTTTGAGGCTGGGGTAAACTACTTCAAATAATGACTTCTTTTAACCGGTATTTGCCACCCTAAGCGGAATTGCGATAACAACAAGGTCGGAACCTATTATTTCGATTCCGACCTTGTTGAATTTTTTAAACAGTGCTGAAGAAATTGTGCAGCAGTTTCTTCCGCACTGCTGCAACGAGGCGGAGATTAGAACCTGCCGCCAATTTTTAATAGGAACTTGACCGTTTAAAAAAGCGGGGGACATCTTTTTCGACTCGTTATATATTGCAACCACCTCCATAAACTCTGATTTATGGTCGAGGATTTACCTGTGTTATTGGCTCAAATTCGATGTATCCCACATACTACATAAAATGCTCCATATATTGTCTCTATTCATCTTCCTCGTAAAATAATGGTTTGCCTCGTGATTTCCTGTTGTGTTTGAATCATTCTTATGCCTTGGACTTTGTCTTTGTCTTTGTCTTTGCCTTTGCCTTTGCCGGTTTGGTTTTTTCCACAATTTTTATTTTCTGAGCTGCAAGTGCTAATCTTTCAAAAGCTTTTTGTTTAAATTCTTCCTCCTTTCGCTGAAGCTCTTCGCTTTGTTCGATTTTAGCTGTTAAGTCCGTTAGCACCTTTTGTGCAGCTACAGGATTATCCATTTTTAAGTATTTCTCAAACGCATCCGGGTAAACAAAGCACTTTTCCCCTGTTTCCTCAGAAAACTGAATGCTTATCCTCTTGCCGTCGTGACTGATGACTCTTCCTGTTCCAAACACAGGATGCGCAACCAGTTCACTTTTCAAATCCATGATCGTTCACTCTCCTCGCTTATTACTGCCTGCTTATGGTCTGGCACTTTCAAGCTTTTTAACATTCTCTTCAATGTAACATCTTCCTTCGGAATGCCCAATGCAACGGAAAACTCTCTATAAAGCATTTCCTCCGCCCTTTCAAATAGCTCTGGATCGCAGTTATAGAAGACTTAAAAAAACGTGTTGCTTTGACAACTGGACTTACGTTTGTCAAAACTACACGTTGCAGTATAATTTTAGCATATTGATTTTGAAAGATATAACATGGAAAAAATGTTAATTAATATATAAATTGTTACTATTAGGGGCTCCGGTTCTTTTATTCATACTACCCTTTTAATATATCATTTAAAGATTTCCATTCCAAATTGTATTTGGAATGGACACGCGCACAATCTATTTTACACAATTCTAATTTAACGAAATGCGTTCAAGAATATAGTCAACAACCTGGTCGGGGGAAATGTTCAAGGCAATTGCAAATTCTTGATTTAAGTGTTTTTCAGCATTATTCAATATATCTTCGTCTGTCTTGGTCAGGTTTTTGCCAATGCCGGATTTTGCTTCTTTTTCCAAATGTAAGGTCTTAATAATTCTTATCCATTCTTCGGTTTTTCCTGT
This sequence comes from Syntrophomonadaceae bacterium, assembly GCA_028692415.1. Classification (GTDB taxonomy): domain Bacteria; phylum Bacillota; class Syntrophomonadia; order Syntrophomonadales; family Syntrophomonadaceae; genus JAQUBU01. Next base: position 8,473 of record JAQUXM010000041.1, on the reverse strand, counting down.
TTTAAGAGCAGCTTTAAAATTATTACTTCTTTGTCTCTCATCTTCTATATATATAGTTTCAATTTCTGGCATCGCGTCTATTAACGATAAAGCATCATTTTTTGTAACGATTGCTCTCATCATAATATTTGGATTATTTACAGGAATCTTAATGGTCATATTATCGCTGAAAACGGGGGTTAAAACATAATATTCGATATCATTACTACAGCTATACTCATCTTTACAAATATCTACAATCTGGCATACCCCGGTTAAGCCATACACAACATAATCATTCAATTTGAACATAAATAGGTATCCTTTCTTTTAAATATTAAACCTGCACACAAAACAAAAGCGTGAATCGGTTAAATCGTGGATATTTAGAACTTAATTAATATAGCTACAATTCAGTCAATCAGTAACGAATAATTAGTATCCATTGTTTCTAGTTTCAAATTATTTTTTATATCCATGGATTTGTAATATCCTTTACGGGTTCTTTTTCTTCATAGACGGTTTTTATTGCCTCACAGACTTTATAAATAGTATCGATCATTATCATGCATTCGACTTCATTGATTTTTGAAAATTCCTTCTCCAAACCCTCTATAAAGCTAAGAACATACTTCTGAATATACTTTTCTCCCAGGCTGGTCGCCCTCACCATTACAACACGTTTATCAAAATCCGGGGTGAATTTTTCTAAAATATTTAATTCAACCATTTCATTGATAACCTTTGTAGTATTGGGAAGCAATAATCCAGATTCCTTGCTGATATCGGAAACGCGTGACCTGCCGGTGTTATTAGCGATTTTATAAATTACATTTAGAATACGAAGATAGACTGGTTTCATATTCGGTGGCAACTGCGGCATCAATACAAGTACTTCCTTAGCACATTCAAGCGCATCCAAAATACTGTTTACAAATTTTATGTTAATGTCTTTCAACTGGCAGAACTCCAATTACTTATAAAATATAATTATATTTTATAAGTAATTGGAGTGAATGTCAACATACCGTTGGTTTTGACCTTGTGCCTTTCCGATTGCTAAGCATTTCATTTTCCAGGTGAAAACACAGGGGGTTACCGAAATTCAGCCCTTATTTCTTGCTAACAAAGGCCAAAAACAAAAACCCGGTAATATTATTTAAATATCTCATCATAGTTGTTCCCGCTTATTAAATCTATGTAATTGTCAGTCCGGCATAGCTCCTGACAATAGCTTAAATAAGCCAAGTCATCAATCCTGAAAGTATGGACGTGGGGTGATGCATGCCTTATCGTTACATAGTTTGATTTATTGGATGAATAGATTTTGAATCCTTTGGCAAGGCAATTGGTCTGAAAATCGCTGTCTTCTCCAATTGTAACATCTGGAAAGCTTAACCCATCGAATACTTCTTTTTTCACCACCATAGTAGCCCCCACTATATATTCAACATAGGAAAACTCTGGAAATGGAGCATAAAGGCCTAGTGTTTTCAAATCTTCAAAATAAATGAATCTGGTAGATTTGCCTACAATATCGGTATCAACCCTGTTAAAGGTCTGGGCGGCTTCGCTCAGGTAGAGAGGTGCATAATAGTCGTCGTCATCAAACTTTGCAATATAATTATAGCGAGCTTGCCTTATCCCAAAGTTATAACAGGTCCCCAGTGTCACATCTTCATCCAGTTGATATACCTGAATATCCCGGTAATGATTTGCTTTCCCTTCCCATTCATCAATCTTCATCTGATTATTGTTCAATATAATGATAAGTTCACTACAGGGATGCTGCTGCCGGGTATAGTTGGCAAATACCCTGGGCATAAACAAGGGACGGTTGGTACAGGTAATTACTGATATTCCATTTTGCATTCTTCTTTTATAGGAACGCCCGGTTTCTATTATAAAAACCTCCATGTATCTGATATTTTAAGCCAGTTCGGGGGCCTGATTTAAGCAACCAACATAATTGCTAATAATATACGCTGCTTAAACCTTTAGGTGCCTTAAGCATCGGAAGAAACTCGGGAGCAGTTTCTTCCACACACCTGCAACGGGACGGTAGATTAGACCCCCCCGCCTTTTTGTTAATAGGACCCCAATTGTTTAGCGGGGAACATCTTTTCGCCTCGTTATATAGCTCATTTTGTTGACACATATAGACCGGGAAATGCATAGCATTTGTAATTAGGAAAGAAGTTCACATAGGAGGTTTTTTATGGATAAAATTTCCATACTAATCACTGCTTATCAGCGCCCCCATCTGCTGCAATGGAACCTCAGTTCCCTGGCCCGGCAAAAGATACCGGTTGATTACGAAATCCTGGTACTCAACGACGGGCTGCCTGATGAAACTGAGGCTTTATGCCAACAGTACAAAAAAGTTCTTAATGTGAGATATATATTTACCGGGCAACGCAACCTTAAAGGCGGGATGATTTACCGGGTTCCCGGATTTGCCCTGAATATTGGCGCAAAATTATCCACCGGAGATGTGATAGTTGTATCCTGTGCCGAGATGTTTCATTTAAATAACAGCATCCTGCAGCTATATAACCCGCTGCTGATTAATTCTCGAATGTTGAGCACCGCAATAGGTATGGATGATCATGATAGTTCTTTTCTCGATCATCTAACTACCCACAACGGTGAATTTGACTCCGCTGCCTACCATAAAAATTATCCTGTTTTGCGAAGTAAGCTGCCCTTTCTAATGGCAATCAGCCGCCGGGAGTTTTTTGCCGTCGGAGGCTATGATGAGGACTTTATAGGTTTTGCTTATGATGATGATGACTTCGTATCAAGGCTGCTAAAAAACGGCTGTACTTATTGCCTCACCCAAGCCAAGACCATTCATCTCTACCATCCCAGGCATGACAACGATCATACCCAATCTCCGGAATACCTGTATAACCAGCATCTTTACCTGAATAAGAATTCTATTATCAGAAATCAGGAGAGAGAGTGGGGATCCATCAACGAAAATGACTTTATGAAAATATCGCGCAGCCATCTGTACTTAAGTTAACCCCTGGAAAAGCATCCTTATTGACTGTATAAATATTTCCCAGGTTATAGAGCACAATTTTAGTATTATTAAATCGTTGGGAATTTATAATACTTCTGGTGTCAAAGATTACCGGACTGCGCATCTGTTCAGCAAGCCTTAAATAGTCGTAGGTCCTAAATATTTCGTGATCCGTAAGGATCAGAATCAGGTCGGCATCTTTAACCACAGTTTCCACATGGTTTGTAATTTCATCACCCCCGAACAGTGGATCATGCACCATAACCCGGAAACCTGCCTGCTTAAGCAAGTTTACGATTATGGCCGCCGGGCTCTCGCGAAGGTCTGCTACATTGCCTTTGTAACTTAGCCCTAGAACTGCAATCTTGGGCTGCTCCAGCCCACTCAATAATATCTTTACCTGGGCAACTACAAAAACAGGCATTCGGTTATTAACCACCCGGGCCATGGAAATCAAACCCGCCAGTGAAGGGGCTTTCTCCACAATAAAATAAGGATCGACCGCCAGGCAGTGTCCTCCCACCCCGGGACCGGGCTGAAGAATATTAACCCGGGGATGATGGTTGGCCAGTTCTATTACATCAACCGCATTTATGCCAAGCTGGTTGCATATTACGGTAAATTCATTGGCCAGGGCGATATTTACATCTCTATAGGTATTCTCCACCAGCTTAACCATCTCGGCAGTTCGCAAATCGGTTAGAATTATTTCATTCTTAACAAAAATCCGGTATAACCCGGCGGCCTTAACTGCGCAGCCATGTGTGTAACCACCAATGATCCGGCTGTTTTCTACCAATTCTTTGAGAATTTGACCGGGCAGTACCCGTTCCGGGCAAAACGCCAGGTGTATATCCTCACCGGTTTTGAACCCTGCCATCTCCAGTAATGGTTGAACAAGATCCGCGCAGGTGCCTGGGGGAACGGTGGATTCAACTATAATCAGGTTGCCCGGCTCCAGATAAGGAATTATGGAGTTAACTGCTGCAGTAACCGAATTCAAGTCACAAGATTTGGCTTCATTATAAGGGGTTGGCACTGCCACTATAAAGGCATCGGATTTCTCCGGTGCAGAACGGAGTTTTAAGCTCTGGCTGCTTATAGACTTTATTATCATGGGCTGCAGCTCCGGTTCATTTATATGAATCCCGCCTTCGCCCAGTAACTCAAGCAGATGACTGTTTATATCCACCCCTATTACTTCCTGACCGAAGGAAGCAAGCAGGGCTGCAGTGGGAAGCCCTATATAACCAAGGCCTAATATACAGATTCTTAGCACATTATCTCCTCCAGATAGACCGTTCATATTATCACAATATTCCGGGTAGAGAGTTAGGTTACTTAAACCACCATACATTTGTAACTAGGTGAGAAGATGTCCCCCGCTTCTTTGAGCGGGGGAGTTCGTATTAACCAAACAGGCGGCGGGTTCCAATCTACCGCCTCGTTGCAACGGTGCAAAAGAAACTGCTTTGCAGTTTCTTTCGATGCTTTAAACATTCTGTGAACCAAGTACATATTATAAAGAATCAGGCATTGATTTTTCCTGTCCAGATTAACAGGTCAAATCCAGGGGGAGGAACCGTAATGAAAGTCTTGGTAACCGGAGGTAAAGGAGTAATCGGCAGCAGTCTGGTCAAGGAACTGGAAGAGCGCGGGCATGAGGTCTGGGTTTGCGATCTTAAACACAGCCATGAGAATCGTTATTATCGCTGTGATATAGGAAAATACCGGCAGTTGTTGGAAATATTCCACAAAGAACGTTTCGATTATGTTTACCATCTGGCGGCCGAGTATGGTAGGTGGAATGGAGAGGATTTTTATGAAGACCTTTGGATAAGCAATGTGGTAGGAAGCAAAAACATGCTGCGGATGCAGCATAAATATGGGTTTAAGATGATTTTTACCAGTAGTTCCGAGGTTTATGGCGATTATGACGGGCGCATGTTTGAAAACATAATGGAAGAAATAGAAATTAAACAGCTCAACGATTACGCCATATCCAAATGGGTCAACGAACTGCAGATACTTAATGCCCAAAATATGTTCGGCAACGAGGTAGTGCGGGTGCGTTTGTTTAATACTTACGGACCGGGCGAGTTTTACACCCCTTACCGTAGCGCCATCAGCATCTTTGCTTATCATGCTATAAAGGATTTACCCTATACCGTGTACCTCAACCACCAGCGGAGTTCAGTATTTATAGACGATTGCTGTTCGGCTCTAGCCAACATCATAGATAATTTTAAACCAGGAGAAGTCTATAATATTGCCGGGACTGAGCTTCACTCCATGAAAGATATATCGGACATGATCTTAAATTATCTGAACAAAAACGATCAGCGGGTGATTTACGAAGCCCAGGAAAAATTCACTACTGCCATCAAACTTCCGGATAGTAGCAAGGCAAGTAAAGATTTAAATTACAAACCCAATATTTTGTTGCAGGAAGGTATTCCTCGCACCATAGAATGGATGAGAAAGTATTATGAATAATATGCTTAATAAGGAGATGAGTTAATGCCCGTGCTAACTGTTCCTGCCGCAATCGATGCTTTTGTTTCCGAGTACTATCCGAATAAGAATTTCGTTTTATCAGATACAGATAATGATACACTTTTTTTGGGCCGGTTTACCAAGCCCGGTGATGTATTCCGTTCCCTGCTGAAGTTTGACCTCGGTGAATTAAGCAATAATCCGGCCTTCAATATGATATCTGCCTATCTGCAATTGCATATCTGCAGAAATGAAGTTCCTTCCGGCACTATTGAAGTTAAACTGTATCGTTTGGTAAATACCTGGAATCCAGCATGGCTTACCTGGAACAGCCAGCCTTTTGCTTACCATAATCCAGACCAAAGTTTTATCATACCCGCCCAATGGGAGGGCATGATGATGGTCGAGGTAAGTTCGACGGTTAAGGGCTGGTTAAACGGAGATTTTGTTAATTACGGGCTGTTGATAAAAGGTAATGAAGAACAAAATTCGATAGTCGGTATAAGAAGCAGCAACTATAACGATCCTGCTGCCCACCCGCAATTGAAGATTTTGTTTGAATCGCCTGGCTCAATAAATGGGACTTAAATGAGTTGCTAATGCTAAGTGTTTATTAGTAAACCATACAAGTTTCGCAATTGATTCAAATTCAACTGCTAAAGTTGAGTAGAGCATTAATAATGTCTCGAAGCAAAAATTTTTAATAACTGCCTTTTCCTTATCATATCTTTCAGTAGGAAGGTGTGATTAAAACAAGGAAAGGGGGGAATTTATGCTTAAAAAATATCTGTTTGGGGCCGCAGTAGCTATCATTCTGTTGGTTATGGCAGTCGCTGCCTATCGCTATATCCATCACCAAAACTGGCTGGAAGAGAGGCGCATAGAACTTCTGGAAACCGCACTGGCGCCCAAAACTGCCGAATCAGCAGCCTATGCCTGGGCCGAAGCCATCAAAACCAGAAACGGGGCCTGGCAGTATGCATTGATGTCCGAAGAGCTTCGCCAACAGTATCTTGAACAATTTGAAGATAGTAATTGGGTTACCGGCTTTTCCAGTCCCTGGGTGGAAAAATACCAGGTAACCCCAGAGTCTGAGGACGAACAGGGTAATGTCATGTTCAAGGTAAAATTCGACTGGTATACCAGTGCAGGCTATGCATACTCCAATACCGGAACCTTGACTGCCAGCAAATTCGATAACGGAACCGAGAAATGGTTGATTACTTATCTGGATTTTGATTACGACCCTGATGAATAAAATTACCCTTATGCTCGCAACCTTAACAGCGACCAACAGGAGCATCAGTAGTACCCGAAGGGTGAAGCGTGCTGACGGTCTGAGCCTGCTTAAATAGCAGGCTTACTTCTTTTTTAGCCGGGGCATACAAATTATTTCGCGGACTTCGGTAGCAAAGAAATGATTGGAATGGGCTGGCACAACCACGATAGCCGCATCAGCACCTTCAGCCGACCCGCCAATAGCGATCACTTCCGCCCCATGCGGTATAAATCCTGCATCTTTAGCCATACAGGATATCTCAATTGCCACTTTAACTCCCTGCCCGAAAGTTCTCAGCGTTTGGGCAATAATCTCGGCCGGATAAACCCCGCCAAACTGATTGCGCAGAGCCCGGTCAACTCCTGCAAACAAGTGGGTCGTGGTTAAAACCTTGGCCCCGGCCTGGATTAACTCTTGCCGGATATGCTCAGGCATTTCATCCTGACCCGGTCCGCCAAAACCAACATGATGAGTCACACATATGATTTGCAAACCCGAATTCAACAGCTTCCGGGCAGTGTTGCCTGAACAACTGGCTACCACCAGATTCTTTATATCCAATTCCCGAGCTCTTTTGACCGCCATCTCCAGAGTTTTATCGGTATTTTCCTCTCCAGGGCTTTCCCAATACATGAACATTCCTCCCTGATGTTTTTTGCCGCATTCTTCGCCAGCATGGTTTTTCATACTAACATTAAGCTGTAGGAAGAATTTAATAGGTTGACAACATCCATTATATCATGACGGCTCGGCCACCATCACCAGGTCACGCCCGGCTTGTTTGGCATGGTACAGGGCATGGTCCGCACTCTTGAGCAAAGCTTCAGGGTGCAGACCATGTTCAGGATAGACTGCTATTCCCAATGAAATCGTCATCATCTCCCGGACTTCACCATTAATCGTTAAATATTTGGCCTTGACCTGCTCCCGCAATAGCTCTGCGCGCTGCTGCGCTACTTCCAAAGCTGTTCCGGGCATAATCAGGACAAACTCTTCACCTCCGTATCGGCAAGCAACATCATCACCCCTGATGCTGTTTTCTATTATACGGCTGATCTTTTGCAGTACCAGGTCACCTGTAGGATGGCCATAATTATCGTTAAAACGTTTGAAATGATCAACATCCACCATAATAATTGCCAGAGAAGCAGCATTCCGTTCAGCCCTTACCATTTCCCGCCGCAGAGTTTCTTCCATATATCTCCGGTTGTACAAGCGGGTCAAGGGATCGTGAATTGACTGTTCAGTAAGCATCTCATGCATCTTTATATTAGCCAGGGCCAAAGCAATGGAGTCGGTGGCGGCCCGGTCTGCGGTCAAGCGTTGTTCGTCCAGTTCAGCGCCCGGGGCAAAGAAATGCAGCAAACCTATAATTTCATCCTGAACCATTACCGGAGCACAAAGATAATCATAACTGACATGTCGCTCCAAATGCTCACAGCTTACTTTATCCTGGCCGGCCTTAAGTAAATAAAACTCCTGTCTTTGCAGGGCAAAACACTCCTGCATGGAAATTAGCGGTTTTAAAGGCTGGAATAAATTCCAACTTGCCGCCAAGTCCATTAAATTGCTTCCCTCGCGTCTTATATAGAACCCTCCTGCTACTCCGGGAAATACCTGGGCCATATGCTGGGCCAGGATGCTATGGCTTTGCTCCAGGTGTTCGCTCGCCTGTAACAAGGAAATCATCT
>JAQUXM010000180.1 GCA_028692415.1 Syntrophomonadaceae bacterium | reverse complement strand
CCCAATTCCTCAGTACCGGCTCCGCCACAAAGGGTATGTTGTCTTCCGGGTACTTTAAAACCGTGCCCATGGATTCCGCCAACGCCAGAAACCCGGGACCTACTCCAGCTCCATCATGACCGTACTTATGGTATGCAACTTTTTCCACTTCCGCCATCAATTTCGCGGAATGACGATACTGAGAAATCGTGGTTCCGATAAGATGGCACGCAGTCTCTCCACTGAAAGAGCTACAAGGAATACGATCATACTCCTTACCCGTAGCAAAAGCGGTAATCCTTTCAAGCGGAGTCATTTCATCTTTGGGTACAGCATTCATCAAATACACCTCCAAATAGTTATATATCAGATAATTATCTGCGCAAGGTTCAAACTGCATCATGCTCCCCAAGCAACTTCAACAGCAGGAGTCTTCAGCAATATTACTGCAATTTGCAGAAGCTCTATATTTGAAATAGATTACCCCGGACAGAACTATTGGTATCAGCGTAGTAAAATACATAATCTGATAGCTGCTTGCAGTCGCCACATAGCCCGCGAGAATTGTTCCCAGACCAATGCCTAAGTCAGAAGCGACATAGAAAGTAGCAGTAGCTGCACCTCGTCTATTAATTGGAGCATTACGCACAGCCAGAGCCTGTAAAGTGGGAAGGATAAAACCAAAACCAAGGCCAATAAATATGCCAGCCAACAGAAAGTGGGTAAGGACCTGGGAAAGAGCAAGTGTCATCATGCCAATGAACACAGCCAGGTGACCGATAAATAAGACCTTATTGCTGCTACCACAGTCTGCCCAGCGACCGGATATAGGCCGGGAAAGCAACATGGTCAGAGCCCAAGCAGTAAAAAACAAACCGATATTGGCCACGCCACGTTCAGCAGCATGCAGGGAAACAAAAGAAATCATTGATCCAAAGACCAATGCCAGGGAAAAGTGCATACAGGCCGGGAGCAAGGCACTTTTCTCCAACAGCCTGGCATAGATCCCTTTTGCTGAGTTACTCGATATACTGATTGGAGAAGTGTTTGCTCGAACCAGCATACTGGAACCAAAGGCCAGCGTTGTAAGCATAATTACCGCCACAAACAAAAGAGGGTAACCATAATTCTCCACTATCCCAAAACCAACAATCGGTGCTACAGCCATCGCGATGGAATTGGTTAATCCAAAGTATCCCATACCTTCACTAAAGTTGCCTGTGGGCAAACTATCTGCCACAATAGTGCCGATGGCTGTGCTGACAAGTCCCAGGCTCACGCCATGCAGACTGCGAACCAACATCATTAGAGATACATTTTTTACTGGTGTGTAAAGAAAAGAAACCGTCAGCATCATAATCATGCCCAAGATCAATATTCTTTTTCGGCCATAATTGTCAACCAGCCAACCGCCAAAGGGGCGGATAAACATCGCACCAATGGTATAGGCTGCCATCACATATCCAACATCCAGAGGGTTACCGCCGATTTTCAATAGATAGCGCGGAAGGCTGGGGATAAGCATATTTGTGCTCATATACAATACCAGATTGGCCAAACATAACAAAATGAAATTTCGGGTCCAGATGGATGGCTTCCCCAGTGTTAGCACAGCTTTATCATCAAGATCTTTTGCTTGACTGATTATCATAAAGAAATCCTCGTTTTCTCGCTTGGTACCGCCATATGAAAAATCATATTTAATTGATTGCTGCCAGCTTTCCTTCCTGCAGATAGTAACGTTTCCCGGCCTGCATGGCCAGTTGAGCGTTATGGGTAACCATAATAACGGCACCGCCTTTTTTGCTGACATCTGCCAGGGACTCCATAATTATTTCGATCCATGCTTCGTTTAAATCATTGGTTGGCTCATCTGCCAGAAGCAGCATTGGCTCATTCAGCAGAGCCCGGGCTATAACCAAACGACGGCGCTGACCGACGCTGAGCTGGTAGGGCAAAAAGTTGATTCGATCCGTTAAACCGAATTTATCCAACAAATACGCAATTTGGGCCGGATCTTTCTTCTTATTGAATTTTTGAGGAAAAAACAGATTTTCTTTAACGGTCAGAGCCTGGAACAGAATAGCTTCCTGAAAGACAAAACCTATTTTTTCAGCACGCATACGGGTTTTTTCTTTTTCAGACAGCCTGGCCGTATCCTTTTCAAAAAGATATATCCGCCCTTCACTCGGTTCGAGCAGACCGGCTATGGTATAAAGCAAGGTACTCTTCCCGATGCCGGAAGGTCCTTCGATAGCAACAAAGTCCCCCGCCTCTAAACTAAAGGACACATTATCCAAAGGTTTTACGGTTTCTCCCATGGTGTAATGCTTGCTTAAAGAATCAACTCTGCAGATTGTCATACTAATCCAACTCCCCTCTGCTAAGTGTTTCCTGCGGGCTCACCGCAGAGCTTCGCCAGGCTGGATAGGCAGAAGATGCCAAACCCAAAATCAGGGCCAGAATTAGTCCCCATAAGGCGCATAGCAATGCGGAAGATAACGACCATTGTGTTACAGGCAGTTGGAGTGATTGTTCCAATAATTTTAAAAGCGGTGATGCTGCCAATACCCCGGCGACGCTCCCCAGCAATCCTCCTGTACCGGCCAATATCCCCGACTCCAGAATAACCAGCCCAAAAACGCTGGTTTTTTGCCCACCTATGGCTCTTAATAGCCCGATTTCCTTTTTTCGTTCCCTGGCTAATGCAGTAAAACGCCCAATCAGGGCCAGGGCTGCTACCATCAGCAGTGCCAGCCATATCCCAATGACTACCTGTTGGATGGCTTCGATCTGTTTTCGTATACTACTGACAAGATCGCCGGTAGCATATGCTCTGACGGGGAGCTGCATCTTATTGATTGCTTTTGCTATGTCAATTGCTTGATGCTTGGTATCTACCTTGATTAATACCGAAGATATTAGTTCGTCAGGACTGTTCTCTGTCCATAAATGTTGGAGATATTGGCTATTGGCAGCCAACCGCCTGGCAGTTGCAATGTTTACAAAAGTTGTTTCATCCATACCGCTTCCGGTTGCCCCCAGCTGTCCCACCACTGTAAAGTTCTCACCCAGCAATCTGGTGCGGTTTCCTAACCAGCCTTGGACCCTGGCACCGACAAGTATTTCATCATCTGCCAGGGAAGATTTTTTTTGGGTGACAAACCAGGGAGCCAGGATAAAATCACTTTCCGGGTCATAGCCCACCAGCCGCATTTCAACACCAACCGAACAACAGGATTCATTCAAGGTCTGGGTATAAAACTGGGTAGTCATTTGCTCAATGCCTGCTATACCCGCAAAATTATTTAATAAATCCCGTTTCATATAATGGTTGGATGGCTTTGCTGTAAAAACGGTTTGAAAACTGTCGACTTCTGCTTTATTGGGCAAAACAATCAGATCTGCCCCCAATCGGTTGGTGGAGAGTTGCAGACTGCTTTGGACAGTAGAAAAGACCACAATTATTAATACAAAGGTAAAAATAGTCAGCGCAGTAATGCCAATAGTCAGTACAGACTGACCTTTTCTGCGGCTGCTGTTTCGCCAGGCTAAAAACCACATATCATTATGCCTCCATTTCCTGATGTGACGAGCCTGCTAACATATCCTCCAGCTCATAAGCTCCCGGATAATGAATTTCAAGCATCCGATGGAGCAATAACTCCAACAGATGCTTGGAATTCTTATATTATGTTTCTTTAATGATGTTGATTAGATCGTTATCGCTAAGGATTATTGCTATTTAGTCCAATACCCAAAAGGCTGCTTAAAATGGCAATGATTCCCGAGCATTTAATCCACACTGCGGTATCATGGCAGGCCATTACTTTTTTACAAATGCCAATACCTATTACAGAGTCGATTGTATTGGAAATGAGCATAATTCCCAATAAAAAGACAATCCATTGCACCTTGCGGTGATCTATTTTTGATAAATAAGCTATGATTGCAGTAACGAACAATACTATAGCCAGAGCCACCGAAGCCTGCCCGGTATAGAAGCATTTCATGTGCACCATGTTTCCATTTTTCAGTTCAAGCAAGCCGTCGCAGACCGGAGCCCATATGAAAACAGCCCCTAAAACCAGCAGGGATGCTAATAATTGAAGTCCCAACAGTATTTTTGGCAAATATTTTTTCATTACAATTCTCTCCTATCAATAATATTTATGAACCCTTTTCTATCATTCCAGTATCCTACCTGTAATTCTTCCGACTATCGTTAGATATTTAATTGATCTTTTCTGTCTTAGTGAGAAAAATGACTATCCGTCTTTTAATCTGAATATAAATCAAATAGCACATGTTTCTACATCAGTTATCGTATTTACCGAACAAGCGGGCTGCTTTAACCATGGCATGTACATTGACAGGGGGAGCCAACGCAGGCATACTACATGCTGGCATTAAAATAAACCCGCCAGGATGATATTTCATTTTCTCAATTATCTGACGGCATCCTTCAATAACCTCATCGGGAGAACCCAAATAGAGCAGATCCGTCCGTA
>JAQUXM010000179.1 GCA_028692415.1 Syntrophomonadaceae bacterium | reverse complement strand
GGAAGCCATGTTCAAGCTGGCCCTGGATCCTGAAAAAGCCCGGCGCTACCGGGAAGCATCCCAGCCGGAGATGCAGGATACCTGTACCATGTGCGGCAAAATATGTGCCGTGCGGAATATGAATGAGTTAATGGATAAGGAAAAAGATTGAATTATTAAGGCAATAATGATTCTATGGCCCTGCCTACATAAACGACATATAGGGTATGGCATAGTTTTCGTGCTTAAGATGACCATAACTATATAGAAGCTCATCGAATAACTGTCCGGTATCCAGAGCTACTTTACCAGTTTGCTGGGCAATACTGGTGCAGAGGTATTTGGCGGCGGTTCCTGCGGATACCAAAGCGAGGTCAAAGGAATAGTAATGAATCTGTTTAATAACCGCTGCAATGTTATTCATTCCTACTGGTTGAAGAGATGCTACTACATTGCCGCCTTCTGTTTTCAATAATTCCGCGAATGATGAAGCCAGATTTCCAATTAGCAAAATTCGTGGTTGAAAAGAGGGCGGCAGGCCAAATTGTTGGCATAAACCGGGATACTGGTTAGGCAGCAGTAGTTTGCGAAACCAGCCACTGGCATGCAGCATGTGATGCTCGGCTGAATCAGCCAGCTTAAGGTTTTCCAAGGGGAGTGACAATTTGGGCAGGATTTCGAGAAATAGCGTCTGAAAGCCTTCCAAAAGCTTCATATGCTCAAAACTGCGCCCGGGTCTATAAGCACTGGGGACGCCAATTACGCTGGCCGCTAAAACAGCTTTTATAAGATATTCCCGCGCTACCAAGTCGGGAAACTGATTACCCGATACCTGCACAATATATCCCCATCGTCTAACTTCGTCATCTCCTTCTCCCAGATCTCTGTCACAGCATAAATTAGCCAGCAAATGCCCCCATTGGGAAATGTCTATGCTGCTGGGAAACAATAAATCCTGGGCCATGATGAGGAGCTCAGAATCACCCAGACGGATAAAGGAAAAACTCCTCTGCCTAGCTAAAGCCCGAAAAATTAGGCCAACTAAAGCAGAAGTGCTCATTAACCTGCTTTGTAAAATCTGGCGTTGTTGCGCCAGTTTTAGTTTTTCTTTGGCAAGTTGCAGGGCAGTCTGAAAGGTGCGGCCAGGAGTTCCATTGGCGGCTTGAAAGTATATGGCGGATTTGGTATTAACGTTCATGAAAACGTGACACCACCCTTTATTAGTTTGTTAAACCTACTAGTTTAAAAATATGAATAAATGGGGTAGAGGGTTACTTTTTTCTAGTACTATCTATAAGCCCGGTATGCAACCACAGGTCTTGTTTTGAATATATTAGTTATTAACAATTTAAAAACTGGGGTTGCTGTATCTTATGAAAATATTAGTTACCGGGGGAGCGGGTTTTATTGGCTCGCATATTAGTGATGCCTTAGTGGCTGAAGGCCATGAAGTCAGTATAGTGGATAATCTGCTTACAGGAAAAATGGAGAACATTCATCCCGCTGCCAGATTCTTTAAACTGGATCTTTGCGATCCCGCTTTGCCCAAATTCATGCAAGACCAGAATTTTGAGTATGTTATTCACCATGCAGCTCAGGTAAATGTACGGCTTTCCGTTTATAATCCGGGGGAGGATGCGCAGAATAATATTCTAGGAACTCTGAACTTGCTGCAAGGATGCCAAAGTAAAGTCTTTCGGGGCATAATTTTCGCTTCCTCGGGAGGCGCAGTTTATGGAGAAGCTGAGCATTTGCCGGTGAAGGAGAATAATGACAAAGGACCTCTTTCTCCCTACGGAGTGAGCAAACTTAGTGTTGAATACTATTTGTATTGTTTTGCCCGGGTGCTTGGGTTACCCTATGTCGCTTTACGTTATGGAAATGTCTATGGCCCGCGGCAGGATGCTGATGGGGAATCGGGTGTAGTGGCACTCTTTGGCAAGAGATTGCTGCTGGGGCAAGCCCCGGTTATTTTTGGAGATGGTGAACAAACACGGGATTATGTTTACGTCCAGGATGTAGTGCGTGCTAATCTGCTGGCTTTGAAATACCTGGAAGAACATCATGCCCGGGTTAAAAGCTATACGTCGCCTTCTGATCTGGACCACTGGGCATTCAATATAGCTTCGGGACAAGGTACTTCGGTAAATGAATTATGTAACCTGCTTAAGGTTATTGCAGCATACTCAGGCCCGGTTCAATATAGCAGTCCTCGCCCTGGCGAGCTGCAAGAGATTTTCCTGGATGTTGCTAAAGCAGGCAGGACATTGAACTGGGAAGCAAAAGTTGATCTTCTTCAAGGTCTGGATATTACCCTTGACTATCTACGAAAGTCACTTTGAATAGACAGGCCGGGATAGAGGGACAGAGGGACAGGTACCTTGTCCCCTTGTAAAAAACTTTGGGAATGGGACGAGGTACCTGTCCCCCGGTCCCGGCCTGTTATTTTCGTGAAGGGAGTTTAATTATGAGTATTCCTCTGGTCACGGTATTGATGGCGGTTTATAACGGAGAAGCATATTTGGGAGAAGCTATTGAGAGTATCCTGAATCAGACTCTTAGTAATTTTGAATTCATAATTATCGATGATGCTTCCACAGATAATAGCCGAATACTGGCCAAAAGCTATGATGATCCCCGCATTCGGGTCCTTAGTAATTCTCATAACCTGCGCCTGGGGGAATCACTGAATCGGGGCATGAAAATTGCGCGCGGCAAGTATATAGCACGTATGGATGCTGATGATATCAGTCTGCCCCAGAGACTGGAAAAGCAGGTGTCTTTTATGGAAAGCCATCCTGAAATAGGTGTTAGCGGAAGCTGGCTGGAGTGTTTTGGGTTCAAAACTCAGGTGTGGGAGTATCCCGTTGATTCAGGAATTATTCTTTGCAACCTGCTTTTCCAAAACCAACTGGGACACCCCACGGTTATTATGCGCCGGGAGTTGATAATGGCGAAAGGGCTTTTCTACAATCCGGACTTTCGCGAAGCTGAAGACTATGAGCTATGGACCAGGTGCTCCGAGCATTTTCCCCTGGGTAACCTGGCTGAAGTATTATTATTGTACCGCTGGCATGAGAATCAAGCCTCCCAGGCTCATCTCGCTGAGCAACAGTACTTCCATTCTCTGGTCTGTAGAGGACAATTAGAGCGATTAGGACTACAGCCATCAGTAGAAGAAATGAAATTACACCTGGAGATTAGCCTTCTGGAATTTGAGCCATTCAGCAGTTTTATAACTAGTTCCAGGCAATGGTTACAGAGGATAATGCAAGCTAATCATAAGTGCTCTTATTATCCTCAACTTGAGTTAAGAATTATCCTGGAGAACCGCTGGAGAAATATCTGTATTATGACCGGAATTCCTTGTTCTGAAATCTTTCGATAGACATTGGACTAAACTGGGATTAAAATTTTGTGCGGATAATCTTTAAAATGCTATTATATTTAATTGCCCATAGCCTGGCTCAGTATTATTGCTTACTTGATGCCTTCCTTCTCCGGTCTTCCCCTAAGGGAACTGCCATAATTCCGGCTTCATGGCGGAACCAAAATCAACAGCGACCTTGCCCTGCTGAGCCAGGGTAGTAGCCAAAATTACCGCATTGCTGCCTGCTGATATCAAAGCCATTTCATAGTCTATCTGGCCAGCTTGTTGCAAAACATGGGGTATTTCATAGTAATTACTAATGGTGATGCTCCCGGCGACATTTATGTTAAATCTGCCTTTAAGTATTACAGCGAATTCAGGGGCAACCTTCCCGATCAAAAGAGTCCGGTGCTTTTTCATTAAAGCAATGAGCTCGGGATGATTTACCATATATACATTAATAAAAGCATAGCAAAGCACCCGGGGTTTGATTTTATAATAAGTAAAGATCTCTTCGCTGAGATTTTTCCACTCGTATTCCTCGCTCTGGTGCAATACCCCTACAATATCGGCTTCTTTTACACTAGCGATTAATCTATCTCTAGCTTTATAGTTGGGTAGGATTACCCCAGTCCATTTTTCATCATTAGCCCACCAGATATTGTTGATCTCCTCTTTTGTATAAATTGAACCTTGTGCCATTACTTGATTCTCGGCATCCCCTACCCGGATTAGGGAAAAACCTACCTTGTTGCGCAGACAATAGCGAAGACGTTTAATAATTTCTGGCAATTGAATGAAATCTTCCTCCAGGATAGTAAAAGGTTTCAATACTTCAGGCCCCTTTCACTTATAGAATAAAAATAAGCATTTAGTTTATGTTATACATTTACTGTCTGACAGGTTACTGAAGTATTGATGCGAAATATGGTAAGGGGTTAGGAGTGAATCATTGGTCACCTTCCTCTTACACATCCTCTTGGCACTAATGACAAGATCTGTTGGACTTGAAGTGGATAAGTGATTGTGATAAAATACTTTCGAAAATATTTTATTAGCGAGAGGAGAGATTAGTTGAGATGAGTAGAGAAGAGCTCACTAAAATCATTCTGCCCGAGGATAAGCTGCCAAAATTCTGGTACAATATCCAGGCCGACATGCCGAA
>JAQUXM010000178.1 GCA_028692415.1 Syntrophomonadaceae bacterium | reverse complement strand
GGAATAGGCACTTCCATGCCCCGAGTCTATATCACCATGAATGTTCTCTCCGACCAGGAAAACTGTACCCGGGCCCTGGTAAAGTTCGATCTGGGCAGATCAAACCGGTTTAAAAATAAAGACGACTTTGCGGCCTATCTGCAGGAGAAGCTGGACCGGCAAATTGTCGGCGCCAGCTCCATGCTTAAAATGATGGAACTGACCGAACCCGGCGGCGGGGCGGTGGGAATAAGGTTGTATGGGGAGGACTTGGGCCGCCTGAAAACGGTTTCCAATCAGATGGAGGCCATCTTGCAGGATATTCCGGGGACGGTCAATATTAAGAGCGATGCCAGTGAAAGCAGCTACGAGTATGTGGTGGACACCGACGCGGAAAAAGCGTCCCGGCTGGGGATATCCAATACCGACATACAAAGCGAGATACATACGGCTTTGTATGGCAGCAAGGCTTCCGTGTACCGCAAGGCGGGCCAGGAATATGACATCGAAGTGAAAAGCGACATCGACCATGTTAATGAACTGGAGAACCTGGCCATAAAGTCAAGCCTTACAGGGCAAAAGGCGCTTTTGAAGCAGATCGCCGCCATTGAACTCAAACCGCAGATCGACAGTGTGAAGAGATACAAAAAAGAAAGAAGCGTGCTGGTTTGCTGTGATGCCAAGCCCGGTTACAGCGCGGTGGAGCTTGAGAACACTTTGGAAAATGAGAAACTGAAGGACCTGGACCTGGAGGGGGTCAAGCTGGTTTTTGACGGAGAAAGGGAAAAGATTGGCGAAAACTTCGGCAACGTGGGCATCCTGGGCATATTTATGCTGTTTTTCCTTTATATTATATTGCTGCTTGAATTCAAGTCATTTGTGGACCCGGCGATTATCCTGCTTACCGTTCCCCTGGCTTTGATCGGTTCCATGCTGGGGCTGCTGGTATGCGGTCAGCCGCTGTCATTTACCGCCTTGTTGGGAGTGGTAAGCTTAATGGGCATAGTGGTAAAAAATGCCATAATACTGCTGGATTATATAAATCAGGCCCGGGAAGAGGGCCTGGCGACCGAGGAGGCCTGCCTGAACGCGGTGGGCATGTGCTTTAGGCCCATCATTATGACCGCTGCTACCGCCCTGCTGGGGCTTTTGCCCCTGGCCGTTTCCGGCAGTGAGTTGTTCAGTCCCATGGCGGTGGCTTTGATGAGCGGCCTTTTAGTTTCGACCTTGCTCACCATGATCGTGATCCCGGTCATATATGCGGCGGTGAACGATATTAAAATCAGGGTAAATGATAAGGAAAAGAACCTGGCAGTATGAAAACGATCAAATAAAGATTGGCTCAGCAGCAAATACTGCATATAGATCTTAACTATGACAGGGCATATGAATCAGGTATTACACTATGGCTGAATTATCATGGTATGTTTTTAATATCATAATTGAAAGGTGAAGACTACCATGAAAACAGCCATAATCGCTTACCCGAGAGTTGGGACTTTACGAGAATTAAAATTTGCCACCGAGAAGTATTTTGAAGGCGTTTTATCGAAAACGGAGCTACAAGATACCGCTGCCCTGCTTCGGAAAACGCACTGGCAAACTCAAAAAGAAAATGGCATTGATTTTATACCGTCAAATGATTTTTCGTTTTATGACAATATCTTGGATGCTGCGGTTTTACTTAATGTTGTTCCTGGAAGATACCGCGATCTGCGGCTTGATCATCTTGATGAGTACTTCGCGATGGCGCGAGGATATCAGGGTGCCAACGGTGATGTGAAGGCCCTGGCTATGAAAAAATGGTTCAATACCAATTACCATTATATAGTGCCGGAGATTGAGGATGATACCAGGATTGCTCTGGTAGGAAGCAAGCCGTTTGATGAATTCGCCGAAGCGAAGAGCCTGGGAATAACCACCAAACCCGTTATCATCGGAGCATTTACCTTTTTAAAACTCGCCAGAACCACCGGAAATAAAACGCCGATTGATTTTGCGGCGGATGTTATCAAGGCCTATGCGGAGCTTCTTAACCGGTTTAATGAGTTGGGCGCGGAATGGATACAGTTTGACGAGCCTGCACTGGTTATGGACCTAAGCACCGATGATGTTATGCTTTTGAATAGAATATACGCTGAGATCCTTGCAGCCCAAGGCGGTATCAAGGTGCTTTTACAGACCTACTTCGGCGATATACGCGACTGCTACCGGGAGGTCGCCTCGCTGCCGTTGGCCGGCCTGGGACTGGATTTTGTCGAAGGCAAAAATACGCTGGAACTGGTCAAACGAAACGGTTTTCCCGCCGATAAAATCCTTTTTGCCGGGGTGGTCAACGGCAAGAATATCTGGCGCAACAACTATGCCAAGACCATGAATATCCTGGATGAATTGAATAGATTCAGTGCGGGTATTGTTTTAAACACCTCCTGTTCGCTGCTGCACGTTCCTTATTCTTTAAAGAATGAAAGTGCTCTGCCGGATGAGTATAAAAAATATTTCGCCTTTGCGGAAGAAAAGCTGTTGGAACTGGCCGAGCTGAAGAGGATAACAGCCAGCGATACGCCGGCTGAAACGCCTGAATACCTTGAAAATGCCAGGCTTTTCAAAGCGAGCAGGTTCCGCCCGGAAGCCTCTGTTCAAGCTGCGGTTGCCGCTCTTGCGCAGGAGGATTTTATCAGACATCCCGTATTTGAGGAACGCGAAAAAATACAGAAAGCGCGGTTTAATCTGCCCTTGTTGCCGACCACTACCATCGGTTCATTCCCGCAGACCGGGGAGGTGAAAACGAACCGCTCCAATTACAAAAACGGCAGGATAACATTTGAACAGTACACCCGGTTTAACCAGGAGAAGATTGCGGAATGTGTTGCGCTGCAGGAAAAAATCGGACTTGATGTGCTGGTCCACGGCGAATTTGAGCGCAACGATATGGTGGAATATTTTGGCGAGTCTCTGGACGGCTTCCTTTTCACGGAAAAGGCCTGGGTGCAGTCTTACGGCACCAGATGTGTAAAACCACCGGTCATATGGGGGGATATTTTCCGTTCCCGGCCCATTACGGTTGATTATATCGTATATGCGCAATCGCTTACCGGGAAATACATGAAAGGAATGCTTACGGGTCCCGTCACTATTTTAAACTGGTCGTTCCCCCGTGAGGATATTTCATTGCGGGAATGCGCCTTGCAGATCGCTCTGGCCATCAGGGCGGAGGTGCTTGAGCTGGAGGCCAACGGCATAAAAATTATTCAGATTGATGAAGCCGCTCTCCGCGAAAAGCTGCCGCTCAGAAAAAGTGATTGGCACAGCGAATACCTGGATTGGGCGATTCCTGCATTCAGGCTGGTTCACAGCGGGGTTAAGGCCCAGACTCAGATCCACACCCATATGTGCTACAGCGAATTTGAAGACATTATCAGGGATATAGACGATATGGATGCGGATGTTATCACCTTTGAGGCTTCGCGTTCAGATCTTACAATTATCAACGTGCTGAACCAGTGCGGGTTTAAGACCGAGGTGGGCCCGGGGGTTTATGACATCCATTCGCCGAGAATTCCGAGTGCTGCGGAAATCAAGGAAGCACTATTTAAGATGCTTGAGAAAACACCGCCAGAAAAGCTCTGGGTAAATCCGGACTGCGGACTCAAAACCAGAGGGAACGCTGAAACGGTTCCCAGCCTGCAAAACCTGGTTGATGCCGCCCAAGAAGTAAGAAGGAGTTTGCAGCTATGAGAACAGCAGAGATATTCAAAAACAAAACGGTGCTGTCGCTGGAGATCTTTCCGCCCCGGCGCACCGCTTCAATTGATATAATCTATGACACCCTGGATGAATTGAAAGGGTTAAGCCCGGACTTCATCAGCGTAACCTATGGTGCCGGCGGCAGTGAGAACAATACCGCCACCCTGGAAATAGCTGCGGCTATCAAAAACCATTACGGAATTGAAAGCGTTGCCCATCTGCCTGGCATCTATCTCAGCAAAGCTGATGTGCTGAACATGATGGATGGTTTTAGAAAACAGGGCGTTGAAAACATTCTGGCCCTGCGCGGCGATATAAATCCTGAATTGGCGCCGCAACAAGATTTTCGCTATGCCAGCGACTTGATTTCATATATCAAGGAAAACGGCGACTTCAATATAATCGGGGCGTGTTATCCGGAGGGACACAACGAAAGCGGGAGTCTTGTAGAAGATATCCGCAATCTTAAAACCAAGGTGGATGCCGGTGCGGATCAGCTTATCACCCAGTTGTTCTTTGATAACGATTATTTCTATACATTTCGGGAGCGGGCTGCCATTGCAGGCATAAACGTCCCGATTGAAGCGGGGATTATGCCGGTGGTAAACAAGCAGCAGATTGAAAAGATGGTATCGCTGTGCGGAGTGAAGCTGCCCCGGAAATTTACGGCCATGATGGAAAAGTACGAAAATAATCCGATTGCCATGCGTGATGCGGGGATTGCCTATGCCATCGATCAGATTGTCGATCTTTTAGCCCAGGATGTTGACGGAATCCACCTTTATACCATGAACAACCCGTATAT
>JAQUXM010000040.1:15741-21796 GCA_028692415.1 Syntrophomonadaceae bacterium | reverse complement strand
AAACCGTCCCCTTGTCATCGGATTAGTATTGCCGTAATTGAATTTATCTTGTATAATAAAAATACCCCCAAGGGGTATATAGAATTCGAGGAGAGATAATTATGGCAATTACTAGACGGTCTTTTTTGAAGAGGGCAGCCGTTTCTAGCCTGGCCGCTGCCAGTATAGCCACCGGGGTGGGTAAGGCTGCGGCACAAGTTTCCCCAAACGGAAGCTTGGCTATGCTGCATGACCTGAATAAATGTGATGGCTGCGAGCTCCAGGATACCCCCCAGTGTGTCTTGGCATGCCGGACCAAAAATGCGGTTAACTTCCCCCAACCACAGCAGCCTATCAAGGACTACTGGCCTCAGCCCAAACATGAGGATTGGTCAAAAAAGCAGCATATTACCAACCGACTGACTCCTTATAACTGGACCTATGTTCAGAACCTGGAAGTTGAACACGAAGGGCAAAAGATCAAGGTGCATGTGCCCCGCAAGTGCATGCATTGCGACAATCCTCCCTGTTCCAAATTGTGTCCATTTGGTGTAAACGATAAGACTGTGGAAGGACCGGTCGTCATTGATACTAACGGATGCTTCGGGGGGGCCAAATGCCGGGATGTATGCCCCTGGCATATTCCCCAGCGCCAGGCCGGGGTCGGATTATATTTGGACGTGGCGCCGGACTACGCCGGCGGGGGAGTAATGTACAAGTGCGATATGTGTTATGACCTGGTTAAACAGGGTCGGGAACCGGCCTGCGTATCGGCATGCCCTCGAGGTGCTATCAAGTTCGGGCCCCAGGAAGAACTTCGCCAATACGCCCTTGACTGGGCAAAAGAGAACGATGGTTATGTATATGGTGTTGACGAAAATGGCGGCACCGCCAATTTTTATATATCCAGAATACCCTTTGACACAATTAATGATGCCATTATGGAACAGGACTTCGACGGTAAGAACGGCCGGGTCGGTATGCCGGTAAATATAGAAAATTCTATGAATGAACCGGGCAACATGCTGAGCGGTTTCTTGCTGGCTCCACTGGCCGGGGTACTGGCCGCGGGAATCAGCACCTACCAGATAATGAAAGGCGGTTCAGATGATGAAGATAAAACGGCATAATGCAGCTATCCGCTTTACTCATTGGGTTACGGCTGCATCGATATTTATCCTGCTATTCACGGGGTTTGGACAAATGCCCATATATAAGAGATATTATGTCGACCAGATACCTGGATTGGCCTGGTCCAGTGATTTCTTAATCACTTTGTACATTCACTACCTGGCAGCTATTGTGCTAACATTTATTAGTGTTTTTTATATAACCTATCTGATATACAGTAGGGCATGGGATGTCTTTCCGCGCCGCGGTGATTTCAAAGAGTCGATCCAGATCTTTGCCTCAATGCTGGGTTTGGCTCCCGAACCCGAGAATGACAAATACCTGGCTGAACAACGCTTGGCCTTTGCGGTTACTGCTTGCTCGATAATAGCGCTTATCTTTACTGGTATACTAAAAGTATATAAGAACATACCCGGGGTCCATTTTTCGGAAACCACCATCTTCTGGCTGGCCCAGATTCACAACTTGTTTACGGTGGTTTTATTATTATCGATAATAATTCATCTATTAGCTTTTCTAATAAAGGATAACCGTCCCCTGGTAGCCAGTATGTTCAGCGGCTGGATAGACAGGGAATATGTAATACATCGCCACCGCAAATGGTGGCATAGGCTGACTGATGCCAGCGACCTGGAATCAGCATCAAGCAGCACGAATGCCAGTGGGGATGAAGCGTTAGTATGAAAAGGAGCAGGCAGGAATGGTACTAACCGGAGACGAAGGCAAATGGAGATAGTAGAATAATTATTGCAATGACCAGCTTCTCATTCCGATGGGGCAAAAAGGTGAGCAGAGCAAATGGATTACCCTCAGGGCATTGTGGGTTTTAAAGAGGTACGCAGGGTAGCGTTGGCATTCAGAAAACTGCACTTCCATTTTTAAGAGCACGGTTATAAGCACCCTTATGGGGGTGGCGGATCTTGGAAGGGAAAAAAACTCTGACTCGCGGCCTTATGCACCAATTAGCCGGGTCAGTTCTCCGGTATATGTCAAAGACAGCCGGTGCAAAGCTCTGGTGCAGGCAATATAAAGCAGGCTGCGGTCGTATTCACTGGAGTAGGTCTCGTGATTGGCCGCTGGTATGATGACCTCGTCAAATTCCAGCCCTTTGGACATTTGAATCGAAGTGACTGATATGCCATTTACAAAAGCGGTGCTTCCCGGCGAAATCAAATGCACCTCATAGTTTTGGGATAGTACATCATAAAGAGCTTTAGCCAGGCGGTTCGTTTTCAGGATAATCCCCAGGGTCACATTCTCACTATCCCGGAATGCATCGATTATTTCCTTTATTTGCGAGAGTTCTTCCTGCTCGTTGCGGCAATTTATGAGGTCGGGGGCATCCCCATGGCGTAAGGCTGCCTCAAGCGAGGCGACATTCTGGATACGTTTGGCAAAAGTGATAATCTCACAGGTTGAGCGATAGCTCTTATTCAGCTCTACCAATTCCGCGCTTTCATATAGCTCACGCAGATTTCCGAGGGTGTGCAAATGGTTGGGATTGATAAACTGCCCGAAGTCACCCAGGATCGTTTTTTGGCATTTAAACAGGATATTAATCACCGCGTATTGAACCGGGGTGTAATCCTGCATTTCGTCGATAATCAGATGACGTATAATCTGGCTCTCCTGCAAACCCTCAAAAGCGGCGTGGAAATACATAAATGGGTATACGTCGGACCATTCGAGGGTTTTCTTGGCCGGCATCACAAATTTTTCGGCGATATTCATCTGCTTATAAAAATCCTTATAGAGTGCCAGAGTATTCTTCACCTTCAGCATTGCAGTCAGACTTTTTAAGATAGCCTTAGCCTTGGGCAAAGGTTCCTCCATGAAGTTGTCGGTTGCAAAGCGCTCATGAATATCGTCTGCAATCATCTTCAGCCGCCGCTTGACCGGGTGCCTATGATAAGCCGCAAAGCGGCCATGTATCCAATTACTTGGGGCGGAGAATCTTCCAAAAGTGTAGTCCGATGGCGCAAAGATGGTCTCAGGCATCCGGGCCAGATACTCGTCCATCAGTTTTATAAAGTCCAGTGTGGATTTGAAGCACACTCGCTCCGCCCATTTGGGATCGTCTGTTTCAAAAGGGTCCTGGTCGGGTTCAAAATGGATGATACCCTCAAGCTGAATCCCGGCAATATCTGCAAAGCTTATCCCATAAATCGGCTCCTCGCCCAATTCGGGCAAGACATTGGAGATATAATCACCAAACACCTGGTTGGGCGATAGAATGGCCACGTTCTTGGCCGACAGCCTGTCTTTGAAGCGGTAGAGCAAGTAGGCGATCCGATGCAGCGCAATGGATGTCTTGCCCGAACCTGCGACCCCTTGAATAAGAAGAGTCCCGGCCTTTTCGTTCCGAATAATCAGGTTCTGTTCCTTCTGAATGGTGGCGATGATGGATTTCATTTTCTCGTCCGAATTCCGGCAGAGTTCCCGCTGCAGAATATCATCCTGGATATTAACCGAGCTCTCCAGCGCATATACCATCTCGCCATGCTTGATTTTGAACTGCCGTTTGCGAATCAACTCACCGCCGATTCGTCCCGCCGGGGCATCGTAACCCGCAGGCCCAATCTCGCAGTCATAAAACATGCTGGCGACCGGGGAGCGCCAATCGGAAATCAGCAGTTTACCGTCGTGGCTGAAAGCAAATCTGCCAATATAAAAGGCGGAAGGTGTTTCCCAGGATGCTTCTCGAAAATCGATCCGGGCAAAGTAAGGCGAGTCCAGTAGCTTGGCCAGTTTATCCCGAATCTCAACTGCAAAGGCCCCCCGGCTGTCAATTCGCTTCAAAGCCAGTTCATTTTGAAACATCTCGTGCGGGTCGATCTCACCGCGATACTGTACCGTGTACCGCTTGAAATCCATATATTCCCGGTCAATTTGTTCGACTGAATTATTTGCTTGCTTAATGGCAACATCCAGCTTGCTCTTGATGTCGTCAAGATGCGCGATTTCATCTGGAAAAGCCGGTGTTTCATCTGGTTCTTTCTTTTTCCTATCGTTGATACGGGAAGACGCATGCATGGCAGGCCCGCCTGCTTGCTGTACATTAGTCATTGGACTCCTCCCTGGGTAAAACCATCCTTTGGGTCGGATATCCAAATTCCGTCAGCAGTTCCGCTTCGGCAAAGCCCAGTTCCTTGAGTGCTTTACGATATCCTGTATCTGCTTTGTCGCCCTCCCGGAATGTGGTAATGCTGATTTCCTTGTTCTTTAGCAACTCGGTCAAGGCCACATTCAATAAGTCCCGAGCAATACCCTGCTTCCGATAAAGCGGATGTACCGCCAGGAAATCAATACTGCCGGTTTCGTAGTTAATCATCATACTGCCAATAGAAATGCCGCCCTCGGTCATAAGCAGCGCGCCCTGTTTGGTAATATAGCGCTTGAGAACCGTTAAGTGCGCATCTTCCTCCAGATGGGGGAACCCGTCAATGGCAAGGTGTACCAAGTCCATCCATAAAGGAATGTCCACTGCTTTGACCAAGCGGATTTCTCTCGCGGAATTATTCTGCGCATTTTCAAGCGACTCGCGCTGGTCTTTGAAGTTGTATTCGAGTTGCAATGGATAAAACACCTCATTCTTTCTGAATTGATGAGGAGACTCTTTATACATAGCCTTGAAAACGTTACTGAAAGCCTGTTGGCTGTCGTAACCGGCCAGAATAGCGATGTCAATAATTGGCTTATCTGAAAAAACCAGCAGTTTGGCAGCTTCCGTCAGCTGCCTGCGCTGTGCATAATCATGAATGGAAAGCCCCACCGTATCGGTGAAGATGCGGTGCAGGTGGTATTTAGAATAGTGTACGGCAGCGGCAACAGTATCCAGCTCGATCTTTTCGCTGCTCAAATGTTCTTCAATATAGTGGATTGCAGCCATCACTGTCTCAAGGTTTTTCATAAGGCCTCCTTCCCGTTATAACGAGGCGAAAAAGATCTGCCCCGCTTCTTTAAGCGACCAGGTTCCTATTAAGCAAACAGGCAACGGGTTCTAATCCCCCCCTCGTCGCAGCGATGCGGAAGCAACTGCTCCGCAGTTGCTTCCGATGTTTAAATGAGATTCCGTATTACTTTTATACGGTAATGTGGCCGAAGCAATTATATCAAACTTGAAGATAGCATTTTTAATCATTATTGCGATTTTTATTAAAACTGAATGACAAGGGGAAGGTTCTCATGGTTAACACAAAAACCTCGCTATATCTTGCGATTTAGCGAGGTTTTAAAATTAAGGAGACGTGTTTTAAAAAGAGTTTTAGAACCCGGTACCGAGGCTTTTGGGCATCACAATAGGTTTGTCCGGTATAATTTGATATATTGCCGGAAGAATTGGTCCTTGATCGGTAATTTTTTTACCTGCTGTAAATGCGCTCTCCGGTAAAACCCGGCGCACTTCTATGAGGCTTGAACCATACCAGTAGGAAAAATCATTGATTATTCCTATCGCGGTGGGGTTGCCCGAGCAGGTATTTATTATACAGGGTTTGCCGTTAATTACACCTATGTAAATAGCTACATGACCTATATGGGTTTTGGCTGGTTCATCAGAATTCCAGTAGGTGAATATATCGCCAGGTTTTAATTTTTCTGTGCCAACCAGGGAGTATTTTGATGTTCCGGGTATTTTAGCCGCATAAACACCCGCAACCTTTACCCCTACTGAGCCATAGTTTTTAGCTGCTGAAGTAATGGAATAACCAAAATCTTTGTATACCAAAGAAACAAAATTGGAGCAGTCTATATAACCGGTGCTAGCATACTTGGTATGTCCATACTTCATATAGCCATATTCCATATACCAAATTGCACGTCCGACCAGAGTTTGAGCCAGGCTGCCGTTAAAGTTGGCCCGGAAAGAGTCAACTACCGGTTTTTCATGGGCATTATAATCTCTTATACTGGCTGCAGTGGGCAGCTTGGCGGAGTCTGATACCTT
>JAQUXM010000040.1:0-15641 GCA_028692415.1 Syntrophomonadaceae bacterium | reverse complement strand
CGGCTGCCCAAGGTTAAATCTTGTGTACCATAATCAGCGGCTTGTGCTGGCAAAGATATTATTGCGGCCATAAGTAAAGCTAATATACATAAAGAAAATAATTGCTTGCAACGCAAAGTTAGCATAAGTTCCTCCTTTCAAAATTCAGGAATAAGCAAGTTAATTTATACCATTTAGAGTTTTACGATTCACGCCTCCTTAGATTAATCTATTCGGCTAGAATTATTTACTACCTTTTGGTAAATATGGACAATTGAATATTATCAAGTTATATAAAGGGCTTTATGGTCGAATTATCCTGGGTTTGAGCGATATAAAGGTATTTGTGGTAAATGATGGTATTCGATAATTAAGAATATTGACACCTGGTATCTGATTGGGGTGAATTTAGTCGAAGGCCGGGACTGGGGAGTAGCAATTGAGTAGCGGAAATGTGTGACAACCGTCCAAGAATAGAAAAATTCATTCCACCTGAGACAGGGGGAGCAGAGACAGGGCCTGCACACCTGCCACATGGGCGTAATCAAGGCACTCAAGGCTTTAAGCGCCGTGCCAACTGAAAGAAGGAGTAAGGAAATAAACTATACGATAGAAAGGGCCGTCGAATTCTTATTGATTCACCATATCTATAAACGCAGCCACAATTTGAACAAGGCTTCCAAGCCCGGCTGGCTCAAATTCAGCTTTCCTTTGATGTATCAGACGGATGTGCTTGAAATCCTGGACATTTTAACTGAACTCGGCATTAAAGACAGCCGTATGGATGAAGCCATAAACCTTGTCATTGCAAAACAGGACGACGAAGGCAAATGGAGATTGGAGAACAAATATAGCAATGACCGGCTTCTCATTCCGATGGGGCAAAAAGGTGAGCAGAACAAATGGATTACCCTCAGGGCAGTGCGGGTTTTAAAGAGGTACGCAGGATAGGGAGGATTTTTATTCTTTCTTAAATTAAAAAAGTTAATATATGCAGGCGAAAAATGGGACATAGCCGCAGCTACAGGAGCGGGTTTGTTGTCAATAAGAATATTCTTTGAAGAGGGGTGTCGCGGGTCCGAATCCAGCCTTCTCTGTTTTTAGAAAACGAAGGGGGTTCGCCTCAATTTTTTCAGCTTCATTAATTAATTCATCTCTAATCTGGGAAGGTTGATTTTAGGCGGCCATTTTCTCCCGTGACCCAGAAGCCGTGGAAAGCCCCCCGGCAATCTTCGTGAACTGAGCCAGGCGTAAGTCGCGGACTGAGATCTGCGCTTTGATTTTTCTGGAGAGGCGCTTCAGAAGCGAATAAACCGCTCCCGGTTTGAGAGACCATTCTTCTCCCTGGCCCACGATTAGAAAATCTCCCATTAAAATAGGCCGCAAAATCATGTAATGCTTCAAGGCCAACTGCGCCTCCGGATGCAGCATGATCGTGCGTTTTCCCGCCCGCAAGCTATCCCTGGCCGGCTCGCCATTCCATTGCAGCGAGTGCAGTTCCCGTACGGTCAGGCCGGTGTAAAGCAGCTCGACTATTATCCGGCCGGTCAAATCCATCACATCCAGGTTAACTTCGTGGCGCAGTTCCTGGACTTTCTCCCAGGAAGCCCGGGGATGCGGTTTGCAGATCCCGGCCTTATTAACCCGGGCCACCAGTTCCAGGGGGTTGCAGGCCAAGAGCCCCTGCTCCAGGAGGAAGCGGGCCAAGGCCGACAAAGCCGTCAGGCGGCCGTTTATGGTGGAAGGTCGTAGCTCTCGGGCATTTAACAGGTCATCCCGATAACCCTCCAACTGGGGGAGCTGCAGGTTCTTACGGAGACTTCCCCGTCTTCCGGTCCGGCCGCAGTAATCAGCGAAACCGGCTACAGCATGGGTATAATGCCTGATGGTGGCCGGACTCTTACCCTGCCTGTGCAGGTGAATGGCAAAACTGGCCTGATAATTCATAACCATGGCTCCTTCCCAGATGCCCTCTTCTCCCAGGATATGCATAAAGAATTGATTGGTTTCCTCGATATGTAAAAATTACCTGAATGGTGCTTATTTTTTCCTTGGTGCCACTGTTTAACTGGGGATACGGTTGTTCTTTTGGAATACTTGAATTGAATAAAGTATGGCCGGGAAATAGTTGTCTGGAAGAGTTAATGCTGAAAGCGGAAACACGAAACGAAATCGTTGGTCATATGAAAGCAAAGTAAGGTGACCATCGCTAACGAATACCCGGCCAATATATTTCGATAAATATTTCTTCCTTCTTGAGCTTTGTAAACCGCATTATTCATCATCGTCACCTTTCACTTTGCACAATAAATCAAATGTATTGATAATTCTTGCGATGAAGTTGGGAGTTCCATAAAAAACATATTTAGCTTTTTGAATTTCGGGATAATAGAAGAAGTCGAAACGGGACTTCCCATTGGAATCCCTATTGCAGTTCAGCATAGCTATCATAGAATTTGATATCCTCGATGCTTCTTCCGAATTCTGCTCGTTAATTTCAACAACAGCAGAAACGCTGATTCGGTCTTTCAAAGTATCATACTCTACCGGAAGTTCAGGAGCCGGTTGACCCGATAACTCGCCATGACAAAATGCTTTAAGCTCATCTTCGCTGACCCTCCAGGTTCGGCCAATCTTTCTGGCCTTGATTTTTCCCTCGTGAATAAAACGCAGGATTGTTTTTTGGTGCAGGTTCAAGATTTTTGACAAATCTGAAATAGAATAAAGTTTGTTTTCCATAAATACTCCTCATCTCAATTTATTGATGGCATTATTATAGAACAAAAGGTAATAGAAAATCAACATAAAAGTAACATAAAGTAATTATAGGTAATATTGAGCGGCGTTTTTGTATAAGCGGTGAACAAAACAGGGGCCGAGCGAAACATGTTGACCTTGCCTCTACCTTGCATTACAATGTAGAGAAACTATTATGCTATACATAGTAGGAGGCAACATGAGTGGTCAACTCACAATTACTTAAAGGAACCTTGGAAGGTTGTATATTAAAAATCCTGGAACAGGATGAGACCTATGGTTATGAGATCGTAGAAAAACTGCGCCGATATGGATTTACTAATATCAGCGAAGGTACGGTATATCCCTTGCTTTTGCGGCTGCATAACAGTGGACTGTTGTCTGCCAATTCTAAGGCCTCACCCTACGGGCCTAAGCGCAAGTACTACACTCTAACCATCTCGGGCCAAATACAACTTCGGACATTCGAACAGGAGTGGGAGTATTTAAATGCCATTGTAAGTCAGGTACTAAACAATAAGGAGGTTTAATCAGGTGCAACGTATTAAACAAAAAATTAGATCCAATTATGAATTAAGCCAACAGTTGACCCCGGAAAATAACATTATCTTTACAGATATAGTATGTTATCTTCGCACAGGCAATCTTAACAGCTGGCAGACTGAAGAAACTATTGAAGAAATTCTGGATATTTTTCTCAGTGCTCAGGCACGTAAAGAACCCTTAACTCAGGTAATCGGCCCTGATTATAAGGCCTTTTGTCTTGAGATTGCTGCTAATGTTGTGCCCCAACCAATGGGTCTCCGGGTACTGGAAAACTTCCAAATAGTCGTCAATGGCTTGGGAATTCTCTTTATTATTGATTTGTTGTTAAACTACCTTCCCCGCATGATTAAACAGCAACAGCTAATGCTCAATTATTCCTTCAGCCTTGGTACTGCCTTTAACGCCATTGGTATTATAGTACTTGCCTTCGGTATTGTCTATTATATTGGTCAGCACAGTTTTGAGCTCACAGAAAAAACAAATGTAAAGGTTTCCCATATTAGGCGTTTCTTCATTGGGGGAGCCATCGGCGGACTTTTTTTTCTATTCATAATTGCTGGAGCCAAACTGCGAGCTTATACTCTATTCTCCATCCCCATCTATTACCCGGCTCTCATCATTGGCGGTTTATATCTCTTTGCATTCGGGCTGGATAGAACTATCGGGCGTCCCTCTTCAAAATAAGCTTTTATACAACCTTTAACTAATTTCTTAAATGTTGCGCTCAAAGGTCTTCAAAGGCCGGAAAGGAAATAGTTCAATATAAAAACCTATTTTATTCCCTTGGCTTCTTCCATAGCCGCCATTGGTTCGGCATTCGGGAAATTAATAAATTCTTCAACGGTGAGACGATTTTCTGATCAAGCTACGCAGAGTTCCCCGGGTCTTTTTAATATAGTCGTACGATATTAATGAAGTTGCATATAATCGTGCTATTTGTTATAGTAATCGTACGAGGTGGTTAATGTGAATGATACAACAAAAATTATTACCGCGACCGAATTAAAAACCAATCTGGGTAAATACATTGAGTATGTTATTGATGACCACGAGGTTGTTATCACCAAAAACGGCAAAAAGGCCATAAGAATTACCCCTTACATCACAGAAATCGAACGATATTTTTTAGTTAAAGAAAACGCATTGGATTATCAATATGGGGGCAAGAAGGTATCATATGAAGAATTCATGGAGATTTATGAGAAAAGCGAGCTGAGAATGGAGTATATCAACGGTGAAATAGTCCTTTTAGCTTCACCCAGCACTTATCATCAGGATATATCCGGGAATTTGTACATCCATTTGCGGTCATATCTGAAAGGCAAAAACTGCAAGGTTTTCTACGCCCCCTTTGATGTTCATTTCTACAAAAAAGACCTTAAAACACCCGATGTAATGCAGCCCGATTTGCTCATAGCTTGCGATTTGGAGAATAACGTTAATGAAAACGGCCGATACATGGGTACACCCACGCTTTGCGTTGAAATTTTATCAAAAAGCACCCGTTCCAAGGATATGGTAGACAAGCTCAATACTTATATGTTGTCCGGTGTCAGGGAATTCTGGATTGTCGATCCTTTTAAACATTCAGTTATGGTCTATGGCTTTAAGGACTTTGAAATTGACGAGTATACTACCTGTAAGCTCGGGGATACTGTAACCTCGTATTTTTTTGAGGGTTTGGAGATTCCGATAAATGAAATATTCTAGGTGAATGTTAAAAGAGTATAAGCAAATCTCACGGTTGCTAAAATCTCATACTTCATTCTTTACATCTGCTACCAGTTCTTCAAAACTTGCATAACGTTTTGCATTTGGGTCGCGGCTTATTCTATTGGCTTCTTCTATAGCCGTTATTGTTTCGGCATTCGGAACATTCAGGGAAATTTCAAAGGGAATTTTCCTCTGCCGCACAGCCTGCCGGACAAAGATATTAAGTGCTGTCGTCATATTCATGCCCAATTCAGAAAAAAGCTGTTCCGCCTGTTCTTTTAGTTCCTTATCCATACGGATACTTAAATTTGTCGTCTCGGCCACCTGCAATCCCTCCTTTATGAATCATTATCTGTATTGTAATACAAAATATGTGCATAGTAAATATATTGCACGTAATATTCTTCAAGGCTTAGGTTATCAACAACCCCATCCCTTGTCACCCCCTAATAATGAATAAGGACCGGAATTCCGGTCCTTCTGTTCAGTATTTTAGCGAGTATCAAACTAGTTTTTTGCACTTTGGTTTGCCATAGAGCGAATAAGTCTGTTTAGAGCCTCCACCTGTTCTGGAGTTAGTTCCCTGGCATTATTTAAGAGATTGCGTAACTCCGGCGAAATATCGGGTTTAGCCTCTTGAAAGAATTCAGACCATGTTAAATTCAAAGCACGAACTATTTTCTCCAGCAGATCAAAGGTAGGCTGGCGTTTTCCCGCCTCAATATCGCTAAGCCCTGATTGAGCAATATCGGCCTTTTTTGCCAGTGCATTCATGCTTAGTTTCTGATTAGTTCGATGCAGTTTTATTAATTCATCAATACCCACCGTATATCTCCTTAATTATCTTAATCCAGATTATACTTTATAATTTACCCCCAAATATTATCCGATATAAGATTGAAAAATTATCCCCAAAGAGATAGAATCTTAATCAGGAAACAGAAAGGCGGTCTAGGATTTGGCAGAAAGCTTGGGGGAACACATAAAGGCTATCCGAACTAATCTAGGATGGAGTGAGGCCCAGTTGGCAAGAAAAGCGGGGGTTTCTCAATCCGTTATCAATGATATCGAGGCAGGAAAAAACAATAACCCCCGCATAAAAACGCTATGGAAGCTGGGTCATGCTACGGGGGTATCCCTATCGGACCTATTGAATATACAGTCCTTAAACAAAATCACAAGGTGATGGGATTGATTTTGGCACATCACCCCTGGCCTTAACGTTATCAAGTTTTTCTTTATGTTTTTTGAACCCGTTAGTGTATTCCTGCCAGGGTTTGTCGTCTATGTCTATCCATAAAAAGCACACAATAATTTGCCTCCCTTGGTTATTTCACTTTATTTTTCCCTTAGAGTAGTCTATTATGTAGACTTTATTAGAACATATCGCCCTTTCCTTTATTCAGGATGACAAGAGAACTGTCCCCTTATCAACTCCAAAAGTCTCAATTAACTTTAAAAGTCAGTAATAAATTTTAGAACTCTCAAATATTGTTAATAATGTAAACAAAAGCATAGACGATGTTTGAGGGATGTGATATTATGGATAAACAATATCGCAAATTGCAATATTTACCAGTAATTAAATGGACATGGAATTTGTCTGATCGGTTGGGAGACGGTGATATGTTCGATAAGAAGTATACTATAGAAAAATACTCCAGTTATATTGAAGAAAATTTAGCTTCAAATCTTTGGCAAGACTTTAGATGTAATTATGAAAAAAAACTTGAATCCATTAAAATAAAAGCACACCATACAGAATGTGAGCCTCTTATACAAGATTGGTTTAGTTATATTAATATTAATAAACATGAAGAAACTTATACAAGATCGCTAAAATTGCTAAATCTTTATTCAAAAAAAATTCTTGTAGAAGTTACTAATAGTTACGATAAAGAATTTGATATGCTTATTGAAGATTGTAATTCTTACGAAGATTTCATTGACGTACTTGATTTTGTAAATGAATTGCCGTTATATTTATTGAAAAATATGAAAGACCTTCTCAAGCAAGAATGGGAAGAATCCTATGATAGAGACGTAGGGGTAATGCAAAAAGAGAAAATTTTAGTAACTGAGAAGGAAGAAACGTATAAGGTGTCGAAAGAGTTGGAATATATAACCAACTCTTTTTTATTTAGGAGGCTTAGTTATTGTGAGTATAGACGCAAAGCTATATAAGAGTTTTATTGAATCCTTGGACTTGGAAGAAATCTTTTTAGACAGTCTAAAAGTAAAAAACTATCACTTGCCAAAGCCAAGGAATCTGACTGTAAAACTAGAACCCGAATTTGGAATATCAAAAATATTTAAAGACAGCTTTTTTGCATCAGCAAAATTTCAGGTAATAGTGTCTGATGATAAAGAAAGAAAAGCATTTGTTATTGATGCCAGATTTAGACTCCTTTATAATTTCGAATCGAGTATAACTATAGATGATGAAATGCAAGAAAAATTCATGGCAACCACATTACCAGTAAACAGTTGGCCTTTTGCTAGAGAAATAATAAGCTCTATGACTACAAGGATGGGCTATCCTTCCTTGTTAATAGCACCGTTTAAAGTATATTAGGACCATTAATATGAAGTACAAATTTAGCGGGACTAAAAGGGACTATCCTAAACAACATATTATATCAAGAATGACCAATTTTATTATCGATAATGTTTTTTATTTTAATGCATTAAGTCATATACTCATAAGAGTTAAAAACGAAAGGCGATTTCCAATTATTGATGAAATTATTGAGCGAGAATATAAAAGTCATTCTAAAATTATGGACGAAAAAAACAATAGTGAATTTAAAAAACTTGTTATAGAATTTTTAACAGAGGATTTTAATAAAGATGGAAACCTTAGAGGAAAATTATTAGAATTTATAATTTCTCAAATTGGTCCGATTAATAACATTAATAGCAATACTTTAAGTATTTTAGTGGATTGTAGAGTCTTAGAAAATGACATTCCGATAGGTGAAGATAAGAATTTCGATATTTGTTTTTATTGTGATTACAAGTGTATCGAGGAATTACAAGCTGAACTGATTGAAAGTAAATTAGATATAAATAACTTTCTCTTTAAAGAACCCTATAGTCCAAATACCTCAGAAGTAACGTCTCGTGCAAAAGAAAAATTAGAATATATGAAAGAAGTTTTTATAAAATTATCTAATAGCCGTCATTTAATAATAGCTCTAGCAACTATTAAATATGATATAGAACCAAGTAGACAAACAATTGTTAAATTGGGGTTTGACAACATTGTGAAGATATATGATTATAATTTCCTAGAAAAAGCTCTTATCATGAAATGTTCTGCATGACAATTATCTAAAAGTTTTGGATACCTAAGAGTTTTCCTCTGCCTCCACCATTGGAAACCACAGATACCTTGAAAGCAATTTCAATGGTGCTTTTTTAGTCACAACAAATCGGTAGGTATAATCTAATCTTGTAATAACTTAAAAATCAGTTACACCGATTGACAAAACCCAATCAAATCTGTATAGTAATTTGTAATTCAATATTACTCAAAGGCATTGACGGAGAGAGTACGTTTCAAGGTGAACGTTGCAGCGAGCCGGGGATGGTGAAAGCCCGGTACCAGTAGTCTGAACCCGAAAATCACTCCTGAGCTGCGGACCGAACGAGGAATCAAGTAGGCTCCGACGGTTTTCCCCCGTCACCGGGAACGCATATGATGGTATGTTGTATTTACTAATGGGTGGTATAGCGAATGTCTTTCAGGCTTTCGTCCTTTTATGGGACGAAAGCCTTTGTTATTTTATAACGAGGCGTTGCCTCGTTTCAGCAGTGTGTTGAAACTGCTTAGCAGTTTCTTCCAATGCTTAAAACCATAAGGACTGGAGGTAAAAGCAATGGCAACTAATGATATGGTCGAAATTCGCTGGCATGGCCGGGGCGGACAGGGAGCCAAGATGGCCTGCCTGCTCTTGGCGGATGTGGCTGGTTTGGAAGGAAAATTTGTGCAGGGATTCCCGGAGTATGGACCGGAACGTATGGGAGCCCCTATTACGGCATATAACCGAATAAGTGAAAAACGCTGTAGCATACATTCCAACATTTATTATCCGGATTATGTGGTGGTGGTGGATGAAACCCTGCTGGATAGCGTCGATGTTACCGGAGGACTGAAAGAGGGCGGTGCGATCATCATCAACACTCCCAGCTCTCCCCAGGAGATGCGCCCCCGACTGGGGGGATGGGCTGGAAAGGTCTGTACCATAGATGCCCGCCGTATTTCTGAAGAGTTTCTGGGTAGAAACCTTCCGAATACCCCTATGCTGGCCGCTGCGGTCAAGGTGAGCGGGGTTTTGGAAACCGGGCGTTTTTTAGACAATATAGAAGAATCATTTAAACATAAGTTTGCTGCCAAGCCCCAGCTCATCGAGGGGAACATGGCGACCCTTAAAAAATCCATGGAGGAGGTCCAGATAGGATGATTCATGCGAAGGATATCAACGAACGTACCCCCTGGCAGGATCTGACCCCCGGCGGGGAGATCTATGAACCGGGAACCGCACGCTTGTTCAATACCGGTACCTGGCGGACCGACACGCCCATTTTTCATGAGGAAGCATGTAAGCACTGCATGCTTTGTGTTCCATTCTGCCCGGACAGTGCTATTCCGGTGAAGGACGGGAAACGTCTGGACTTCGATTATATGCACTGCAAGGGATGCGGCGTCTGCAAGGAAGTATGTCCCTTCCCGGCGATTACCATGGTGACTGGGGGTGCGGCCAAATGAGCCATCGCCTTTCCGGCAACGAGGCTGTAGCTTATGCCATGAAGCAGATAAATCCCGATGTCATGGGAGCGTTTCCTATAACTCCCTCGACCGAAATTCCCGAATACTTTGCCGATTACGTGGCCAACGGTGAGGTAAATACCGAGTATGTAGCCGTGGAGTCCGAACACAGTTCGATGTCCGTGTGTATTGCGGCGCAGGCTGCCGGAGCCAGATCCGTCTGTGCTACTTCATCCTGCGGACTGGCACTGATGTATGAGCTCTTATACGTGGCGGCTTCATGCCGTCTGCCGATTACCCTGGCCTGCGTCAACCGGGCTCTTTCGGGACCGATTAACATAAACCACGACTACTCCGACTCT
Organism: Syntrophomonadaceae bacterium; assembly: GCA_028692415.1. Lineage (GTDB taxonomy): Bacteria > Bacillota > Syntrophomonadia > Syntrophomonadales > Syntrophomonadaceae > JAQUBU01. Next base: position 5,513 of record JAQUXM010000040.1, on the reverse strand, counting down.
ATGGGAGCCCGTGATTCGGGCTGGATACAGATCTATGCCGAAAATAACCAGGAGGCCTACGATAATTTTCTCATGGCCATGCCGATCGGTGAGACTCCGAACGTACGCCTGCCGGTAATGGCATGCATGGATGGTTTCATAACCAGTCATGCGGTGGAAAATATAGAGCTTTTGGAGACGGATGCGGTACGCAGGTTTATCGGGGAATACAACCCTGAACACTACCTGCTGAAAAAAGAAAACCCGCTGGCGGTGGGACCGTACGATATAAGCCCGTATTACATGGAACACAAGGTCCTGGAGGCCGAGGCCATGAAAGCGGCCAAGGCCCGCATACTGGAGGTAGCAGCGGCGTTTGAAAAGATTTCCGGCCGGCACTACGGCCTGTTTGAAGAATACCGGATGGAGGATGCGGAGCTGGCTCTGGTTCTAATGGGCTCTACGGCAGGAACTGCCAAAGCGGCCATTGACAAACTGCGCGAGGATGGGGTAAAGGCCGGGCTGGTTAAAATCAGGGTATTCCGCCCTTTCCCGGGCGAGGAACTGGCCCGGGCATTGGCGGGTACCAGGGCGGTGGCCGTCATGGACAAGTCCGAGGGGTTTTCAGCCAACGGAGGTCCTTTATTTGCCGAGACCTGCGGTGCTTTGTATGGACTGAAGGAACGCCCCCATCTGATTGATATTGTTTACGGTCTGGGTGGCCGTGATGTAAGAGTCGAGGATATTGAAAAAGTGTTCGGCCGGCTGGCGAATATTGCTGCGACCGGCGAGACTGGACCGGTATATGTCCATATGGGACAGAGGTCAAGGGAGGAGATAGCATGAGCACGGTATATAACCTGAAACGGGAAGTAGAAAAGCCGGCCCGTCTCACCGGAGGGCACCGGCTCTGCGCCGGCTGCGGTGCCGGGGTGGTGGTGGCCGGGGTGCTGCGGGCACTTAACAATGAGGACCGGGCAGTGGTGGTCAATGCCACCAGTTGTCTGGAGGTCTCCACCTTTATGTATCCCTACACTGCCTATATGGACAGCTTTATTCATTCCGCTTTTGAAAACTCGGCAGCTACCTGTTCCGGAGTGGAAGCGGCCTATAATGCTTTGCAACGCCGCGGCAAGGTGGATGGTACCGTCAAGTTCATTACCTTTGCCGGTGATGGCGGCACCTATGATATCGGATTTCAATCCCTGTCCGGCGCCATGGAACGCGGTCATGACATGGTCTACGTCTGCTATGACAACGAGGCTTATATGAATACCGGAATCCAGCGTTCATCTTCAACGCCCCGTTTTGCCCGCACGACTACTTCACCGGTAGGGTCGGTGGGGCAGGGCAAGAAACAGAATAAAAAAGATCTGACTGAGATCCTGGTCGCTCATAACATCCCTTACGTAGCGCAGACTGCGCCTCTAGGCAATTTCAAGGATCTGCACAGCAAGTCTTATAAAGCTATTTATACTGAGGGTCCTTGCTTTTTGAACATATTGTCCCCCTGTCCCAGAGGTTGGGACTATCCGATGGCCAAGCTGGCGGAGATCACCAAACTGGCGGTGGATACCTGCGTCTGGCCCCTTTTCGAAGTTGAGGAGGGCGTGTGGCATCTGAGCTATACACCGAAGAAAAAGCTACCCGTGGAAGAATTTCTCCGCCCGCAGGGCAGATTCCGCCATATGTTCCAGCCAGGCAATGAGTGGATGATTGCAGAAGCGCAAGCCTATGTGGATCAAAAATGGGAACGCTTGCTGGAGCGCACCGGGGCTTAAAACTAAAGCTTAAGACTGCTAATAAAAAATATGGTATTATACTGTTAACAAGGAGGTTTTGCCTGTGGAACAGACCATGTTTAATAATGAGGTCATTTTATCCTGGCTCCGGTATTTCTCAGAGAACGTTGATATCAATCTGGCAAAACTGAAGATGCTGGACATTACAGGAAGGAATAAAAACCTGATCCCAACCGTTATGAGCAACCGGGCCGTACTAGTCTTTACGGACGCCGGACATCCGGAAATCTTCTACGATATGTGGAATGCGGAGCTGGGGGACTGCGTTATCTGGTACAATGAGGGCTCAGATCCAGTAGGCCCGATCAAGCACGACAGGGTCTCAGACATGATCAACCGCGGGATTAATGCCTCTGCCGCCATGTTGATTCTGAATCCCAACGCGGCCACGAATTATCAGATAGGTATAGACAACAGCCGCTTCGCCTGCGGCTCGGTTCAGTATGTGTGCCGGGAAGCCCGGGCGGTTATAATAAGTAAGCTCAATCTGGGGGACCAGAATAATATATGTATCATTTCAGGTGAGAGCATCGCGGTGGAGGCCGCCATGATTGCTGCTGAGGGCAGTGTCATTGCGGTGGAATATGACCGCCGGGATCGGAATACTATGGAATGTAATGTTGAGAAATTTGGTCTCTCCAACGTAATAATCGTTGATTCTCTGGAAGACGGTATCCTGGATAAGCTGCCGGTGCCGGACATTGCGTTTATAGTAGCAAGTCCCAGGATCGGCAGTGAAATAAAGAGCCTCTTGGCCATCAATCCCTTCATAGATTTTGTTATATACACGTATGACTTCGAAACGCTAACATCGCTTCCTGCCTTGTTTATGGAAAACGGCTTGGAACGCACTGAAGCGGTCCTGATAGAGGTGTCGCGAGTCAACAGCAAAAGCATGATTGAGCCATTTCCAGCTCCCTGGCTGATCTCGGCTCGAAGTGTTAAAGGATAATTTTTATCAGGATGACATGATATATCTTCTTGGTGATTGTTAAACAAAAAGAACATCCCCATGCTTCGTGCTTCTTGGGGTATATAGTATTTATTAATCCATAAAAAAGTTATATAATATTTAAGATTATTAAATGTATTGCTATAGGGTGGATATGGAGAATCCTGAACAACAGGAGGCTCTAAAGAACCAGTATTTTTTGAAGCGACCAGTTGAGGGTTTCTTCAGAAGGATATTGGTTCTTTTGTTTTCTGGGGGTTTATTGGTATCAATAAAAATTAAGGGAGGAATGAAAATGATAGTTTTGACAGCCGCGTTTAAAGCGAAGACCGGGAAGGAAGAAGAACTTAAACAGACGCTCAGTGCTATGATACCCGAGGTGCAGAACGAGCAAGGAACCATGATGTATATTCTTAATCGCTCAACCAATGATAAAGGGCAATTTCTTTTCTATGAAGTGTACAAGAATGATGAAGCATTGGAACTCCATAATTCGACCCCGTATTTTCAAGCATTACTTAGAAATATCGATGGACTGCTAGACGAGCAGCCGAAAATCGAATTTTATGAGGACATTGCCTCAATTAGTCGTTAATGTTGATTATTTGATAGCAGTATTAATAGAATAATTCTTCAAGCAAACCAAGGGGGTATAGGAGGTTGCGCTAGAGCCTCTCTTACCCCCAAGTGACAGAAGGATGGGGTTATTGACAGCATTCTAAATCCAGGGTAATCTTGGATGAAGAGTGTATTTTTTTGGCAAGACAGGCGAACCGTGCAACCGGTGTTTATCACATAATGATGCGGGGTGTAACCCGGCTGAATAAATATTTGAAGACCAGGATGACTACACGAGATTTCTTTAGCTAATTACGCAGTACAAATAGGAATTCCTGCTTATCTCCCCGCCATCAACTCGAATTGCTGGGCTTGCTCCAAGAACCAAGTATAGCCGGACACGCGCCATTCATTATTGTCTCCCACTCGCCTATTTTGCTGGCCTGGCCAGGTACAGGGCAGTACAGCCTGGATCGGGCCCCAATCAGCTCAAGCACCTACGAAAGTACAAAATACTACAGTCTACATAGATTTTATGAATAACCATGAGCGCTTCATATAATTAGTGGGATGTCTATGAAGATACGGAATGGAAGACAGAATAGAGGTGTACCTGATATGAGTATTGAAAATAGGGGAATCGATGATGAATTATTCAATTTCTTATGCAAAAATTGGGAATTAGCTCCTATTCACCAGACTATGGATATCAGCCTAACTTATCTGGGAAAGGGAGAAGTAGGACTAAAAATGAATGCAGGGCGAGAATATACCACTGTTCGGGGAAGGCTGCATGGTGGCATCTGTGCCGCTTTTGCAGATACTGCTATGGGGTGGGCGATTATCAGCCTTGGTCGTACATGTGTAACGGTAGATATGTACATAAACTATTTTGCACCTGTTCTGGAAGAAACCGAGTTAAGAGCTGAAGGTAATATCATACACGCTGGAAAGAGAACCGTAGTTGCTGAAGCCACCATATTAAATGATAAAGGGGAGCTTGTGGCAAAAAGCAGGGGAACATTTTCTCTTAAAAAAGGAAACATGGAGGAATTTGACCAAACCATTATTATTTAACTGATTGATTACGGTTGATGTTCAAGGTCAGCGATACTTCATATCCGATAGAGTGAGTTCGCTATCTATCTCTCACGCAATCATTGGCCATAGCAGTTTATGTTTCCATAATATTTTAAAAAAATCCTTGCCAAACATTAATCCTTTGTATAATATATGTTATATAACGTTTGTTATATAACATATATTATACAAAGGATGGTGTTGTTATGGGACCTAAGATTAAATTTGCCAAAGACCAAATAATAGATGCCGCTTTCGAAATAGCAAAAATAGAAGGAATAGACAATATAACCATGCGAAAAATCGCAGACAAATTGGGCAGCTCGGTAGCTCCCATCTACGTGAATTTCAAGAACCTTGATGAGCTGATGGAAGCTGTAATAGTGAGGATTATAAGTGTCAGTCAACAGCTTTTAAGCGAGGAAAGCCAGGGAGACCCATTCCTGGATATGGGGAGGGCAAGTCTGAGGTTTGCCATGGAATACAGCGTACTTTTCAGAGATTTGGTTCTGAAAGATAATCACTACATGAAAGACTACGATGAAAAAATGCTACCTGAATTAATTAAAGAGATGCAAAAAGACCCTGAACTGGAAGGGTTTGCGGTGGATGAGTTAAAAACCATACTACTGAAAATGAGAGTGTTTCAATTAGGACTTTCGGTAATGGCGGCCAACGGACTGTTTTCCAAAGATTGCAAGATACAGGATTTAATGGATATATTATCAAGCGCAGCCAATGATGTGATACTATCAGCCAGGCTAAGTAAAAGTAAATTTAAATAAAATTAAAGTGGGGTAATAAAAATGTATAAAAGAATAAAATATCCTGCATTTATTACTTTCGTTAGTTTTTTGATAGTCTTTGTTCTAACCATACCTACAACCGTGGTTTCTGCAGATAACATTCAAGATACCAGCTGGGAAGCCTTTTTCGACAATACCATGAAATCCAAGCTGGAGCAATATCATATTCCCAATGCAAGCGTATCGCTTGTGAAGGATGGCGAAATTGTATATAAGAAAGGATTCGGCTGGGCAGATATTGAGAATAAGATCCCGGTTGATGCCGATACTACCCTTTTTCGTATTGGTTCTACTTCAAAATTAATTACCTGGACTGCAGTAATGCAGCTTGTTGAA
>JAQUXM010000177.1 GCA_028692415.1 Syntrophomonadaceae bacterium | reverse complement strand
TGGGCAGCAGTTCGTACCTGGTCTCAGGTTCGCAGCTCGCTCTCCCCGCTCAGCAAGGTTTCTGTTCCCTGACGGGTTAAAAAAACCTCCCCGGCTGTGGCTTTAATCTTGCCGGGCAAAGCTGCCCCGTATAATTCAGGGTGCCGGGTCAGCATAATTGCCAGGCAACGGGCCAGCTCTCCACGGCTCAGGGCTTGCCCAGGAAATATCTTACCTTCAGTACTTTCTATCATACCAACAGCCAGTGCTGTTGCCATTGCTTCCGCCGCCCAGTGTGAGGCATTCATATCATCCAAAGGCGGCAGGACAGCGGGATTTAAGGTTTTGGAAACCAGACGCATAATGGCAGCTATACCCTGTGCCCGGCTCAACTCCTCATCAGGATGAAAGTTGCCATCCGCAAAGCCTTCCATATATCCGCCCTGGCTGGCAGCTGCTATATAGGATTCCGCCCAGTGGCCGCTTGGAACATCATTAAACACCAAACCGGCAGGTCCCGCTGGGGGAAGTTCTTTAATCCTGGCTATGATAACTGCCAATTGGGCTCTGCTGATTTCCTGCTCAGGATGAAAGCTACCATCCGGAAAACCGCTCATGATTTTACTGGCAATTATATAGTTGATATAAAGCCGGTTCTGGTCGTCGGTATTTGGCAGATCTTTAAAAGCAGGCCCGCTTGCGGGGTTTGCTGAATTGGCCGGCACAGGTTCTGCTGCAGACGCCGCTGCTCCGATTAGTATAAATGATATAAGCAATAAGCATAGGGCTGATATTTTCTTTCTTATGGGCATATTTATACCTCGCTATCAAGCCAGTTATGTTTCTGGTTCATGCCTTGCAAAATTCAAATATCGCAAGAAACTACGGAGCAGTTTCTTGCGCACCGCTGCAACGAGGCAGGGGATTAGAACCCGTCACCTGTTTTGTTAATAAGAACCCGACCGCTTAAAGAAGTGGGGACATCTTTTCGCCTCGTTATAATCAGGAATGGTTTTGCCCGGTGTAAATCCGCGGTACGCGCAACCCCAACAAACTCAATAAATCAAGGTTGTCCGGCCCTATGGCCGATTTGCCGGCCAGCTCTTCCACCGTGATAGCTTCATTTCCCTGCTCCCCGATGAAAACCGCTTCATCCCCGATTTCAACTTCCTCTATATGATTAATATCGACAATACAATGATCCATAAAGGGCTTGGCCAGAATAGGTGCTCGCTGTCCGTGGATCAAAACTTCTCCCTGGTTCAGATAATAGAGAAAATAAGCATCGGCATATCCCAAAGGCAAGGTGGCTATCCGGGTGGGTTCTTGGGTATAGAAATTCCAGCCATAGCCAATCCGAAAATTACTTTCCACCTCTTTTATACAAGTGACCCGCGCTTTCAGCTGCATGATTGGTTTAAGCAAATCATCAATATGCTGGTTGCGGCAGCGCATACCGTAAAGCATAATGCCTGGCCTTATCATATCAAACTCGCTGCCCGGCACACCCAAAGCCGGACTGCTGGCGGTATGAACCAGCGAAATGCTTATTCCGGCAGCCGGCAGCTGGTCCAATATTCCCTGAAACTGGGCAAGCTGCTCCAATGCCTGATCTTTATTGCTGCCATAGGCGGAATTCAAATGCGTATATATCCCTTCCAGTTGCAGCCATTCCATACCCTCTAAAAACCTCAGCAAATCCAGGCAATCCTTGGGCAGAACCCCGGCACTGCCCATTCCGGTATCAACCCTGACATGAACCTTGATCAGCTGTTTCTTTTGCCGGCCGATATCATTAAGACAACGGGAAAAAGAATAATCGCCCACGGTGGCAGTCAGCCGGGAGGCGGCTATTTTTTGCGCTTCGTTATATGCAGGTATGCAAAGCAGGAGAATCGGAGCATCAATATTATTCTGGCGGAGTTCAACCCCTTCATTAACAGTTGCTACCGCCAGCTGGGCAACCCCGTTATCAATCAAAGTCCGGGCAATCTCAACCACCCCATGACCATAAGCATTGGCTTTGACCACTGCCATAATCTTGGTTTGCTCCCCAATCAAATTCCTGGCGGTTTGCAAATTATGTATCAACCTGTTTAAATCCACTTCAGCCCACATGGGATAATTTTTATCTGAATTCGGCAAACTACAAATCTCCTTAAAGTATGTAAAATCTATGCCTTGAACCGGCGGCCGTAATGCAGGAGCATTTGGTTCTCGTTTTTTTCCCAGGCAAAACCCAGCCAGCCCTCTGCCAATAAAGCTTCCTGCCTTTCCCGGTCGCCGCATGCCACCTTGAACACCTGACTCCGGTCTATAGACAAAGGCTGCGCCCAATCCTGGTATAATACATAGCGTAAATAGCCGCCATATTTTGTTTCAAGCGCAGTTATTACCAAACCCAGTTTAAGAGAATTAATCAAAGCCGGGTAATTATGGCAGGCCACGGTGGAATAAAGATGGCGAAACCTTCCCAGCATCCTGGTCTGAAGGATTGCTTCCTCGTATATCAGCTTTTGCAGGTTTTGCCCGCGGAAATCCGGGTGAACCAGACCGGCTTCGATATGGGCTACCCGGGTCAGTTCCTCATGGTTCAGCTTACTGTCAATGCCCAGGTTATCCGGCTCGCTGCCGGGGAAACGCACAGCCGCATAAGCAATCAAGTGCTGTTCTTCAGCATAAATCCCCAGGCTTAGTCCCTGCTCGCCAAGCATAGCCTCTACTTCCGCCTGTGCCAGCGCATAATAAAGGCTATGATCGCCAAGCACTTTAAGTACCATGTTTTGCAATTCCATAATTCGGGGTAAATCCAAACCGGAAAGCCTCTTTATCTCCATTAGAATATTCTGCGCCAATCTTACATACTAAAGCGGGAACGGGCCAGCACCATAAACAAGGCAACCATCCCCAGGCAGGTCAAGCCTATGACCCCAACGCTCATGCCGGCACCCATCAGAGCCAAACCCCCAAAAATAAACGGTCCTGCCATCTGCCCCAGCCGGCGGGTCATACTATAATAGGCCAAAGCCTTGCTTTCCCCCATCTGCCCGGTTGCCTGCAGGGAAAGAAAATAATTATTCTGCGCCACCACGCCAAAACTGTCCGCCAAACCAAGAATCAGGATGGCCGCCAGAGCTGCATAAAGGCTGCCAAACTTCGCGAAAATGAGCAGTGCAACGGCTGTCATCAGGGCTGATAAAATTGACCCGCGGCGAACATCTAAAACCCGGCCCATAAAATTCCCCAGATAAGGGCCAAGGTAAACAATACATAAACCGTGAATCAGAAATCCCCGGCCAATGTTGGAAGTCGAAAGGTTAATGCTGGCACCGAAAAGCGGGAAGAAATAATCCATGAACATGCTGCATACGGCCACTGGCAGGGTCAAGAGTACGAAAAACAACAATATGCTGGGATTGCTCAGGAATTCAAATGCCCCCAGTCCAGCCTCAGGTTTTTCGCTGGCTTCTATAGCTTTGCTGCTTCCTTTTTCCATGAATTGATATACAAAATAAGCGGTCAGTACAATACCGCCCAAAGCAACAAAAAATACATTGGAGAAGCCAATCCGGTCTGCCAGCATGGCACCAATCGCTATGCCGCAGTTAAAACCGGCAAATATTCCGGAGTTGTATGAAGAGAGACCTTTGCTCTTTTCTTCCAGAGATGGCGCTGACGTGCAATAACTGCGCATAGCCATCCAGGAAAACCCGTAGCCAATCCCGGCTACACCTCTGGCCAGGACAAACATGATTCCATTCCACGCCAGACCGGAAAGCAGCGAACCGGCCAACAAAAATAGCAAGCCCACAAAAAATGGGGCCCGCCATCCCTTTTTATCGATAACATAACCGGTCACTATGATAGATAGACTTACACATAATAATTCAACGGATATGGGCAAGCCCAGAACTACGTCTTTGGATAAGCCAAAGAGAGGCTGATACAGCTCTTTCATCATTAATGGAATATACGAAACCGCCATACTGGAAGCCAGGAAAAAGAAGAATGCCATCGGCCGGATAAACTCAACTGGGCTGTAGCTGCTCAAAGCATTCTGAATATCCAGCTTGTTTTTCTTTCGAAAATCATAAACCTCCTTCTGCAATATGAGCAGGAGGAATATGGTTATTTCAACCATAAAGAAAAATGCAATAATCAACACCGTTAAAGAATCCAGCGCAATCTCAGTGGTTCGGCTTTTAATGTATTTTTCGGATACACTGATGTCGATACTGGTTTTTATTCCCGCTTTCTGCCCGCTGCTATCTTGAACCAGCGGCAGGTTAAAGCGGTACAGTTCTTTGTCTTCCGATTTGTTAAGAGCTGTATTCTCTGCTGCGTCAAGCATTTTCCCGCTCTGATCGCTGACAATATCTACATCATCAATCTCGGGTACGGCTTCTATTACCTTTTGCAGCCAGCCCTCAACCTGATAAAGGTCCTGGTAGGAAACGCCCTTGGCTATAACCGAATTAATGTCTTTCTGGATAATGCTGGCGGTCAACATGGTGTTTTCCTGGGCTATATCCATATACAATGCTTTATACATATTGAAGTTCAGATAAGCATAAAAAATCTGTGCGACGCTAAAAACCGAGAGAATAACGATTAAAAAGCGCTTGCGGTCTACTTCCCCTTCCTCGTCCATAAAGTCAATCTTCGCGTAGA
>JAQUXM010000176.1 GCA_028692415.1 Syntrophomonadaceae bacterium | reverse complement strand
AACGCGAGACCATCTATAATTCACTGCTTGAGGAGGGGTACAGCCGGGACGATCTGGAGAGAGTCCATTCACCGATAGGCCTCCCGATCCAGGCGGAGAGCCCCGAAGAGATCGCTGTCAGTATCACAGCAGAAATGATTCAGGTTAGAGCGGGTCTGGGTTCAGGAAAAAGTTCCAAATGCCCGGAAAGATAAAGCCCGGCATTTTCATAGTCAGCTATGGTGTCAACATCCAAATGGATGCCCGGGTCAGAGGCTTCTATTTGCCGGTAATGGGCTCTAATGAAGCAGCGCAGACTACTGTAGTCACCATTCCCAATTGCAGGGATATAACAGCTGTCTATCAGCACCGGATGCCCAGAGCGCCCTTGAAAGCTAGGAATAATAATACCAAATTCCTGAGAAAGCAAATCGAAGTAAGTCTGTATATCAATAAGGGGGTAATCTCCGGGGCAGAGAAAAAAGCGCTCAGCTGTTACCTGCTGAATGCCTTTTAATACGGAACTAAGCACTCATGGCCCACCGCCTCAACCGCCAGCATCAGGCACGACTTGATCGGCCATCCGTCCACCAGAACCGTGCAGGCCCCGCAGTCTCCGTTTTCACAGCCCGGTTTGGCACCGGTCAGGCCCAGGCGTTCCCGCAGGGCAAAGAGCAGGGTGTCGGCTGGCCGTACCAGGGTGCGTCTCTTTTCTCCGTTGACTTTGATTTCGATGATTCCTTCACTCAACAATTGAAGCATCTTTATCCCCCAATTCATTTACAATGCTGGTTAACAGGTTTTTCAGGATAAATCTACGGTATGCGGCGGACCCTTCAAAATTATCAGGAATAGCAGCGGGGGTAGCATTAATAGCGTTATCCACCCGCTTTTCCAATGGCAAGGAGGAGTTGTTCAGTTCCTTTTCCATTGGTTCGGAGCGAAAAGGAAAGTCACACACCCCGCTGCAGGCCACCCGGACCTGTTGGTCCACTTGCATGGCGCAAATAGTAACCAGTGGATAGGTTATCTTATCCTGCCGAGTGCGTTTGACATGAATATGAGGATAGGACAGAAAAGGTCTTAAGACCTTGATCTGTATTATAAATTCTCCCGGATTCAGTTGCATGCGCTGATTAAAAACCTTATTAACCGGTAATGTCTTCTGCCCCCCGGGTCCGGCGATTATGATGTCGGCATCCGCCAGCAGCAGGGGTAAAAGGGCTTCACGGTAAATGATAGTGCTGCAAAGGTTGCCACCCAGAGTGATCTTGTTCTGAATGGTATGGTCCGCCACCCGGGCTCCGGCCAGGGCCAGCAAAGGAAATATATTGGACTCGTGGATTTGAGTCATAGTTACCCCTGCGCCGACAATCAGGTGATCTCCCTTTATCTCCAACCGGTGGCAATCCGGTATGCCCTTGATATCGATCACTGCTCCAGCGGAGATGTTATCCATTCGACCCATGCTTATGATTTCTGTACCACCGCCATAGTAGAGCGGCTTCTTTCCCGTCTGGTTCAGTTGATTCCACAATTGAACCGCCTGATCCGCCGAGTCGGGACGATAGTATTCAAAATCGAAGGTGATCATGACCTGGTCTCCTCCTCCTGTTTCCAAATCAGCTCGGGAATAATAGGAATCTGGTCCAATTCCACTCCGGCTGCCTTGCTCAGGGCATTGGCCAAGCCGCATGGATGCCCAGAATGCCGTGCTCAGCCAGACCTCGTGCTCCATAAGGACCGGCCAGGTTAGGGGTTTCCACCCAATCGACCAGGTATTCAGGCTGCTCCCCGATTCGCATGACTTTATAGTTGCGCAAGCTGGTATTTTGGGGCTTCTGGTCTGCGCTGTAGACAAAGGATTCTCTGCTCCCCAATCCAAGACCCATACCCATGGCTCCCATGACCAGACCCTTGGCGGCTTTCGGATTAAGCACCCTACCGGCATCCAGTACCGTCGCCGCTTTAATGATGCGGTAGGTATAGTCGGCAGTATTCAGTTCTACTTCGACGGCCTGGGCTCCGGGGGTGAGATATGGCCCCGGCTTGCCTTTGCCGGTTTCCCGGTCCAGGGGGGACAGGTGGGGCATTACAAAGCTTCCCCGCCCTATTATCTGGCTGCCGACGGTATTGCCGTTTTGATACTTGTAGCCGTGTGCTATATCGGCATAATCCATGTAGAATTCGGGGTTTTCCTTTACATAGACCCGCCCAGTGTCGAGTCGCAGCAAACGTTATTCAACCTGTAGGGTCCGGTACAGTTCATGGCCATGGAATTGGCCATGCGGGGACCCGAGTTGGCATAAGCCCCGGTACCAACAATAAATGTATATTCCCCTGCGGTAAGGGTGCCGTCTTTATTGGCCCCCAGTTTGATGGTGGCTTCCATGGAAAGCTTGCATGGTGAGCTGACGATGTCCTGCTCCCGCGTATTGGTGACAATAACTGGTTGGCCGCCTACCGCCTGTGATGCCATAACTGCCAGGAATTCCAAATCCACTGCAGCCTTTCCCCCATAGCCCCCACCCACCAGGGGTACATGCACCACTACCTTGCCCATTTCCACTCCGAAATGCTCGCTGATTATCTTGCGTACCGGAAAGGGTCCCTGAGAGGCGGTATGGATGATTATCTGCCCGTCAGGCAGGATCTCTGCCCTGGCGCTTCTTGTCTCCATAGCGATATGGTCGGCATTGGGAACAAAAAATGTTCCCTCTACCATGATATCACTGTCCTTCCAGCCTTGATTCATATCTCCCTTACGAACTTTAACATGGTGGCAGATATTTGAGTTGGCTACCGGATAAACATCGGGAATAGCCTTGGTATAATTCATAAGTTGTTCGTGAATTATAGTGGAATCGGATCTCATGGCCTCGGATGGAGAGTTTACGGGGGGGAGGCTTTCATAAAAAACCTTGACCTTGGCAGCGGCGGCACAGGCCTCAGCTTCGACCTTGAAACTATTTACGAGGGTGCTGCATATAGCGTTTTAGTTCTTCATAAAAGTTTTCGCGAGTACCAGCAAGAATAACAACGATCGTTTCTTCGCTTTCTTCAATAACGGTATAGGCAAGCTCGTAGTTGGTTTTATTGTAAAAAATATCGCAGCAATATACACCGCTAAGATCCCCGGTTTTAGGATCTCCCAAATACGGATCTAGCAGAAGCTGGTCAATAATGGCTTTATACTTATCTCTGAGCGGTTTCTCTTTTAGCTTCTTAAGGTAGCGAGCAGCGGGAGGTAAAATGATCAGTTTCGCCATCATTCTGCCTCCGAGCCAAAAACATTTTCATAAGTATTACTTGGTGCTTCGCCTTGAGCAGCTCGCTGGGCTTCATCAAGCAAGCGTTCCACCGCAGGGCGAATCTGGCGACGTGTTTCCTTAAATTTGCTCAGGAGTTCTTGTCCGAACAAACCCTGCCCTATTAAATCAGCTAAGATCTGTTCATCAAATTCACCGCCGCTTTCCCGAACGGGACGGATAACAATGGTATCGTTCTGGACGTAGCATTCGACTTCCTTATCAATACCGACACTGTTATAGAACTCAATCGGTATGGTTATCTGGCGCTTTTGAGACACAGAGATACGTTTTTTCAACATGGGATTTTCCCCTTTTACTTGCGTTTTAAGCAATTCGTATTACTCCTTTGGTAGTATATGCTGTTCAACTAAAAGTATACAAAGATTCTTTTAATTAATACTATCAAAGAAACAAAGAAAGTTCAAGGCCGGTTACAGGGTACACCGGGAAGTTCTTCTTGTAACAGGACTTATGCTCTTTGTACATTCATTGCATTAAGTCCTGTAACTCGAGCTATTGACGAAGGGTTACCCCTTGGTGCATATAACCATGAACAACGCTGTTACGATTTATCCCCTCCATCAGTCGGTTGGGATAAAATATAATATGATTTCATTTTTTCGAGCATTGATACAAATTCCGAATTGTGTTTGTTTTCTTTAATTGCTAGCTCTAATAACTTAATACCTACTTTACGTCTTTTGGGATTCCCCTATTCATCATGTATTTCGATACCATATTCAGATGTTGTTGATCGGATGAGCTCTTCTAAATATGCCTATGCGAACGGTGTTAAAACCGAATAAGACTCCGGAAATGCTTGATATATGTCTTTGACAACGCCCCAATCCGGCAACCAATTCCGATAGTGTGCATAATTCATTATTTCATTGAAGTCATCAATAATATTCATTTTCTAGACCTCCCTTGAAAAAGCCCGAAAACATGATTTCACACCCCGCATCAATCGTATCAACTACCATTCATTACTTCTCATTGTATATTTGAATCAAATCTTTATTATCATGCAATATGTTAGCTAACGCGATATCCATTAATATAAGCAAATTATTATTTCTGAACAAGCTAATTTTTTATTTCTCACCACTAAATGCCAACCCGATGCAACATTAATGATAAATGGATCAACACGATATTCCCTATTTATTTCATGCCAAGGTATTAATGGATGCGTAGTCACGAGAGTAATTGCATAATATTTCAATCATTGTTCACTCAGAGCTGAAGCATAACTTTAGATCCTGCATGAAATCAGGGGTGTAAGGTTATTTGAAAAAACTTTTTCGCAAAAAGGGACTGGACGCGCTAAAAACAAACTGGTATGATAGTCTTGAAAAGGTAGG
>JAQUXM010000175.1 GCA_028692415.1 Syntrophomonadaceae bacterium | reverse complement strand
AATCCGGCGACTTTGCCGGCAATTTGCACCTGCTCCACTATAATCGGCTGCATAGTCGAGTTTTCTGGGCGGAGTTCTATATAGGCATCTCTTCTGTAATATGTCTTTACAGTAGCCTCATCTTCCACCAGGGCGACAACAATCTCGCCATTGGATGCGTCAGCCTGTTCCTTGACGATCAGGTAATCTCCATCCATTATCCCGGCTTCGATCATGCTTTCGCCTTTAACCCTTAAAATAAAATGATTTCCTTTGCCCAGGAAATCAACGGGAACCGGGAAATAAGCATCAATGTTCTGTTCAGCCAGGATCGGGACCCCGGCCGCCACACTGCCTACTACCGGCAGAGCTATGGTTTCACTTACATTTTCTAATTCGGGATCAGGGGTAGGGATAAGGGCGCGGGGCTTGCTGGGATCTTTACGCAGCAGGCCTTTTTCTTCCAAATGGACCAGATGAGCATGAACCGTGGAGCTTGATTTTAGTCCCACGGCCTGACCTATTTCCCGCACTGATGGGGGATAGCCATGAGTCTTGATACTTTCTTTTATATAATCCAAGATTGCTTGTTGACGATTGCTAAGTACGATTTCTTCATTCATAAGGAATCTTACCTCCCATATTCTGAGCTATTTGCATTAAATTATAGCATAGAATAAAAGTAAAAACACATGTTCTTATCCATGCCAAAAACTATCTGGTCCTACATTTTCAATACTGGAGAGGAATTTTTGACGGGCTCCGGGATAGGAGCTTTCAATCTGCCCCAGGAGTTGACTGATTTCGGTTCGTTTGGTTTGCCCGTCAGCCGGGCAGCGGTTTTTAACCGGTTTAATCTCCAAACTGTCCACAAACTGGCGAACCTCTGCTTCGGCAACATAGATTAAAGGGCGGACAAACGTTATATCCATGCGGTCGAGATAGGTTTTTGGCTTGAAAACATTAAAGCGGCCTTCGAAAAGCATGGATAGGAACAGGGTGTTAACCACATCATCCATGTGATGACCTAGCGCGATTTTATTGCAGCCCAGGCTTTTACCCAAGCGGTTAATCGCTCCGCGCCGGAGGTTGGAACAAAGTGAGCAGGGGTTTTTCTCCTGGCGAGATTCAAATACCACCTGGCCAATATTGGTTGTTTCGATTATCAAGGATAAGCCATGTGAGTTGCAGAACTCCTCCATGGCCCTGACATCGTTTTCCCAGCCTAAATCCATATAAACCGGCAAGAGTTCAAATTTCAAAGGTGTGTATTTTTGTAGCATTAGCAGGAAATAGAGCATGGTAAAACTATCCTTGCCTCCAGATAAAGCTGCTGCTATCGTGTCCCCATCTTCTACCAGCCGGTATTTCAGATTGGCATCGCGAACTTTTCTAAATATATGTTTAATCAGGCGTTTGCTCATTCCGCTAATCTCCTCATTGCTATGAAAACAATATCGGCAAGCGACCTTCAAGCCTGTCATTGCGAGCGCAGCGCGGCAATCTTCCCCGGACATTGCCGCGTAAATGAAAAATGCTCTAACGCTTTTCGTTTATCTTGGCGGGTTAAATACCCGTGAAGATTGCGACCGGTAGCGAAGCAATCTAAAATGACTTGGCGATGGATAGATTGCTTCGCTGCACTCGCAATGACATATAAGATAGCTCGCGATGTTCGTCAATATGGGTTTTTTATATATTATTGGCTTTTCAGCCTATTCTTTTGGGAAGAAAGTTGAATAAATAATTTTTAGCTGAGTGTTTAATATAGCTAAAGACATACTGTAATGTAGAATAAAAGCGATAAAGGCGAGGAAAGGTGGCAATAAGAGTAAGAAAGATTACCCTACTTGACTCCCAAACATATTTTCTTTCCTCAACCAAAAGCTTGAACTTTTATGGAATATTTAGTATGGATTACACGATTTATAATCTATGGAGCCTTCTTTTCGACCGCATCCTTATAACTCTGGCTGATCAGTTCAACCGGGTGCATTACTTTAGCATCCCAGTTGTGCCGCTTGACTCCGTAGCGCAATTGCATCATACAACTGGGACAGCAGGTAGCCAGGATATCCGCACCGGTTTCCATGGCACTATCCATTTTCTTATCGAGAATCTGCATCGATAAATCGTAATGGGTGAGGCTGTAGGTTCCTGAACCGCCGCAGCAACGATTGGCCAGTCCCATTTCCACATACTCTACCCCCGGTATGCGCTGTAACAACTCCCTTGGTTCTTTTTTTATACCCTGGGCATTGGCCAGGTGGCAGGGGTCGTGATAAGTTACCTTTAATTTATCGGCGGCGGCATTGGCCGGCACTTTGATATCCAGCACATCGATCAGAAATATGCTCAAGTCCATAACCTTGTCTGAAAAAGCCTGGGCCTCATCTTCAATCTTCAGCCCACCCAGCAAAAACTTCATATTTTTATGAGCCAAGGCTGATGAACAGGATGCACAATCGGTAATAATGTAATCGTATTCGTAGCTGCCAAATATTTTTATATTGTGGACGGCCAACTGCCTTGCAGTATCAATCTTGCCATTGGCAATATGGGGCAGACCACAGCATTTCATATCCTTCGGGATAATCACTTCACAGCCGTTGCGGGTCAAAACATCCACAGTAGCCCGTGCTACCTGCGGGTTCAACAAATCAGTGCCACAGCCCAGAAAATATGCCACGGTGTATTTCTTTTCACCCCGGGCCGGGCTAATCTCCGGAAGATAATGCCGGGCTGGGTGTTTGGGTACCGAAGTTAATATTTGCTCAGCTTTGGATAAATCACCGGGCAGCATTTTGGTCAGACCCAGGTTGCGGGCCAGGGTCTGCAGGCCGGTTTTTTGGGCGCCTCCCATTAGTTTGGTAAAGGTTTTTAACCAGTTCGGTTTGGTCCAGAGGGTATCAAAAACCAGTTCCTTACCGATGCTTGGATTTTTTTCATATATATATGAACGGGCTGCTGCATTAAGCTCGTGAATATCAATTCCCGATGGGCAATTAACACTGCAGGTCTCGCACATCAGACAAGTAGTCAAGCGCTCACTAACCTCGCTGCTTGGTTCAACCTTACCATCACGAAGCATTTGCACCATGAATACATGTCCGCGCGGAGCAGCAGTTTCGTTTCTTATTTCAGCAAATACCGGGCATACGCTCCGGCATTTGCCACAGCGAACGCACTTCATTATTTGTTCTTTCACAGGAGGTAATTCTTTAAAATCCATAATATACCCCTCCTTTCCAAGATTAGAATAGCTTGCCAGGGTTCATTATGCCTTTATCATCAAAAACCTTTTTAATGCCTTCCATTATATCAACGGCTTGTCCATGTTCGAGCCGGGCATACTGCCTTCTTACCGCTCCGACTCCATGCTCGCCGGTGGTTGAACCCTCCATCTCAATAGCCAGCAGGTGGATGTCATGTACCATCTTAAGAACCTGTTCAACTTCCGCAGGATCTTCCGGGTTAATTACCGGAGCCGTGTGAACATTGCCATCACCGATATGCCCGTAATTGACCACCTTGATCCCATATTTGTTGCCCAAGGCCCGAATTGCTCTTAAGGTATCGGCCACCCGAGCCAATGGGACACTGATGTCTTCACCGGCAAAGACACGGCTGCCATCGGGTCTAACCCTGGCAGCGGCCGTTGCAGTAACACTTCGTCCTTCCCACAGTTCCGCCATGCGTTTAGGATCAGTAGCCCATTCTACATTACGGGCCCGCTTGCCGACCACCTCTTTAATTACATTACCCTCATATTCAACACTGGGCGGATTGCCATCCACTTCAAACAGGAGAATTGCTTCTGCATTAGGAAGATTAATTTCCGGCTTAAACTGGTTAACTGCCTCGATAGCTGAGCTATCCAGGATCTCAATTCCCGAAGGCAGGATTCCTGCCTGATAGGTATCAAGAACCGCAGCCGGGGCCTGATCCAAATCATCAAACACCGCCATGGCAATACCCCGGGCTTTTGGTTTGGGCCAGCAGCGCAAGCGAATCTTGCTTATAATACCCAGAACTCCTTCGGAACCAATCATTAATTTAGTCAGGTTAAGCCCGGAAACATTCTTGATGCATTTGGCTTTCATTCCTCCGGTGGTTATGACCTCACCATTGGGCAAGACTACTTCCAGACCCAGAATATACTGTTCGGTACAGCCATATTTAACCGCGCGCAAACCGCTGGCATTATTGGCAACCATACCGCCTACAGTACACATCAGGCTGCTGCCCGGATCGGGCGGGAAGAATAGATTGTATTTAGCCAGTTCTTTATTCAATTCAGCATGAATTACCCCGGGACGAAGAATAACCTGCATATTGGCGGCGTCTATTTCAATGATTTCGTCCCAAGTCGACAGGTCCAATACGATACCGCCGTTTACCGCGATACAACCTCCGGTTTCGCCGGTGCCAGCCCCCCGGGGGATTACATTTATATTATTTTCATGGGCAAAACGCATAATTTTTTGCAAATCTTCAGTTGAACGGGGCATAACCACCGCATACGGGTTGCTGGGTTCAAGCTTGGTCAAAAATGAACTATCATAGGAATAATACATTAGATCAAGATCTTCTGTCAGGACTTTTTCTTTACCCAGCATTTTGAGAAGCTCTGCCTTAATAGCTTTATTATCCATATTCTCACTCCCCATTTATCATC
>JAQUXM010000174.1 GCA_028692415.1 Syntrophomonadaceae bacterium | reverse complement strand
CTTCCCCGGTCATTGCCGAAAATGCTCTAACGCTTTTCGTTTACCTAATCAATTACCGGGGAAGATTGCCGCGTCGCTTACGCTTCTCGCAATGACAAGCCCCTGGTAAGATTATACCAGGGGGTTTTGCCTTGCCTAGCTATTTTTCAATTTGGCCTGAGCTGCGGCCAAACGAGCCACCGGTATCCTGTAAGGAGAGCAGCTTACGTAATTAAGCCCGATCAGGTGACAGAACTCGATCGAACTGGGTTCTCCCCCATGCTCGCCACAGATCCCCATCAATACATCTTTTCTTACGCCACGGGCTTTTTCTACTGCCATTTTCATCAGACTGCCTACTCCTTTGCGGTCCAGTACCGCAAAAGGATTATCCTTGATTATTTTCTTATCCAGGTAGACGGGTATAAATTTCCCTTCCGCATCATCACGGCTGAATCCCAGTGTAGTCTGGGTCAAATCATTGGTACCAAAGGAAAAGAATTCTGCTTCTCGTGCAATTTCATCAGTGGTAACACAAGCTCTGGGCAACTCCAGCATGGTGCCCACCGCAAAATCCAATTCACAAGCTGTTTCCTGCTGTAACTGGGCATAGACATCCATGATTTCGGCCTTCAAAAGCGACAATTCAGCAACATCCATTACCAGTGGAATTTCCACCTCGGTAAAGCTATTAATGCCTTCTTTTTTAAGTTGAATCATAGCCTCAAAAATAGCCCGGGCTTGCATCCGATATATTTCGGGATAGGTAATGCCCAGACGACATCCGCGATGCCCCAGCATCGGGTTGGCTTCGGAAAGGCTATGTATCTGCTTCAGCAAGTCTTCTTTTTCATATAATTCCTTGCCTTGTATCTGCTGGTGTTTCATCTCCGCAATTTCCAAAAGCAGTGTTTCATGGTCCGGCAGAAATTCATGCAAGGGTGGGTCGAGCAAGCGTATGGTTACCGGAAATGGTGCCATCACCTTTAATATTCCATAAAAATCTTCCCGTTGGAAGGGCAGCAGCTCGCTTAAGGCCGCTTCACGTTCGGCCAATGTTTCGGCCAGTATCATCTCCTGTACAATAGGCAGCCGCTCAGCCGCCATAAACATATGCTCAGTACGGCACAGGCCTATGCCTTCAGCACCAAACTCCCTGGCTTTGGCCGCATCCTGAGGGGTATCCGCGTTAGCACGAACCGCCAGGGATTTATTATCATTGGCCCAGCTTAAAAGGGTTTCAAATTCATCGGAAAGGGTCGGTTCTATCATAGGAACCTCTCCCAGCATTACATTGCCGGTAGCTCCATCAATACTGATAACGTCCCCTTCTTTAACGATTATTTGATTCACTCTGAATAGTCGGTTGGGAGCGTCTATTTTTATAGACTCACAGCCACATACACAGGGCTTGCCCATTCCCCGGGCCACTACCGCCGCATGCGAAGTCATGCCGCCACGGACGGTGAGAATCCCTTGCGCGTAAATAATGCCATGAATATCATCGGGGGTCGTTTCACTTCTTACCAGAACTACCTTTTCTCCTGCTTCGCCCTGTTTCTCAGCTTGATCGGCGTCAAACAACACCTTGCCACAGGCAGCTCCCGGTGAGGCCGGCAATCCTTTGGCTATGGCCTCCAGCTTGACACTGTTGTCGATCTGCCGGTGCAGGAGTTGGTTGATTTGTTCGGCATCCACCCTTAATAAGGCTTCTTCAATCGTAATCAAACCTTCAATGACCATATCTACTGCGACTTTTACCGAAGCTTTGGCCGTACGCTTGCCGTTTCTGGTCTGGAGCATATAGAGTTTGCCTTTCTCGACGGTAAATTCTATATCCTGCATATCGCGATAATGGTTCTCCAGGTTCTGGCAAGTGTCCACAAACTGCTGGTAGACACCCGGCAGCTCTTCCTTCATTTTGGCAATCGGAGTCGGGGTTCGAATTCCGGCTACCACATCTTCCCCCTGGGCATTGACCAGGAACTCGCCATAGAGCTCCTTTTCACCGGTCGAGGGATTACGGGTAAAAGCTACTCCAGTGCCGCTGTCCAGACCCATGTTGCCAAACGCCATGCATTGAATATTTACCGCCGTACCCAGGCTATCCTCGATTTTGTTCAAACGCCGATAAACGATCGCCCGCTGGTTATTCCAGGAATCAAAGACTGCCCGAATCGCCATGGTCAGTTGGGTCTTGACGTCCTGGGGAAAATCAAAGCCCTTTTCTTCTTTAACCAGCGTCTTGTATTCATCAATAATACTTTTGAGCTCCTCGGCAGGTATTTCATGGTCAAATATAAGGCTTAACTTGCGTTTGTGTTTCTCCACAATATCGTCAAATTGCCCATGTTCTATATCCAGGACCACATTACAGAACATTTGAATAAACCGTCTATAGCAATCATAAGCAAAACGATTGTCACCGGTAAGTTTGGCCAGCCCCAAAACCGAAATATCATTTAATCCCAGGTTAAGTATGGTATCCATCATACCAGGCATGGAAATGGCGGCACCGGAACGAACGGAAACCAGTAAAGGATTATCTTGATCGCCAAAAACCTTGGCGGTTTTGGATTCCAAAACTTGCAGCGCAGCAAAGGTTGCTTCCAACATACCTTCCGGAAAATCCTTGCTGGCGGCCAGATAAGCGTTGCAGGCCTCAGTAGTCAAGGTAAAACCAGTCGGAACCGGAAGCCCAATGATAGTCATCTCCGCCAGGTTAGCCCCTTTGCCTCCCAGCAGTGCACGCATATCTGACTTTCCCTCTTCGAATAAGTATACATATTTTTTCTCAGACATGACTTAACCTCCTATAATAGATTTCAAGTATCTTACTGGCCGTTTCTTCGACCGCGCGGTTGGTTACATCAATCACCGGGCAACCCAATTTTTTCATAATCTTTTCCGCAAACTCCAACTCTTCCATAATGCGTTCAAGATTGGCATAACTGGCTTGTCCTTTTAATCCCAGGGTCTTCAATCGTTCCATGCGTATATGATTTAACTGTTCCGGCTTCAATACCAGACCGATAACCTTGCCCCGTTCCACCTTGTATAATTCCTCCGGAGGCGGAACTTCGGGAACCAAAGGCACATTTGCCACTTTAATCCTTTTATGCGCCAAATACATGGAAAGCGGGGTTTTAGAAGTACGCGAAACACCAACCAAAACTATATCCGCCTGGTTAATGCCCCGGGGATCTTTGCCGTCATCATAACGAACGGCAAATTCCACCGCCTCTACGCGCCGGTAATACATCTCATCAACTTTGCGCAATAAACCAGGTTCCCGCTTGGGTTCAATCTCACTTACGCTTTTGAAAGCATCGATCACCGGTCCCAGAATATCCACACAGGTTACTCCAGCCTTGGCCGCTTCCGTTTTCAGGAATTCGGCCAATTCATCGATAACCAGGGTATAAGCAATTAGAAAATGACTGGCGGCTGCCTGGTGAACTATTTCCTCCAGCGTATCGGTATCGGAAATATTAGGAATCTGCCTGATCTCCATGGTACCTGAATTGAACTGGCTGGCAGCCGCCCGCACTACCATTTCAGCTGTTTCACCAATGGAGTCTGATACAATAAAAACTCCTGGTAAATGATGAGTCAAAATCTAAACCTCCTCAATCCTTTTGCCAGCCAAGTCAAGGAATAGCCTGGCAATATTGGTCTTGGTAATTTTACCGACTACTTCGTACTTTTCCTCCCCTGCTTCGCAGATAAAACATCTAACCACCGGAAGACTATCCACTTCATGTTCAACGATTTTTCTTACCGCCTGTACTACCGTTTCTTCCAGGGTTGCCGTGACAACATTAGGCATCCGGGTCATGATTACACTTACCGGAACCTTGTGAATATCCGCCTGCCCAATGGTAGTTTTAAGAAAATCCTTGCGGGATACAATACCTGCCAGGTAATTATCCTCTCCCACCACAAAGATGCTTCCGGTATCCTCAATAAACAAGGTTACAATAGCATCATAAATACTGCAGTTATCTTTCAATATTACGGGCTTGGTTTGAATATCTTTAACCCGGTACTGGTTAAGGATCCTCTTGATTTCATTATCCACCCCACCGCTCTTGAAAGTATAGCCAACCCGGGGCTTGGCTTCCAGAAATCCGGACATGGTCAAGACCGCAAGATCTGGACGCAGTGCCGCCCTGGTTACTTTCAGAATCTCGGCTATGCTTTCTCCGGTAATGGGTCCGTTTTGTTTTACTATGCCCAGGATTTTTTCTTGTCGCTCATTAAGTTCGATAATATTCACCACCCAATTATGCTATACTTTTTGGGTTAAACAACTTAAATTATATATACTATATCGATTAAAAAAATCCTGTTTAATATAAGATTTTTTTCACACAATTTTGCTAAAATCGGCGATCACCTGGCAGTTATTGGCTATTCCTTTTAAAAGTCCCAAACGCGCCGCTTTAATTTCCTCTTCATCCACCATTACCATAACCGCGGCAAAGAATCTGTCCAGCGAAGCTCTTAAGCCCGCCAGTTCTTGCATGGCGCTCGAATAGTCCTGATTTTCACAGGCTTTTTGGGTTAGCTCGCGAACTCGAACCGCATTATTGTATAATTCTTTTTCACTATCATCAAGCAGAAAATTTAAATCAACTGCCTCCATTTCCCACTTTTTACTCAAATTATAGGAGCGGTTGAA
>JAQUXM010000039.1:14934-22676 GCA_028692415.1 Syntrophomonadaceae bacterium | reverse complement strand
ATGGTGCAATTATGCCCGTACCACTCCAGGCGTCTTTGCAGGCATAACAAGTTGCCTCTGTCTCCATAAAGATTCATCAGATCGGGGTATAGATGTGCAATATTAAAATCCGCCATGTTTATACTCCCTCTAGTCTTCTCGGTTCTTCGCCGCCCCCGTATTGTTTCTGCAGCTTAACCAGGATTTTGCGGCATTCAAAAAGCGCGGTGTAGGTGCTCAAAATGTAGCTGCATTGGCTTTCCTTATTGATGGCCATTTCGATGCCATCTTTAAGCCCGGTCTGGATGTTTATTTTATCCAGAGGCAGTCCGGCATATTTAAGCCGCACTGCTATGTCGCCGCTTCTCTGACCCGAACAAACCAAATTCTCAATGTTCATTTCATCTTTCACAATCATTTCTACATCCGCATCCCATATCCAGGATATATCCCGCCCGTCAGCGGCATTGTCATTCAAAGCAATAAATACATTCTTACGTGCTTTATCGTAGTTCAAGGCAGCCAGGCTCTGGTTTAATCCGGTAGGATTTTTCACCAGCAGCAATATAACCTTTTTGCCCTTAATCCTGAAGCTTTCCATTCTTCCGGCCTGGGGCTCATAGCCGACTATGGCTTGCTGGATTATTTTTTCTTCAATTCCCAGCAGCTTGGCCAGAGAGACGGCCGCCAGAATATTATAGGCATTGTAGAAACCTTGATAGGGGCTTTCTATCCTGGTTTCATTTACCTTGAATTCAATCGCCGGACTCATTTCCAAATCATGTCCGGTGTAGTCACGCTCCGGATTATGATTTTGGCAGCCCGGGCAAAAATACTGGCCCAATTGTGCATAATGGTAACGTCTATATTCTATTTCGCAGCCGCAAAAGACACAGTAGCGGCCTTCCCTGCTTTCGGAACTCTCCAGACTGTCGTAGCTGGTATCGGCAAAGCCGTAATAGCCGCATTCCAGCCTGCCCTCCTTTTGAAAATGGGCGGTCAGGGGGTCGTCAGCATTAAGCAGCAGTTTTATTCCGGTATCTCTTACCGCACGCTTGATCAGGTTGATGGTATGATCCAACTCCCCATAACGATCAAGCTGGTCCCGGAAAAAATTGGTTATCAGGAGGTATTGCGGGTTGGTTGCCTGCAACAGCAAAGGGACATTGGCCTCGTCCGTTTCCAGCAAAGCATAGTCAAATTTCTTACTGCCGCCAAGATTGCTCTGGGCAATAAAAGCCGTGGTAATACCGGATAACATATTGGCGCCGGCCTGATTGTGCACCAGGCTGAATCCCTTGCTTTGCAATATTTGGGCCAGCATATTGGTGGTCGTGGTTTTACCATTGGTACCGGTCACCATGATAGTGCCGTATCGTATATTGGCAGCCAGTTTATGTAATAGATGGGGATAGATTCTCAGTGCTATCTTCCCGGGGAAATCGGTGCCCTGGTTGCCCAGCATCCTGCTCAGAACGATGAGCAGTTTGCCTGCCAAAATGGCTGTAATTATACGCAATCTGTTCACTGCTAATCTCCAAATCATTTGTTTAAATAAACCTAAAGAACACTTATGTTAAGAAAAGCTCTAAAAGTTAAACCGCTGGGATTATTACAAAAAAATAGTATTAAGACAGGAATTTCTGCTCCTAACGCCTGCCCCCTAACGCCTCACATATTACTAATATAATCTAACACAATTATAAAGCCATGAAAAATAGAAAAAGGCCTCAAGCCATCAAAAAAAGCGAATAGCTGCGTTATTCAAGAAGCCCGTTCAATCGACGTACTCTGTACGGGGACGCGACCTTGAAGAAGATCCGTCCCCATACCTTAATCGCCTCAATCACGGGCTTCTAGATAGCCTTGCTCTTCACTACCTTAATGGTGAACAGAGTTCACATCCGTGTACCCATAGGGTACTCTTTTTGAATGGTCTGTTGATATAAACAGGCCGCCTCTACTTAGCCAAACCAACGGGTGATATCAAGCATCCGGTTGTAGCGGGGAGCACTGTTAACATAAAGGCTTTCATAGAGTTCTTCCATTTTCAAAGCCATATTGCTGGCAGAAAGCATGTCTGCTTTCTTGAGTGCATTGGCCTGAAAACTGCTGTACATTTGCTTATCTTCCAGTATCAAGCGTATGGCACCCGCAAATTCCTGAATATCGCATGAAGTCAGTATGCCGTTAACGCCATGATCAACCATATCCTGGACCCCATTGGCCGCCACCGCGACTACCGGAATTCCCGAAGCCATGGCTTCGATTAAAACCAGTCCCTGAGTCTCGGTCAGTGAAGAAAAGACAAACAAGTCTGCTGAGGTATAAACATTTACCAGGGTTTCGAAAGGCAGTGCCCCGGTAAAAATAACATCCTCCTGTAAAGAAAGACCTAGTTCCAGCACCAGCTTCTTGAGATCATGCTCCAAAGGCCCCTGTGCAGTCAAAACCAATGTAGTATGGGGCATAGTGGCCTTAAGCGCATGAAAGGCCTGAATAAGGAATTCCAGGTTCTTTTCCCGGGTAAGACGGCCAACAAACAGCAACACCTTATTGCCTTCCGGTATATGATAGTTTTTTTGCAGCCAGTCCTTCTGCCCATTCTGAAATTTATGTACCGCCACTCCGGTAGGTATAACGGAAAGAGAAGTCTTTATCTCATAGGTGTTTAGAATATCCTTAACCTCTCGGCTCGGAACCACTACATGATTGCAGTGATTGCAGAAATTAACACTATATTTGATGGCTACTTCCCGGGCCAGTTCATGGGCCAGCGGAACATAGTGTACATACTGGTCATAAAGCGTATGATAGGTAAAAACCAGAGGAAGCTTGTATTTACGGGCATAATGTGAACCCACCCGGCCCATGGTAAAAGGTGAATGAACATGAATTATGTCCAGTCCCAGTTTCTTGACCAGCATGTTTATTCCTGGATAGACCGGCACCGCCAGAGAAAAATCAGGATTGGTCGGGGCAGGCAGGGAATAAAAGCGATAAACTTGATCCTCCTGCTCTTCAAAGTTCGGATAGCTGGGTGCAAACACAAATATCTCGTGCCCTAATTTACTTAGTTCTTCCTTGAAGGTCACTATTGAGGTTACCACTCCACTGGTATATGGTTTGTAGCTGTCGGAAAATATTCCAATCTTCAAAGTGGCTGTCCTCCCTAAATAAGTTCCGCTATGGTTTATTCTTCCATTTTAATATAACCGGGTATTAGCTGCAAGGCAATAGCAAACTACAAATCCATTTTTACTCGTAAAATTCGTAACCGGCTATCTCAAATGTCTCACCCATATCTGACATGGCACCCGATGGGATAATGTCTTCTTCGGCGGGGCGTTGGAAAGGCTCACGCCTTTTGCTGGCGCAACTTACGCATAAAGTCGTGTTGGGCAAACGCTCCAGCCGTGCAGCTGGGATGTTTTGCCCGCAAGAATCACAAATCCCATACTGTCCATGATCCAGGCGATACAGCGCATCGTCGACTTTTTCCAGTTCAAACTCAAGTAATTCCAGAACCCCCTGATTTTTTTCCCTTTCAAATACCTCCGAAGCCAGATCCGCAGGGTGCTGGTCATAATTGGATAATTCATCCATTGATTCACTGATCGGCAACATCAGGTATTCCCTTTTCTCCTTGATTACCTGTTCGATTTCCGCTTTCTTGTCCAATAATCTGCTGCGATAATCCAAACTCAACACCTCGTAATTATAGAATCCCTCCGCCGGTTACCTAAGCTTTAACTGGATCTGTACAATGTTAACCAGATCTGCAATAAAATCACCTATCAAAGGTACATTTAATACAATCAGCTTTTGCAGAACATATAAGACGATAGCCCCCAGGATGGTAAACCCTATGGCCATCCCAAAACCACGGGAAAGACCAGCCCAAAAGTTTATGAAAAACAGGCGGCGCGGATTTCTGAGCATTTCCACATATTCGGCTATGCCCAGTTTCTCCATGCTTAGTGATATTTCATCCAGCTTCTGGCTAAATTTATCGAGCTGCTGCTCATTCTTTCCGGGTTCCTTTTCCAATTAATTCCCCTCCACTATATATATTATTCCAATTAAGAGCATTAAAATACTATTAATTGTTCAGGGAATGTATCGGAGCTGGTATGCGGCCTTTACGATTGATGAAGGATTCAGATGAATAGGGATTAACTTTCATTACTGGAGCCCGACCCAGCAGCCCCCCAAATTCCACCCAGTCTCCCTCACTTTTGCCGGGAGCAGGTATAAGGCGGCAGGCTGTAGTTTTGCGGTTGATCATTCCTATGGCTGCTTCATCCGCGATTATTGCGGATATGGTTGCAGCAGGAGTATCGCCGGGGATTGCGATCATATCCAATCCTACGGAACATACACAGGTCATGGCTTCGAGTTTGTCAATGCTCAGGGCACCATCTTCTACCGCTCTTATCATCCCGGCATCTTCACTGACGGGAATAAAGGCTCCCGATAATCCGCCCACATACGATGAAGCCATCGCGCCGCCCTTCTTTACAGCATCATTTAGCATGGCCAGGGCTGCGGTACTGCCATGCGTACCCACCCGCTCCAGTCCCATTGATTCCAGTATCT
Organism: Syntrophomonadaceae bacterium; assembly: GCA_028692415.1. Lineage (GTDB taxonomy): Bacteria > Bacillota > Syntrophomonadia > Syntrophomonadales > Syntrophomonadaceae > JAQUBU01. The sequence goes on along the minus strand of JAQUXM010000039.1, from coordinate 18,098 downwards.
CAGCCACACTATCACCTATGGCCGGAGTGGGAGCCAGGGAAAGGTCTACGATACCAAATGGAACACCCAATCGCCGTGAAGCTACTCTGCCCACCAATTCCCCGGTGCGGGTAATTTTGAAGGCGGTGTTTTTGATAAGGTTGGCGAGCTCGCCAAGATCGGTATAGGGATATTTCTTCACCGTGTTTAATACCACACCGGGACCGCTGATACCAATATTGATAGTTGTTTCCGGTTCACCGGGACCGTGGAAGGCTCCTGCCATAAAAGGGTTGTCTTCAGCGGCATTACAGAAAACCACCAGTTTGGCACAACCTAAGCCATCTCGATCCGCAGTTAATTCCGCAGTCTGCTTGATGATTTGACCCATCAAATATACCGCATCCATGTTTATGCCAGCTTTGGTAGTAGCCAGGTTAATGGAGGAGCATACCCTTTCGGTTATGGCCAAAGTCTCAGGAATAGCTTGAATCAAGGCCTGATCGCCCCGGGTAAAGCCTTTATGTACCAGGGCTGAAAATCCCCCCAGAAAATTTACCCCCACTTCAGCCGCCGCTTTATCCAGCCAGCAGCCCACCTTCACCATTTCATCCCGGGAAAGACCATCGGCTACCATGGCCACCGGGGTCACCGATACTCTTTTGTTGATAACCGGTATTCCATACTCTTTCTCGATATCATCCCCGACTTTGACCAGATTACGGGCACAATTAACGATCTTATCATATATTTTAAGACCGGTATCATCACCACTGCTGCCCCGGCAATCCTGAATATTGATGCCCATGGTAATGGTTCTTATATCCAGGTTTTCTGACTGCAGCATGTTGACTGTTTCCAGAATCTCATCCTTGCTGATACTAAAAGGCATATTAACACCACCTTATTAAAATTAAAGGGGAAAGCTAACTCTCCCCTTCTACAAAAATCCATGTAATAATTGTCTTTCTTCGTTCAATCCATACCGTGATATTCCCCCCTTACGGGGACTACTGATGTGCCCGCTGGCACTGATAAGGTAGCTGAAAAGCCCGGACTACTGGTTGAGAAAAGAATAATATATACTATTCCAGAATAGTATTCTTAAAGGCTTTTTACGCAACCTTCCCCCGCCTTTATCTCTTTTCATCCATATAACGGTATGTCTTTCACTAAAGCTAGCTAATCCCTTCTAGCCCCTATCAACATAAAATCTTCTACTCCTCACCCCTAACACCTTACGCCTCACGCCTTAAATCCGATGCATAAACTTGAAAATGTCCTCGTGCTGCACGCTTATCTTCATTTCGAGTTCATCACCCTTATGGTCAAGCATTTCTTTCAATTCACTTAACTCAACCTTGCTCTGGGCAATATCCACCACCATAACCATGGTGAAAAAACCCTGCAGGATAGTCTGGCTTATGTCCAGGATATTAACATTGACTGCAGCCAGCACATTGGAAATGCCTGCGATTATCCCCACCCGGTCATAGCCCAGGACCGTAATAATTAAGCGTTTCCCTTCTTCCACGCTCAAGCCTCCTATACCTCTATTTTTTCAACTACCTGCTGGCAGCGCTGGCAAAGGGTAGGATGCTGGGTGTTTGCTCCCACGGATAGATCGATAATCCAGCAGCGCTCGCATTTTTCGCCTTCGGCAGCCTTAACTGCCACTTTGATGCCTGATACCTCACCCAGGGCCAGTGCATCAGCCGGAGCCTGCTCCAATGGACCCAGATTAACCTTGGAAACAATAAATATGTTTTCCAGCTGTGGAGTAGCCTGTAAAAGGGTGAGCCATTCCTCACTGCCAAAGATGCTTACCGACGCGCCCAGGGAATGTCCAATAACCTTGCGGCTGCGAGCTTCTTCCAATGCCTTGGTTACAACCTCGCGCAGATTTAGAATCTTTTCCATCCGGGCCTCAATTTCATTATTAATATAGAGATCATTAGCCTGGGGCCAATCAGCCAGCTGTACGCTTTCCGCTTTCCCTTGATTTTTAAGATAGCTCCAGATCTCTTCACTGGTATAAGCCAGAATGGGAGTAAGCATTACTACCAGGGCGTTAATAAGTTCATACAACACCGTCTGGGCAGCTTTCCTTTCAGGATCAGCGCTATGCGAGCAATATAATTTATCCTTAAGGATATCAAAATAAATATTACTCAGGTCTAGCGTACAGAAGTTGTGAATGGCATGAAAAACAACATGGAATTCATATTGATCAAAGGCTTTGCTGACTCTTCGGACCAGTTTGTCCAGCTTCAACAAGGCCCATTTATCCAATTCGGTAAGCTTTTCATATGCTACTGCGTCAGTCTCCGGATTAAAATCATACAGGTTGCCCAGTATGAAGCGGCAGGTGTTTCTTATCTTACGATAAGCTTCCGCACTTTGTTTAATAATATTGTTGGATACTGATACATCATTGCGGTAATCAGCCGATGACACCCAAAGCCTTAAAATATCAGCACCCATTTCCCTGGTCATCTTAAGGGGATCGACCACATTGCCAAGTGATTTGGACATCTTGCGTCCCTGTTCGTCAACTACAAAACCATGGGTCAGAACCTCCCGGTAGGGTGCGGTTCCTCTAACCGCCACAGCGGTGGAAAGCGAGGAATTAAACCAGCCCCGATGCTGGTCGCTGCCTTCCAGATACATATCTGAAGGCCAGCGCAGTTCCTTCCGGGTTTCCAACACCGCCATATGGCTGGAGCCGGAATCAAACCAAACATCCATAATATCACTTTCTTTACGGAAGCTCGCAGCCTCACAATGCGGGCATTTAAAACCGGGCGGCAGCAGTTCGGCAGCCTCACGGGCAAACCAGACATCGGACCCATGCTCGGCAAACAGCTTGCTTACCCGTTCTATCGTTTCATCAGTAATGACCGGTTCCCCACAGCTTTCGCAATAGAAGATGGGAATGGGAACACCCCAGGTGCGCTGCCGGGAGATACACCAGTCTCCGCGGTCTCTGATCATATTAAATATGCGTTCTCTGCCCCAGGAAGGAATCCACTTTACCTGATCGATATTGTTCAAGGCATCCTGCCGGAAACCATCAATAGAGGCAAACCATTGCTCGGTAGCCCGGTAAATAATCGGCTGTTTACATCGCCAGCAATAAGGATATTGATGTTCAATGTTGCTGGCCTTGAGCAGCATCTGGCGGT
>JAQUXM010000039.1:13221-14834 GCA_028692415.1 Syntrophomonadaceae bacterium | reverse complement strand
AATACTTTGATCTGGATAGATTCAAATTCCGGATCAAGTGTAACATAAGGCTTCTGCCAATCTCCTCTGACCCCCAGGCGTTTGAACTGTTCACGCTGAATATCAACGTATTTCAGGGCATATTCCTTACAATGTTTACGGAATTCAAGCACATCGGTTTTATGCCGGTCAATGCCCAGGCTTTTGATGGCCTGCTGCTCAATCGGCAAACCATGCGTATCCCAGCCCGGAACATAAGGAGAATCATATCCGGTCATGGAACGATACTTAACAATGATATCCTTCAGCACCTTGTTCAAGGTATGACCAAGGTGAATATCGCCGTTGGCGTAAGGAGGGCCGTCATGCAGGATATACTGGGGCTGGCCAGCATTCTTTTCCTGTACCTTCTGATATATGTCAATTTTGTTCCAAAAATCCAGTATCTCGGGTTCGCGCGCGGGAAGATTGGCACGCATAGGAAAATCAGTTTGGGGCAGATTCAAGGTTCCGTCATATTTGCCTTTGGCCATTTTTACTTACCACCTTATCATTTTATTCTTTATGATTGTATCATAATAAAATACCTCTCATCCCAAGGGGTGAAAGGTATACAAATCTATGCAATTCCCCTAGTTGCCAGAAAATTTTATTAATTGTAGCATATCAACCAGGGTAAAACAACTATTTGCTGGATTTGTTGCCACTGGTGCTTACTTTTCAAAGCTCCTGGCACAATGCTTTTCGACTACGCATCCGGCACACTCAGGCTTGCGGGCTTTGCACACCCGGCGGCCATGAAATATCAACAAATGGTGGGCTTCACTCCACTCGGACACTGGAATCATCTGTTTAAGGGCCTTTTCCGTCTGCTCCGGAGTTTTACTATGCACCAGACCCAGGCGATTGGCAACTCGATGCACATGGGTATCGACCCCCAGACCAGGTTGCCCAAATCCTACAGCCATCATGACATTGGCGGTTTTACGGCCCACTCCCGGCAATGCCAGCAGTTCATCAAAATCCGCCGGCACTTCTCCTTTATACTTATCACGGATTATGATCGCCATCTCTTTAATATTTTTGGCTTTATTCCGAAAGATTCCCACCCCTTTGATCAGTTCCTCAAGCGCCGGGAGTTCAAGTGCCGCCATCTCACCGGGAGTATTGTATTGTGCAAATAGAGCGGAGGTAACTCGATTAACCTGTTCATCAGTGCTTTGCGCGGATAGCACCACGGCAATGAGCAGTTCAAAAATACTGGAGAACTTGAGCATCGTTCCGGCATTTGGATACTCGTTTCGCAGTAATTTTAAGACTAATGCGCTAAGTTTCTGCTTTCTCATCCCAGACACACCCCATAGTTATGAAAAGAACCGGGAATACCCAATCCTTGCAGTGTAATTAAGAAAATGCATCCTAATACATAGCATTTCTTCCAATTCAAAATTTATAACTCAACTTTCGTAGTTTACGGGTTAGTGCAGCAAGAAACGATTGCTTTGCAATTCTGTCATTGCGAGCGCAGCGCGGCAATCTTATTCTGCTTCACACGCAAAGGCACTATAGATTGCTTCGCTATCGCTCGCAATGACATTATGCTATCGCTCGCAATGACATTATGCTATCGCTCG
>JAQUXM010000039.1:4338-13121 GCA_028692415.1 Syntrophomonadaceae bacterium | reverse complement strand
ATTCTGTCATTGCGAGCGCAGCGCGGCAATCTTATTCTGCTTCACACGCAAAGGCACTATAGATTGCTTCGCTATCGCTCGCAATGACATTATGCTATCGCTCGCAATGACATTATGCTATCGCTCGCAATGACATTATGCTATCGCTCGTAATGCACGATTATTACTTTTTGCAGGGGAATAAATTTGATTCCACTGCGAAAACCCTGATTCCGGGTTTGTCAACTGCGACATATTGTGTCCAACTTCTTATTGTTATACTAGATAAAGTGGTGTAAATGTCGAAAAACGACTTTTTGCAGTGGAATCAAATTTATAATTCATAATTATTACAAGACCTTGCTTAAGAAAGCCTGGGTCCGCAGATTCTGAGGGTTATCGAAAATATCTGCCGGCAACCCCTCTTCAACAATAAGACCTTCGTCCATAAAGAGAACTCTATCCCCTACTTCACGGGCGAAACCCATTTCATGCGTAACTACCACCATGGTCATCCCTTCATAGGCCAGGTCTTTCATAACCGCCAGCACTTCACCGACCATCTCCGGATCCAGTGCTGAGGTTGGTTCATCAAAAAGCATCACTTTAGGCTGCATCGCAAGGGCTCGGGCTATAGCCACCCGTTGCTTTTGTCCGCCGGAAAGCTTGGCCGGGAAGACGTCAGCCTTGTCAAGCAGGCCTACCTTTTTAAGCAAATCCATAGCCAAATCATGTGCTTCACCCTGATTCATTCCTCTAACCTTGATAGGTGCCATCGTTATATTATCCAACGTGGTTTTATGGGGAAAAAGATTAAAAAGCTGGAATACCATACCTACTTGCTGCCGAATTTTATTAATATCAGTTTTGGGATGGGTCAGCTCTTCCCCATCAATAAATATATGCCCGTCATTGGCCGGCTCCAATTGGTTAATGCACCTTAAAAAGGTGCTCTTGCCCGAGCCGCTGGGACCAATCACACAAACTACTTCGCTCGGTGCTATGTGACAGTCGATGCCTCTTAATACTTCCAAATGGCCAAAGGATTTGTGAAGATTTTTTACCGCAATCATTCGGTGGCCATCCTCCTTTCCACCCAATCCCCCAATATGGACAGAAGTTTGGTCATAACAAAATAAATCATTGCAACTGTACCCCAAACCCAGGCGGCTTCAAAGGTAGTTGAGTAAAGAAGTTTGCCCCGCAAAGTCAGCTCCTCAGCAGATATTACTGCTACCAGTGAGGTGTCCTTGAGCACTGCGATAAATTCGTTGATTAAGGGAGGTATGACTATCTTATAAGCCTGGGGCAGTATAACCAGTTTCATAGCTTGGTTTTTGGTCATTCCCAGGGATCGGGCTGCTTCCATCTGTCCCCGGTCCACTGCTTGGATTCCAGCCCGCACTATTTCAGCAATATAAGCCCCGCTGTTAAGCGAACAGGCTATAATCGCAGCCGTAAATTCCCCGGCATTAAAGAGCAGCGGCAATATTCCGAAATATATCAGGAGGATTTGCACATACAGGGGAGTTCCCCGGAAAAAATCAATATAGGCTGTAGCAATTCCGTTCAGGATCTTTATACTGGACAATTTACATAGTCCTGCAATAAGCCCTAGTATCATGCCGATGAAAACACTTATAACTGTAATCTTAAGTGTTAATACCGCACCTTCCAGCAAGTACCCCATATGACTGCTTACGATCTGATATCCTCTTATAGCCAAGAATTGATCTACGAGATTAACTGCAAATATACCCGGTAATTCTATCGGCAACATAAATTAGCTTTCCTCCTTGTTAGAAAACTAGCAGATAATACAGTAAAAGCGCGAGAATCCACTCGCGCTTTTAGTTATTGGAGTAACCTTTTTATATTGCAAACCACTTCTTGTATATTGTGTCGTATTCGCCGCTCTCCTTAACTTTTTTAAGACCTGAATTAATGATCTCAAGGGTTTTGGTATCACCTTTCTGGACTGCAATACCGTATTGGTCAGTAGCGGAAAATACCTCGCCTACCATTTTAACTTTGTCTTTGCCAGTAGTCTTTATATAATAGTCAGTTACCGGCATATCATTGATAACCGCGTCAACTCCGCCTTTTTCCAGTTCCATGAAGGCTTCTCCTACCGCATCAAAAACCTTGACCTGGGTTTTGGCATCCTGCTTTTCTATTTCCTGAGAAGCAGCCAGTCCGGTAGTGGCTACTTCAGCAGCCAGTTTTTTCCCCTTCAGGTCTTCGCGGCTGTTGATACCTTGAGTATCTTTTTGGACGGCAATTACTAATCCCGCCTTAAAATAAGGATCACTGAAATCAACTTTTTCCTGGCGGTCGGGCCTGATGCTCATGGCTGAGATAACACAGTCAACTTTATCGGCTTGCAGAGCCGGAATTAAGGCATCAAATCCCAAAGTTGATACTTTGACATCGTATCCTTCCGCAGCAGCGATCGCTTTGATAAGGTCCATGTCAAATCCTACATATTCTCCCTTTTCATTGGTCATTTCAAAAGGCGGGTATGTAGTTTCAGAACCAACCAACAACACTGGCTTTGGCTCGACTTTGTCAGCAGCGTTCTCTTGCGTTTGCGGATTCGCTGGTTCATTGGCCTGTCCCCCACATCCGACTACTAATCCCAGGAGCCCCATAATCAGCATTCCGACCAGCAACAACTTTACAACCTTCTTCACCTGCTCATCACTCCTTTAATTTGTTAAAGTCCGTTCCATACTAATGTTTATTATACAGTTTCTAGAAACTATCGACAACGAATAAATTCAGAGAATGTAAATATGAATGATTTTTCTAGTGAAATAACTTCTTTTGCTCGAAAGGGGTAGAATTTAAAGAGCAGGTTTTTATTAGCTGTGTTATCATAATTTAGTACTCATTATCGAATCATATAATGAGGCGAAAATATGTCCCCCACTTCTTTAAGTGGTCGGATTACTATCGATAAACCAGGCAGCGGTTAATCCCCCACCTCGTTACAGCAGTATGTTGAAACTGCTCCGCAGTTTCTTCAGAAGCTTAAAATATTGCAATATTGAGGTTTTAATTATGCCAACATTAAATAAACGCTTGCAGGCAGAACTCAGCATGATCCTGGTAGCTTGCATCTGGGGAACTACTTTTGTAATCGTAAAAAATGCCCTGGCTGATATTGGCCCCTTTCTGTTTCTGGGCATACGCTTTATAGCGGCATTTATCATGTTGGCAATTCTTTCTTTTAGCAATATAAGAAGAATAAGCTGGTCAACCCTGGGGTATGGTTGCTTAATAGGTACCTTTTTATTGCTGGGATACACCTTTCAAACGGTAGGACTGAAATATACCACCTCATCCAATGCTGGCTTTATAACGGGCATTAGTGTTGTTCTAGTACCTATCATTTATGCCATCCTTAACCGGACCCGGCCTGATTTAAAAACCACGATTACGGTGCTGCTGGCTACCGCCGGTCTCTATCTCTTGTCTTTTAAAAATAATGATTTCACCCTTGCTTACGGAGATTTCCTGGTTTTAATCTGTGCTTTCGGTTTTGCCTTTCATATTGTCTTTGTCGATCGTTATTCCTACCGTCATAATCCAGTAGCCATTACTGGAATCCAAATCCTTTTTGTGGGGATTGTTAGTATGATAATCGGACTCAATTGCGAACCCTGGCCCCAGCACTTTTCTGCCAATCTGGTTTCAGCCATTTTTATAACTTCGGTCTTTGCAACTTCTCTGGCATTTTTATTGCAAAATGCCATGCAAAAGTACAGCACACCTACCCGTTTTGCCATAGTCTTGACGACGGAACCACTTTTCGCCGCCTTGGCCGGCTACTTGTGGGCTAATGAAATGCTTTCGCAGCGTGCTATGGCAGGCGCAGCTTTAATTCTGGTATCCATGCTGGTATCTATACTAACCAGGAAAGGCAAAAATCTAGTGGAAGCCAATGTCTAGAGCTGACAAGGGGGTGAGACAAGGGGACGGTTCTTCTGACTCAGGCGAAGCCTGAGTCAGAAGAACCGTCCCCTTGTCAGCCCCCCTTGTCAGCTTTGGCCGATCTTTTTTAGGAACATTTCTGATTTCAAACCATTAATTGAGACGCTTTTATGGCGGGAGGTTTCACCCTTAACGATCTGCACATCTCTTTTGGCTACCCCGAAAAACTGGGATAAAAACGCCACCAGGGCTTGATTGGCTTCACCGTCCACCGGTGGAGCCGTTAATTTAATCTTCAAGGCTCCCTCCTGTTCTCCGACTATTTGATTCCGGGAGGAACGAGGCTGGACCCTCACTTCAAATCGAAGTCTGCCATCTTCTTCACTAAACCGCAGCATTATTTGGCTTCCTTAGTATTGACCTTCTCCAGGTTTTCCATAATATCTTTCAAGTCTTTACTGAAAAAGAAATCCGATAGGTCTTCAATCTTTTTCTGGCTCTTTTCCAAAATCTCCATTTCACTGCCCAAATGAGCCTTCATTTCAACGTTGAAAAGATTTATTCTTTTGATAACTTCCTGGTAAACAGCCAATATTTCATTAATTCTGCGCTTGGATTCTTCTTGCATTAATTCAGCTTCTTTGCGGGCATTTGTTTTAACGGCTTCAGCAGTTTGCTGGGCTAGAATCAGACTGTTGTTCATGGTGTCTTCAAGCTTATGATACTTGGCCAGATCATATTCCAGTCGTTGAATATTCTCTTTTAGCTGGGCATTTTCACTATAAAGGCGTTCATAATCCTGGGCAAGATTGAGTAGAAAATCCTTAACCTCTTCTTCACTATAACCTCTAAATGACTTTTTAAAATGCTGGTTGCGAATCTCCATGGCAGTTATCATTTTTATCCCTCCTGCATGTCTAGCTGCTCCGGCCACCCATCCCTAGTTCACATTAAAAAGCGGTGATCTGGTCAAACCCTGGGGAAAGATATCTAGCAAGGTATTCAAACTATCTATTTGCTTACCTTTATCCTGTCCCATTGCCTGGCAAGCCTCCAGGTAAATCTCAAGCGTTTGCTGAAGTATGACGTTATTGTAAAACTGCGCATCTATTCTGATATGCTTTAGCCCGGCCGCAAACAGCAGCGGTAATTCTGCAAAAAGACAAAGATCAAACGGGTAATATAGATAATTCCTGCATTTTTTATCGGTTTTAATGGGATATTTTTGCCCCAATTCATCATATAACGCAAAATCCGCATACAGACAAGGGGATAAACACAAACCGTCCTCATCTTCACTGAACGTCCGGGGCAGGCAAAAATCAGTAACCATCCCGCACAGCGGTCCCTGAACGATAAGCTCCATATCAATCCCTGAAGCTAAAAGCTCCTTAAGCCGGGACCATTCCAACTCTGGAGAGGCGGTCAGGCGGCTCAGTCCATTTTGCTGCAGAAAGTAAGCTGCTGCCGAATTACTGACGTTTAATCCCGGTCCCCCGCAAAGCTTTAACCCGCTTGCTTTTAATATCTTCATGCTTCCGTAATCGTTTACGATAAAACCGCTTAGTCCAGGCAGACTGGCTAACTCGTTCAGTTCTTCTATAGCGTGCAAATCACTCTCGGTTACTATCCGGGGAGTCTCCAAGAGTATCTCCGTATCCCGGTCATTGACCAGGCTTAAAGCTTCGCTAATCGAATTCTTGTCCCAGGCAGCTTGATTTTTAGAAATATGTTCACAAGCTAAAATAATAGTATCAACTTCAGATTTACCGAGCTGTTTAAGACTATCCAGCTTAGCCACTTTAACGCTAAGTTTTGGTATCTTAAAGTTTTCCTTGTTTACTGCCGGCAAGTCCTCAATATTATGATTATCTTCTTTTTTAAGGCGGTTCAATTTAAACGCCGAACTTATAAAGACCGGCTCCCGTTCTCCACTGCTGCCAATCGATTCCAGGCCCGTCCTCCGGTAAAGATTACCAGTAGTAAAATCTCTAATTCTATGCTTGTGCAGTTCCTGCACTTCTTCTTCATCAGTTGCCGGTCCATCAGGGTTCGCTATAACCCGGTCCAATGCCTGGCGATATATTTTAACCAAGTGGGCAACATAATCAGGTTCACGCATCCGGCCTTCAATCTTAAAGGACCTTACCCCGGCTTCGAGCAAATCCTTAAGATGAGGATAAAGACAGAGATCGTTGTGGGCCAGAAGATATTTCGCTGGTTCAGAACCAGCTCCATCTCCATCCAGACCGTATTTCCAGCGGCAAGGTTTAATACAAGAACCGCGGTTGCCACTGGCCGCAGTCATAAAACTGCTCATATAGCATTGACCGGTATGGGAGATACAGAGATCGCCATGAGCAAAGTATTCTATGAGCAAAGCACTGTCTTGATGAATACTCCGTATTTCATCCAGTGATAAGTTTTTGCTGAGTATAGCCCTGGCAAAGCCTTGCGTTTCAAGGAATTTTGCAGCAGCGGAACTGCCAATCCCCATTTGCACACTGGCATGAAGGGGTATATCCAATTTCTGTTCACGACAGAGTTGTACAATAGCCATATCCTGAAGTATTAAAGCGTCGACCTTGATTTCCTGTAGAAACCTTAAATAGTCGCGAATTTCATCAAGTTCGCTGTCGTAGTACAGATTATTAATGGTTATATAGATTTTTTTGTTGCGATCATGAAGATATTTTGCTGCGTCGATAAGCTCCTGGGGGGAGAAATTGAATTCCGGTCTTAACATGCGCATGTTAAGACCCTTGCCGCCTAAATAAACCGCATCAGCACCGGCTTGAACCACCTTTTCCAGGACGCTCCACTTGCCCGCCGGCGCCAAGAGTTCTACTTCATCGAATTGCATTTTAAAAACTCCTTTTAAGCATCGGAAGAAACTGCGGAGCAGTTTCTTTCACATCGCTGCAACGAGGCGGGAGATTAGAAACTGCCGCCACATTTGTTAATAAGAACCCGACCGCTTAAGAAGCGGGGGACATTCCTCGTTATAAAAATGCCGCCAGCAGATCTATGACTATTTTCTGTACCAGGCTTACTGCCAGAACAGCTATGATGGGTGAAAAATCAACTGCCCCTGCTGCTGGTATGATTCTGCGGAATGGACCCATAATTGGTTCAGTTACATCATAGATAAATTTAATTACTGGTTGATAAGGATTATGCGGGATAAAAGATAAGATACAACGACCAATTATCAGCCAGACCAATACGTTAAAGGCCGTATTTACGAGCTGTATTATCTGATAACTTCCCAAACTATTTGACCTCCCTGTTTATTTGTCCTTGCCTAATTCTATAGATCTCTGATAGGCCTTTTCAACTGCTTGGAAAAATGCTTTACGGATGCCGTTTTCTTCTAATTGTCTAATACCGGCAATGGTAGTTCCAGCCGGAGAACACACTTGTTCGCGTAAAACTGCCGGGTGTTCACCGCTCTGTTCGATCATGCTTATGCTACCGCTAATGGTATTTAACACTAAATTCCTGGCCATATTGGCATCTAGCCCAACCTGCAAAGCAGCGTTAATTAATGATTCTACCACCAGGAATATATAAGCTGGTCCACTTCCCGATACTGCGGTTACTGCATCCATATATTTTTCGTCAACTACTAAGGTTTTTCCTAGACTATTAAACATTTTTTCGACCAGTTGAACATCTGTAGCAGATGCATGCCGTCCGCCAGAAATGGCCAGTACTCCCTCGCCTACCAAACAAGGAGTATTGGGCATCACTCTAACCACCGGCAGATGAATGCCTATTTCATTCTCAAGGGTAGCTGTGGTAATTCCTGCGGCAACTGATATAAGCAAATGATCAGAAGTCCAAAATTCCCGGGTGGAGGCCAGAACAGACCGTACCTGCTGTGGTTTAACCGCCAGGATAACCAGACGACTTGACTTAACCAACTCATTTTGTTCAACCGGAGTCACCGAAAATTCTTGCTGAAAAAGACTTCTGCGCGCAACATCCACATCATTGACCAGAATGCCATCCATAAACTTTACGTCGTTTTTACTTATCCCCTTTAAAAGGGCGTAGGCCATTTTCCCGCAACCGATTACACCAGGAACCCGCATCATTATTTCTCACCTACAAAAGGATTTGTAAAACCAGGCTTTCTGATCAAAGAACGATGATCTTTGGCGATCTCCACATTACTCGGGGTGAAAATAAAAATGTTTTTGCCCAGAGCTTGGCTATGGCCTTCTAAAGAATAAGTAGTTCCACTTATGAAGTCAATAATTCTTTGAGATATTTCCGGGGGTGTATTATCAAAGTTCAAAATAAGCTGTTTCCGGTTCTTCAAGTGATCAGCCAGGACTTGTACCTCATCAAAACTCACCGGTTCACTGACTACTACCTTGAAAGTTTTGTTGCTGTGGATGCTTACAATATTGCCATGTCCGCGTTGGGTTTCCTCATTACCCGGAAGATCTATAAGCTCTTCTCTTACCTCTTCCCTTTCAACCCCCAACCATGTCCAGAAAGAATCCATAAGTCCCATCTTCTAAATGCCCTCCTTCATTTAATATAAATTTCTAAAAATTCCAAATTTCAATTTTGAATTATATATTATTATTAACTCAACTTTCGCAGTTGAATTATAATACGATATAGTTGTCATTGCTATGAAACTAGCGTATTTGTCATTGCGAGGAGCGTATGCGACGCGGCAATCTTCCCCGGTAATTGATTACGTAAATGAAATGCGGTCTGACGCTTTTCGTTTATCGTGGCGGGTTATTACCCGTGAGAATTGCGAGCGTAGCGCCATCGCAATGACAGAATTGCAAAGCAATCGTTTCTTTGCCGCATTAACCGGTCAACTGCGAAAGTTGAGTTATTGA
>JAQUXM010000039.1:0-4238 GCA_028692415.1 Syntrophomonadaceae bacterium | reverse complement strand
TTTTCGTTTATCGTGGCGGGTTATTACCCGTGAGAATTGCGAGCGTAGCGCCATCGCAATGACAGAATTGCAAAGCAATCGTTTCTTTGCCGCATTAACCGGTCAACTGCGAAAGTTGAGTTATTGAGGAAATGCTCTGCATCTCTCTTTATTAAACATTTTACCCCTAACTCCTTACGCCTAACCCCTAACCGGATTACCCGAATATTGCGCTGCCTATCCGCACAATATTGGCTCCTTCTTCAATAGCTACTTCGTAATCCTGAGACATTCCCATTGACAGAAAACGCAAATCAACATTTCTATAACTGTTATCGGAAAATTTCTTTTTTAGTTGAAATAATTCTCTAAAAACCGGCCGGGAAGCTTCCCCATCTTCAAATAATGGTGCAATCGTCATAAAACCAAAGATCTTTACCCAGCTTAACCCGGAACTGGCATCCAGGAAGTCGTGCACTTCTCCCGGTGCAATGCCGGCTTTTTGCTCTTCACCAGCTATGTTGATCTGCAGCAGAGCCGGTATGGATTGAGCAAGAACTTGACCGCGTTTATCTAATTCCTGCGCTAAATTCCAGCGATCCAGGGAATGAATAAGGCAAGCCTTGCCAACTACATCTTTGACTTTATTGCTCTGCAGGCGGCCAATCATATGCCAGTTGACAGCAGGCAGGGCCTCCCTTTTACGGCCAAGCTCGGCAACCCGGTTTTCGCCAAAATCACTTATTCCCAGATCACAGGCAAGTTTAACCGTATCAATATCGACGGTCTTGCTAACCGCGATCAGCGTTATTTCACTGGCCTTTCTCCCGCTATGCAAAGCGGCTCTTTCTATATTCTGCTTAACAGTTTGCAGATTATCTCTCAGGTTTTTCATTTTATAACCCTATAAAGCTCCCTAAAAATGCGTATTTTCCTGGTTCTTGCCGGAACCGTTGCTAAGATATTAGCACATATTTAAGCGTTTTACTACGGCCCACCACTTTTGTCCTATATTACCAAAAAACTAACCCCGAACGTGGAGCCCTTGCCGATCTCACTGTCGACAAAAACCTCGCCGCCATGCGATTCAACGATATGCTTGACGATTGACAGACCCAGGCCGGTTCCCCCCTGATTGCGGGAGCGGGCCTTGTCCACCCGGTAGAAACGTTCAAAAACCCGGGGCAAGCTCTCATGGGGGATACCCATCCCGGTATCCCGTACAGTGGTTACTATGCGGCTGTCGCGCTTGCGGCAATGTATGAATATCTTTCCCTGCGGGGGTGTGTATTTTATAGCGTTATCCAAAAGATTAATCAAGACTTGCCCCAGCAAATCCTCATCCGCTTGAATTAAAGGTAAAGGATTAGGATAAATAAACTCTACATGAAGACATTTTTCACTTATCTGCGGGCCAAAAATATTCATCACACTACGTATGGACCTTATCATACAGACTGGTTTCAGGCAATTAATCTGTTCCTGGGATTCGATTGACGACAAGGTCAACAAATCCTCAATCAGACGAGTTAAGCGATTGGTTTCAGCATCAATTATGGAAAGAAAGCGCCGGCAAGTATCGCTGTCCTCCATTGCTCCGTCAAGCAAAGTTTCAACAAACCCTTTGATGGAGGTCAAGGGCGTTCGTAACTCATGAGATACATTCCCTACAAACTCGGACCTTATTTGATCAAAATTTCTCGCATCGGTAACATCATGGAACACTGCAATCGCACCTTCAACACAGCCATTGCGATCTTTAACCGGTACTGCATGAACCCTGAAAATCTGAGTACTGGGATTAATGACGGTTTCGGTAAAATTCTCTTTGCCGGTACTTAATACCTCAGATATCATATCGGTGATTTCATAATCCTCGCTTATATCTTTAAGGTGCCGGGCCAAGAGACCTCCCTCCCGCACCAAAAATACATTTTCCGCAGCCTTATTGGCATGAATAATACAGGCATTAATATCCAGCACGATAACACCATCAACCATACTGGTCAGAATTGCCTGCATCGTCCTTTGGTCTTGCGCAATCTTGAACACTTTATTTCCCCTTTTAGGTGTTTGGCCGACCTTCCGCAAAGCGGTAACCTACACCTCTTACTGTTTCAATGTAATCGGGATAGCTTGAATCATCGCCAAGTTTCTGGCGCAAATGTCTAATATGCACATCAACCGTGCGGGTATCCCCCGAATACTCATATCCCCATACTTTTTCCAGGAGAACCTCCCGGGTAAAAACCTTGCCCGGGTTGGAGGCCATCAGTCGTAAGAGTTCAAATTCCTTGGGCGTCAATTCAAGCTTTTCCTCACCCATAAAAGCTTCATACTTATCTGGAACAACCGTTAACTCTTTGAAAATATAGGCCTTTTGCCCAACGGCTTTCTCTGCCTGCAGTATTTTTAAGGCCCGCAGGCGGGCTTTGACACGGGCTACCATTTCTCTGGGACTAAAAGGTTTCTTAATATAATCATCAGCACCCATCTCCAGACCCAAAACGGTATCGATTTCTTCGCCCTTGGCCGTAAGCATAATAATAGGAATAGTGTTGTACTCAGGTATTTGCTTGATGGCCCGGCATACTTCCAAGCCGTCCATTTGCGGCAGCATAATATCCAATAGAATAAGATCCGGGTTGATGTCACGAACCATTTCCAGAGCACTTTGGCCGTCGTAAGCCACCATTACCCTGTAACCTTCTTTTTCAAGGTTGAATTTAACCAGTTCCACTATATGGGTTTCGTCATCAACTACTAATATTTTCGGAGTTTGCATATTTAACTCTCCATTGATCTAACTTATAGTTAACCTATGTTAGAAGGATAACTTTTAAAATTATTAGTTACCGGCATTTTCTGATACACTGATTTTAAGTAGTATCCTTAAAAAAATACGATTTTCTTTGTGTAAAATAGTAATCCGGCCACTATAAATAAGCGGGGGACAATTTTCGCCTCGTTATATTTCTCCATTTGTAGATTTTATCATACAATAGTAAAAGGAGGTGTTGATATATGTACTCCTCTGATGATAAAGATTCAATACTAAAAGATCATGATAAATCTCTTAAAACTAATGCTGAAAACTATAAAGGCAATTGGATAACCATTAGCAAGGTATTGCCCCCGGATGACCTCATAATCGAAAGCTTATTGCGTTATTACGGGATTCCGACCAAATTATTCCGCAAAGATATTCCCCAGTTTCCTTTGGCCGTCGGTACTATGGCTGAAGTATATATTGCCGTACCGGAAGAGATGGTTGAAGATGCCCGCGACCTGCTGGAAAACCGGCCAATAGAACCCTAGAATGCAAAATACTAGCGTTGTTTCAACTGTTCTATGGTTCTGATAAAGCTATTTAGATCGGTAAATTGCCGGTATACGGAAGCAAAGCGAACATAAGCCACTTCATCTATGCTCTGCAGCTTGTCCATAACTTTTTCGCCGATTATTTTGCTGCTGACTTCATGATCGAAGTTGTCCCTTAAATCTCTTTCAATTTGGGCTACGACATTTTCAATATCTTCCATACTGACCGGGCGCTTTTCGCATGCACGGGCGATACCGTTCAAAATTTTGTCGCGGTAGAACTGCTCCCGGCTGCCACCTTTTTTTACAACCATCAGGACGCGTTCTTCCAAGCGTTCATAGGTAGTAAATCTCCGCTTGCAAGCATTACATTCACGCCGCCTTCTAATAAATGAGTTATCTTCACTGGAGCGTGAATCAACTACCCGGCTTTCATACTCGTGACAATAGGGACAGCGCATTTTTGTCACCTCAATATAAGGTATTCCTGCCCCTTATTATGACGAAAAGAAGGCATCTTTTCAAGCATTGGCAGTTATTATTAATAACTTTCTTCTTCTAAGAGCATATCCCGTCGGTATGCATCCATTTCCCGAGCCACCGGAACTTCCACCAGAATTACATCTCTGCCTATTCTGATGATTTTACTCCAGGGTACCGCCATTTCTTCACGCCGGGAAAAAATCCCGTATTTACGGCTGTGTCCTGGAAGAATCAACCCTAATACCTTGCCATTTTCCAAATCGAGGTCTATATCAATGATATTCCCCAGTTTCTTACCATCCAGAATATTGACCACATCTCTTGCCCGGAGGTCTGATATTTTTATCACATTCCTCACAACCTTTTTCAAATAATCTCTGTGTACATTTCCAATATATGAATTAAAGCAAGAAATGTTTCTTAAATGTACACGAGAATCTACCGGCATGACAAGG
>JAQUXM010000173.1 GCA_028692415.1 Syntrophomonadaceae bacterium | reverse complement strand
TGAACAGGGCTGATGAAGCCATAAAGGAAGATGAGGAGCAACCTTTAAACTGGTTTGACGAACTCGAGCTGGAAGAGGGGCATTGCTTTGGCTATGCCGAGGTTTTCGGGGATAAAGACAATGATAGATTTATATTCAAATATAAAGATATGGAATATTTTGTAGATGACCAGTACTGCTCCAACCCGGATTGTGAATGTAATCAGGCTATTTTGACATTTGCCGAAATAGTACCTGGAAAATCTGTTCTGGAGCCCAAGTTTATTATAATAGTGTGTCTTTATACCGGGGAATACGAAGTGGATTATAATCCGCAAACAGATGAGCAGGAAATTGAAATGGTTTACGAGTGTTTTTTGGAGCACTTGAATAACGATTTGAGCTTGTTGAGAAATCGTTACCTGAAGATGAAGGGCTATGGAAAAAAACGAATTATGAGGTGGAGAGCCAAGCATGATAGGGCATTTATTTATGGCCGTAAAATTGGACGCAATGAGCCCTGCCCCTGTGGAAGCGGGAAAAAATATAAAAAATGCTGTGGAAGCAATCTGGAATAAAAGTTAACCCGGTTAATTGAAGAGGATATTTATGCTGGATTTAAGCAAAACCAAATATTCTGCGAAGGAGATCCGTGCTAAAAGGAAGAGCATTGCTGCAGCACTTTGTAGCACATCGAAAAATATCGATGACGGGAACATAAAGCAAATATCTGCCGCCGATTTGGAATTGCTGCTCGGATTGTATGACCAGATCTTTTTCGAAGATTGGTTTAAGAACAATTTCAAAGGCAGCTTGAGATTCTCTCTTTCCCGGCGCATGACGAAGAGTGCCGGGAAAACCATCAGCCCTAAAAATATGGCTAAGGTTAAAGCCGAAGATTTGGTTCTGGAAATCAGGATTAGTGTGGAGCTTTTATTCAAATATGCTGTGATTGAAGGTCCCAAAAGTGTTGCCGGCATCAGTACCAAGAACAGTCTCGAAGCCCTGCAGCTGGTTTTTGAACATGAACTTTGCCATGTTGTTGAGTTAGCCTACTATAAAGAATCCAATTGTAGTAAAGCTAGATTTAAAGGCATTGCCAATAATCTTTTCGGGCATTTGGAAAGTCATCATAAGCTGCCTACCACTAAACTGCTAGCCCAGCATAAGTACGGGTTAAAGGTGGGAGATACGGTTAGCTTTACGATTGACGGCAAGAAATTTAAAGGGCTTATTTATAATATAAACAAAAGAGCAACCGTCATGGTCAATGATAAAAAAGGTACCTATACTGACCAACAGGGAAAAAGGTATTCAAAATACTATGTGCCGCTTGGTTTATTGAGCAGAAGCCCCTAATCGTGCCGTTCGGCGTTTTTAAACAGGGCAATCTTGATGGCAAAATAGTCAATATGGTCAGGCAGGGCTTCCTTGATGGGAGTCAGGCGGTATGTGCCCAGTTCTCGTGCGGCTTGCATGATTTTTTCTTCCTGTTCCGGGCTGACAAAGTCCTCCCAATTAACCGGGTATCCATCGGTGGCGGCCCGGAGCATATGGCCCTGAATAGTAGTCAAATGCAAATCCCTTGCCCGGGCGATATCCGGCAGGGAGATGCCCTCCCGGTAACGCTGCCAACTCAGAAGATGGGTGGCGGTTTTCTTCGCTTTGGAGTCACCGGTTTGCTTTTCCTCTTTGGCTGTTTTCCCTCGTTTTGACTTCTTGTCCTTGCTCTTGCGGTTGGAACGCTGGTCTTGCGCAGCTACATTTTCCGCTGTTGCCTCCAAGGAGGTGGGATTGTCTACATAGTGCTTGATAAGCTCCAAAAATTGCGGGCCGTAGCGCTCGAATTTGATTTCACCCACACCAGTAATCTGCAACATGTCCTCACGTTTCAGGGGCAGGCGGCTGCACATTTCCCGGAGGGTGGTATCAGGAAATATGACATACGGGGGCAGGTTCTGGCGGCGGGCTATGTCCTGGCGCAGTTTGCGCAGGGCCTGGAAGATGCTGCTTTCCTGGGAGACTGCAGCCGGAGCTTGGGGCAGCCTGACGATGATCCGCTCGCGTTGGTACAAAACGGGAGTCGCCTTGGGAGTTAGTTTGAGTACCGGGTACTGCCCGCTGCTGATGCTGATATAATCTTCCGCAGCCAGCAGGTTGATCAGTTCCATGATCTCCTCGATCTTGAGTTCGCTCATGATGCCGTAGGTCGAGAGTTTATCAAAATCCAGTTCATAGATCCTTTTCTGCTGTGAGCCTTTGAGTACCGCCGCCACCAGATTACTGCCATATTGTTGTTTCATGCGATAAATACAGGAAAAAATCTTTTGTGCTTCAATGCTGATATCGCGAATCTCATAATCCCGACAATTATCACAATTGCCGCAGTTGTCAGTAGGATAGCTTTCACCAAAATAATTCAGTATATAGGCTCGCAAACAGCGGGGGGTGTGACAATAATCGATCATCTCCCGCAGCTTGGCATATTCCACCTGCATTCGATTCGGAGCCAGGTTGCCATGTTCGATCAGGTATTTTTGAAGCTGGATATCGGAAGCCTGGAATAGCAGGATGCAATCAGCAGCCTGACCGTCTCTTCCGCCCCGGCCTGCTTCCTGGTAGTAGGCTTCCAGGTGGCGGGGCATGTTGTGATGAATGACGAAGCGGACATTCGACTTGTCTATCCCCAAGCCGAAGGCGTTGGTGGCTACCATTACCTGGATGCGGTCATGAATAAAGGCTTCCTGGCTGCGGTTGCGTTCCTCATTGCCCAGGCCGGCGTGGTATTTGCCCACACTGAAGTTCTGGGCCTGCAATTCTTCATAGAGAGCATCAACCTCCTTGCGGGTAGCTGCGTAAATTATCCCCGATTGCTCCTCGTGTTCCTGCAGGTAGCGCCTGATAAAGCTGCTGCGATCCACGCCTTTGAATAGAGAAAACCGCAGGTTGGGCCGATCAAAGCTGTTTATAAAAACCTGCGGCTGCACGAGTCCCAGGCGTTGAATAATATCCTCCCGGACCTGAGGGGTGGCGGTAGCAGTAAAGGCAGTTATTATGGGGCGCTGCGGCATATTCTCTATCCAGGGACCGATGGCTAAATAACTGGGTCGGAAATCATGTCCCCATTGGGAAACGCAGTGTGCTTCATCGATGGCGATGAGCGATAGGGGAAGCTCATGCAGCAAGCTGGTGAATTCCTCTGAGGCCAGGCGCTCGGGAGCAACGTAGAGCAGTTTATAACGCCCTTGTGCGGCCTGAAAAAGGCGCGTGCGTACATGACCCGGGGAGAGAGAACTGTTTATAAAGGAAGCGGCTATGCCCTGGGTGTCCAGCGCGTCTACTTGGTCTTTCATCAAGGCAATGAGAGGTGAAATCACCAGGGTCAGGCCGGGCAATAATAGGGCCGGCAACTGGTAGCACAAGGATTTGCCGCCTCCGGTAGGCATTAGCACCAGAATATCACGGGAATTCATGATGCTGTTGACAATCTCCTCCTGCCCGTCTTTAAAATCCGTGTAGCCGAAATATTTTTGCATAAGCTGACTACGGTCTGCTTCCATCTACATCGCTCCTGGTATTTATTGAAGCCGGTTAAGGCTCTTTTTAGTAATATCCTGGACCGTTGATTGAGCTGAGGTTAAATATATTAATTACTATAACATTTCTGGAACATTTCTGGGTTCAGGTTCGAGCGAACTCCCTTGCCCGTCTCCACCTGCGCCCCGTTGGAATGGATATTTTGTAATGGAAATAAAAGAAACGGCAGGATGTTATCTTAAAAAGCCATTTTGGGATGAGTTGGGTGGTTAGATCTTAATTTGTTCAAGTATAAATTGAGGTAGAGAAAAGCAACTCTCAATTATTTGTTCATTGATATAATATGTATCCTTTTGACTTAGCTTTGCAGGATTGAAATTCATATAACGCTTTGATCCTATGGTAAAACTCCATAACCCACCAGGATAAGTAGGGACAACTGCTGTATACATTTTTACTTTTTCAAAAATCTCACTGATTCGTTCAAACGTTTGTTTCATTACTTCTGAATGAAAGATGGGAGACTGACTTTGGCAAACCATCAAGCCATCTCCCTTTAAAGCCTTGTACAAGCTCTGATAGAAACTCTTTTCAAATAATACTCGGGCTGGTCCGATAGGATCTGATGAATCGACAATAATTACATCATACGTATCTTCCTTATTTTGAGCAAATTTAACCCCATCCTCAAAAATGAACCGAACGCGGGGGTCAGATAATCCTCCTGACACTTTTGGCAAATGCGTTTTACAAGCTTCTACGACTAATTTATCGATATCAACCATATCAATTTGGTCAACACTGTCATACTTGCAAATTTCCTTAGCCACTCCACAATCTCCACCGCCAATAATTAAAACTCGTTTTGGATCAGGATGAATACATAGTGATACATGCGAAATCATCTCGTTATAGATATGTCCATCAATGGAGGTGGTTTGTACAATACCATCCAACACTAACATACGGCCAAATGTATAAGAATCCAGGACCATTACATGCTGAAACGGAGAATTTTCTTCGAAGATAATATTTTTTATCCGATAACTAATGTTCAGGCTTTCATGTTCATCTTCGGTTAGCCACAGGTCTCCATTTTTCTTAGATAAATAAACCGGTAGTTTTTTCTCCATCTTCACCCTCCATTTTTATGCTTCTCATTACAAGTTAAATATTATATATAATAAATGAATACACGTCAAGTAT
>JAQUXM010000172.1 GCA_028692415.1 Syntrophomonadaceae bacterium | reverse complement strand
AGGTGGAGGTTATGTGGGGGCTGGAAGTTAACAGTGCCATCACTATTATAGCGACCCGAGCGCGGGCCCAGAACCAAGACAGCCGCCAGTGAGCTCCAGCCCCCCACTGCGTGCACTACTGCCGAACCGGCAAAATCCATCATGCCCAATTTGCCGAGCCAACCGCCAGCCCCCCAAACCCAGTGCCCAGCTACCGGATAGATTACTGCCGCCGCCAGAAAAGTATATACAATATATGGTCCAAACTTCATACGTTCGGCAACTGCGCCGGACACGATGGAGGCCATGGCCATCGCGAAAGCCGCCTGGAACAACCAGTAGGCATAGATCGGTATACCTAGTTTGATATGGTTTAGATCACCGCTGACAAAGAAGCCCGTATGACCGAATACTCCTCCTTTGTCCAGACCGTACATAATGGCAAAACCCAGAGCCCAATAACTGAGCATTCCTACTGTGCAATCGGTAAACACCTTCATAACTATATTCAACGAGTTCTTGGCGCTTATAAAACCAGCTTCCAGAAAAGCAAAACCGCCTTCCATAAAAAACACCAGTGCTGCGCATAACAATACCCAAATAGTATCTACTCCCGCCGACAACTGGCTGAGATTAACAGGATTCATATTCTAACACTCCTTTTATTACAGAAAATAAAAGATGCTCTAGTAATAAGACCAGGTATTATACCTGGTCCACATAGAGCATCATTGCTCCACAGGAAATTTCCTGCGTACTATGCAATTATAGACAATAGAATGAATACTAATTTGCTCAATGCCCCGGTTCTCCGTTGAACTCCCATCGAGCTTGAAACGCTCCTGTTACAGCTCGCCCTTGAACCGCATTGCTATTCTGATTATAAATCTGACATCGTTGGGCTGGCAACCATAAATAAAGCCTTTAAGCAGTGTATACTGTATAAAGGCTAATAATTACGTTTGTTTAATTCACTCAATAATTGATTCCCCTGCAAAAAGTAATAATCGTGCATTGCGAGCAATAGCATAATGTCATTGCTATGAAAACAATATCGGCAAGCGACCTTCAAGCCTGTCATTGCGAGCGCAGCGAAGCAATCTATAGTGTCTTTGCGTGTGAAGCAGAATAAGATTGCCGCGCTGCGCTCGCAATGACAGAATTGCAAGGCAATCGTTTCTATTCAATGCTATTCAGGGATACCATGGGTTTTTGCATTGGAATCAATAATTGTATAAGCTCCCGCTTGGTTCATTCTCATGGAAATGGACTCTTCATTAAAACATTGACAGCAAGCTCCCGGCATTATATAATTCACGAACAGGGATATTAAAATTAAAATATAGCACATTATTATGCTTATGTCAAGGGGTTTATAACGAGGTGAAAAGATTTCCCCCGATTTTTAAGCGTTCGGGGTCCTAATAACAAAACAGGCGGAGGGTTTCAATCTCTCCTGCCTCGTTGCAGCGGTTTGTTGAAACTCTCCGTAGTTTCTTCCGATGCTTAAATAGCAAATTTATCTGGTTTGTGTAAAATGCTTTTAGGATTTTGAACAGGGGAGGAAGATGCGTGAAAAACCTGCTGGATATCTATTCTTTCATGGGGACCGAAATCCAACAATACAGCATGGGGGAAGTGCTTGCATGCAACCTGGAATCCCAAAAATATGGTTTGGTGTTAAGCACTGCCCAGGCCCAAGAGCTTATTGAAACGAGAAACCGCGCCATCACCGGCCATGGCAGGGTGGAATTGAGTATTGAGGTACTTAAGAAGATTATTACCGTCTTTTGCACTTCAAGCAATATAAGCTCAGCAGATTATGCTGAGACCCTGAATGAACTGGTCGATATTTTTTATTATATGAAAAATGAAACGGAAGACAACATGGGTGATGATGAATTAATAGATTTGATGAAGGAATTCTTTGATACTTCCTGCCGAGGTTCAGTTGAGCTTCTAAAGAACCGGGAACTGGCCTTGTTTGCCCAAAAATACCGTTGCGATATGCAGAAAAATGAATCAGCACGAAAGGAGCAATGCTGGTGATAAATACTGATATTACGAAACAGCCGCTGCTGAAAAATGAGTATTTAGATCCCAATCAATATACGCTTGCGCTCCTGAAAGAAGGATACCGGACCGGGCTTATTGCGCAGGGAGAGCTTGATGATATTCAGAACCAGATTATGGCCCTGCTGGCTGAATCAATAGTGAGATATACCGGGGGTGAAAGCACTTCCCTCAAGGAGGAGACCGCACAGAGGATTATGATGTCCATGCTGTATGCCATTGACGCCTTTCTAAAGAGCTTGGGGGCACCGGAGGATGCTATTGCCGCCATTACTGCAGACCCTATTAAAGACAGCTATGTTAAAGGGCTTGGATTGCTGGAAGTTACTTTTGAGGATACGAAGCAGCTGTATCACGAAATCAGGCAGAATAAATTGGATATTCCTATTGAAGCCTATCATATGACTATAGATGAACTGGCCCAATTCTTTAATCACTATGATATGAGATTTAATGCCCAGGATACCATAGCCAGTATCGATTACCCGCTATTGTTTGATGACATGCAGGTACAGGGGGTTTTTTATATCAAACAGTATCTGGAGAAGCTGGCCCTGGAGACTGAGTTTTGCCGGCTCTTTCCCAGCGGCGATATCAAGAAGTTATTGTTTAACTATGATCGTGTGTATCGTGTCAATTACCGCGAAAGCCTGATTAACATCTTTGAAATTGTGCTTAATAATGCGGTTTTCTCCGTAATGTCCGGTGGCAGTGCAGATGTATTAGGGATTACCCGCTATCAATGCAAATATCTCGCGGATATGTTTAAAGCTATGGATTACAGGCAGTGCTCCGCCCGGATCAGTGCATCGATTGGGGCATTGCTGGGAGAGCTTCATATAGATAAACCAGCGTTGAGGGCTTATATTCTAAGGTTCAAAACACTATTAATACCTCAACTGCTAAATGCTTTGCAAAATGAAAGCCTGGAACATCTGGTTATTTTGGACGAACCGGAAGCAAGTCAAGACAATTATATTTTTGATGCTGGTAAAAGCATGGATGATGATAGTTTTCGCAGTCTGCTTAATCATGTAACGGATTGCAATGATACCAACGAAAAAATCCAATTAATAATGGCCAGTATTGAGTCTTTAGGTGATTTTATTGACCTGCTGGAAGCGGACTTCCTATATGGTGACGAATATAGGGCTCTATTCAGCAGTTTGGGAGATATTGAATTATCTGTACTGGCCGGGATCGTTTTTATGGAGGAGATAAGAAGCGATCCTCGCACTTTCACATTACCAAGTTGCCAAGAAATAAGCAGGGAAATGCCATGGCAGCATGAATATGCCGCTTTCCTAAAAGAATTGGGAAGAGACCGGCTGAACGCGATTGAAAACATCTTAAGAGGCCGTACCTTTTGACATAGCCATAAAATAACTATCCGTTCTAAAAAATGTTTGCAAGAATCCTTGCCAATATATAGAATTACCTTAAGCTTTAATAATCAAACTTTTAGGGTGAATGGAATTGCCGCTGATGTTTTAGGCTAGCCGGCAAATTAAAGGAGGTGTTGCATTATGATAAGTTGGCGGGAAGAGTTTAGTATTGGGGTAAAGGAAATTGATGAGCAACATATGAAGCTTTTTGAGATTGCGGATCGAGCTTATGCCCTATTGAAAGATGAATGGCGCAGCGACAAATATGATGGAATCGTAAAAATACTGGAGGAACTCAAGGAATATACGGTATATCATTTTAAATTCGAAGAATTTTATCAGATGAGCATCGGCTATCCCAAATTCCTGTCTCATAAAATAATGCATGATGATTTTATCGAAAAGATAAACAGTATTGACCTGGAACGGATCGATGAGAGCCAGAGTAAGTACTTGCTGGAAATACTGGATTTTGTTGTTAAATGGATTCAGGAGCATATTCTGGGGCAGGACAAAAAGATAGTGCCGGCTTAAGCTGAGGATAAAAGGGTAAAAGACACAATAGGGACAGTTTTACTGAGTCAATCCACGGGATTAATTGATAAAAAACTCAGTAGAACTGTCCCTTTATGCCTGATTTACATCTATTGACGGGCTTTTAATAGAGCCATTAATTGCTCGCGGGTATTTAAAGACGGGTCATCAACAACCTTGTCCAGCAAGTATTCCAGGGCTTCGCCGATTTCCTTGCCGGAGGGGTATAAGGACATCAGGTCATAGCCGTTTATGGACAGGTCATTAGTTGTCAGCGGTTCCTGGCGCGACAGGACTTCAAAGCATTTGTTTCTAATCGACATTATCCAAATCTTGTCCCGGCCGGAGAGTTCAGAACCTTTGATATCAGCCAGTTGCAGCTCAAAGAGATTATCCAGGTTTTCCGGGCCAACTCTGCGAATCAGTTTCTTCAAGCTGAGTTCGCTGATACTTTCATAATTATTCATGTGTTCTTTAATCAATGCCACTACCGAGTTTATGGTTTTCTGATCAAAATTCAGCTGGGTCAGGACCTGCTTTGCCACCTGACTGCTGCTGCTGGCATGTCCATAGCAATGGCCTTCGCCTTCAGCATCAATAGATAAGCAATGGGGTTTGTCTATGTCATGAAACAGGGCTGCGAGCCGCAGGCTCAAATTGGGTTTGGTATAGTCCAGAACGCTCATGCTATGTTCGAACACATCTTTATCATGAAATGAACTGTGGGTATCGAACCCAATGGTTGGTAATAGTTCAGGGATCAAGTGTTTTAATAAACCTAG
>JAQUXM010000171.1 GCA_028692415.1 Syntrophomonadaceae bacterium | reverse complement strand
TATACTATGCCAATCTTAACCTCTGGTATGAAGGGGAATGGAAAAACGGTAAAAGAGAAGGTCTGGGAACCTCCTATTATGAAGATGGAACACCGGCTTTTGCAGGTGAGTGGAAGAATGGCAGTCCCCTGAAGTAAGAGATACATAAAACCTGCCGAGACGTAAAAAATACAATATGATGATAATATATAAAAGGCGAGTAAGGCTCGCCTTTTGTTTGCAAATGGGAGGTATTATTTTAATGGAACTTCTGGCTCCGGCAGGTAACTGGGAAGCTTTTCTGGCGGCAATGGGCAATGGTGCGGATGCGGTATATCTTGGCGGTAAAAGCTATAGTGCACGCCAGTCGGCGGAAAATTTTGATGAGCGGCAAATAGCCGCAGTACTTCAGTATGCCCACCTGCGGGAGAAAAAAGTCTACATTACCGTAAATACATTGATTGACCAGCAAGAATTCAATTCAGTTCTTGATTATATATGGAAACTTTATCAAATGGGAGTAGATGCGATTATTGTACAGGATCTCGGACTGATGGCAGCCGTGCGCCATATCTTGCCGGATTTGCGGGTGCATGCCAGCACCCAGATGACCGTGCATAATTCGGATGGAGCCCGGTTCCTGGCCGGGCAGGGGATAAACAGAGTAGTATTGGCGCGGGAAATGGCTTGTGATGAAATAGCCACGGTCTGCCGTGAAGTTCCTGAGATGGAGTTTGAGGTTTTTGGACATGGAGCTTTATGTTATTCATATTCCGGGCAGTGTTTGTTTAGCAGCCTCTTGGGGGGGCGCAGCGGCAACCGGGGAAACTGTGCCCAGCCCTGCCGCTTGCCTTATACTCTCAAATCAAGCCATAACAAGCTCCCGAATATAGAGCGGCGAGCTTATCTGCTTAGCCCGGCGGACCTCTGCTTGATAGGCGAACTTGAACGCTTGCAGGCTATTGGCATTAAATCCCTCAAGATTGAAGGCCGGATGAAGCGCCCCGAATATGTGGCGGTAGTTACCCGGGCCTACCGGGAGGCTTTGGATGATCTGGCTGCTGCCCCGAAAAAGAAGATTGGTACTGAGAACCAGGACCAACTCCTCAAGATATTCAACCGCACCTTTACCCAAGGCCACTTCACCGGGGATAAAACCACATTTATGAGCATGGAACGGCCCGATAACCGGGGGGTGGAGATTGGACAAGTACTGGGGCAAAATCGCGAGTATATGACTTCCATAAATCTGAAGGATGAGATTAGCCTGGGCGATGGCTTGGAATTCAGAGGCTCACGAGGGCAGGGGACCGCTCTACAGGTGAAAGAACTTGAAGTGGGAGGCAGGGAAGCGGTCCGGGCCGGAGCTGGCGATGTTATAAATTTGAAGCTCGGAGGGAAGACAGCTGCTGGGGACCGGGTGTTCAAGACGCACGATGTTGAGCTGATAAAAGCCGCCCAGGAAAGCATCGAAGCTGCCCGTGAACAGCGAATCCCAGTCGATGCTGAAGTTTACCTCTGCGAGGGAGCCCCCCTTAAAATAGTGTTTGTTGATGAAAAGGGCAACCGGGCTGAGGCATTGAGCCACAGTCCTGCTCAAGCCGCGGAAAAGCACCCCCTGAACCATGAGGTTTTGCGGGATAAGGTAGATAAACTCGGGAATACCCCCTTTTGTCTGCGCAACTTCATGGTGTCTGGCGGTACCGGCCTGCTGGTGCCTTTTAGTGATATTAACGATACCCGCCGCCGGGCTCTTGCAGAGTTGCTGCAGTTGCGTCTGCAGGCTTATCAAAAGACCAATATGAAGCAAAATGATTACCTGGCCCGCCGGCAGCAGAATTTGGCTATGGCATCATCAAAATCGGCCGGTATTGGACCCGATACTATACTCAGTATCGCCGTGACCGGCATTGGCGGAGCCAATGCAGCCATCGAAGCCGGAGCCGGACGGGTTTATCTGCATCTGGATGGAATAGTGGTCAAGCAGCTTCCACGAATAGATAAAATTAAGCAACTAATTGAACGGGGCCGTTTATCCGGTTGTGAAGTAGTCCTGGCATTGCCGCGCATTCAAAAGCCTCAGGACCGGGACTACCGGGATTATCTGGATTGCCGGCCGGAAAGCTTAATGGCTGGCAACCTGGGGAGTCTGCATAATTGTCTGGAGCGGGGCCTTAAAGTCAGGGGAGATTACAGTTTGAATGTTTTTAACCAGGCAGCCCTGGATCTCCTGTTAACACAGGGAGTTACCGGTGTATGTCTATCTCCAGAACTTAATTTTAAACAGTTGCAAAGCTTTAACAATCTTGATAAAGTTGAAATGTTGGTTTATGGCGAGATTTTGCTTGTGACCTCGGAATTTTGTATGCTCCGGGAAGTGCTGGGGGATGGGTCTGTAAAATGCCCGGCCTATTGCCAACAGGGAAGTTATTATATACAGGACCAGAAAGGCTATCAATTCCCCATTGCAACAGATGAAGCTTGCCGGTTTTACCTTTTTAACTCACGCACGTTATGTTTGATCGAGGAACTGGAGCGGATCTTGTCTCTGCAACCGGAGAGTATTAGAATAGAAGCACTGCGTGAAGATGAAGAACAGGTTGGCAAGCTGGTTACGATATACCAGGAAGCAATGATTGATATAAAAGACGGGGGCAAAGTGGATTTGGCCTTCTTCAAGCAGAAATTGGCCGGAGCACGCCTTTCACCTTTTACCAGAGGGCATTTTAATCGCGGGGTATTATGAAATGGATGAGAAAACCTTAAATAGATTGGAATTTGACAAGATAAGAAATCGCTTGTCCGAGTTGGCCTTTTTTGAAGGCGGGCGCAAGCGCATTCATGAAATGCGGCCTTCCATGGATATAGAGCGGGTTGTGGCCAGTCTGGATGAAACCGGCGAAGCTATGGAAGCCCTGCGCTTTAGTGAACCTGGGTTTCTAAGCGGTATTAAGCTGGTTAATAACTACCTGGCCAAAGCCCAGGCCGGAGGGATGCTTTTAGCATCCGAACTCTACGACATATACCGGATATTGAACGCCTCCCGCCGGGCCAGCAAGCTGCTGGGAGATAATAAATATCGTCGATTAAAGGAGCTATGCTCAAATATCCAGGAAAACCTGCTGCTGGAAAGAGAGCTTCATGATGCGGTGGGGGAAGATGGCCAATTGCGAGATGATGCCTCAGCCCAGTTAAGATCCCTGAGAAATCAGATTAATACCATGCGCATTCGTATCCGCAATTACTTGCAGGAATTTATCCGCTCGCCGGAAAACCAGAAAAAGCTGCAGGATGCCCTGGTCACCGAACGTGACGGTCGTTATGTGGTTCCGGTCAAACAGGAGTATCGCCATGAAGTTAAAGGAATCATTCATGATGAATCCGCCAGTGGCGCTACGGTTTTTATTGAGCCCTTGCCGGTGGTGGAGAACAACAATCGGATTCGTGCCTTGCAGGCGGAAGAAAGAAGAGAAATCGAAAGAATCCTCAGAGAATTGAGCCAGGCGGTGGCAGCGTTCTCCAGCGAGATATCGCTTAACCAGGATATTCTCAGTGAACTGGATCTAATCTATGCGCGGGCTCGCATGGCTTATAAAAGCAATTCCTATCGCCCGGAAATAAATACCTCTGGAGTGCTGGAGATTAGCCGTGCCCTGCATCCCCTGCTGGGTGAAAACGGGGTGCCGGTCGATGTGCAGCTGGGCAAGGATTTCGATATTTTGGTGGTTACCGGCCCCAATACCGGGGGGAAAACCGTAACTTTGAAAACCATTGGTTTATTAAGCATAATGGCGATGTGCGGGTTATTTGTCCCGGCCCGCGAGAACAGCCGCATTTCTATATTTAAGGCCATATATGTAGATATTGGTGATGAACAAAGCATAGAACAGTCTTTAAGCACTTTTTCCTCCCATATGAAAAATATCGTGGATATTCTGCGCCAGGCCGACCAGGATTCCCTGGTTTTGATGGATGAAGTAGGTGCAGGCACGGACCCGGTTGAAGGAGCCATCCTGGCTCGGGTGATCCTGGAAGAACTGCAGCGCAAGAAATCCAAGGTGGTTATTACCACCCACCAGAGTGAACTTAAGAACTTTGCCTATCAAAATGAAAGAGTGGAAAATGCCTGTGTTGAATTCGACCCGGTCAGCCTGAAGCCAACCTACAAACTGACGATTGGGATGCCGGGTCAGAGCAATGCCTTTGCGATTGCCGCGCGGCTGGGCTTGCAGGCCGAACTGGTGCAGCGTGCGCGTAAGCTGGTGCCGCAGCGGGAAATGGAATTTGGCAATATGCTGCGCCAGCTTAAGGAAAGCCGCAGCCAGTTTGAAAATTCCAACCGGGAGCTTGACAAACTCAAGGAAGAAATCCAGCAGGAAAGGCTGCTGCTGGAGGAAGAAAAAAAGAGCTTGCTGCGGGAGCGCCAAGAAGTTATGGGCAAAGCCCGGCAGGAAGCCGAACAGCATTTGCGCGAGATCAAGGACGAGTCAAACCAGGCTATTCAGGAGTTAAAACAAATGCTCAAGGACAAGGAGCAGCCGCCTAAATGGCATGAAGTGGAAAAGAGCCGCAAGAAGCTGAATAGCTTAAGTGTCAGCAAATTAGCGGATCATCATGAACCTGGGCTTCCGCTGAGTGAAATCAAGCCGGGGGATTATGTCCATATTAACAACATTCATCAAAATGGATATGTATTGGCTGGACCAAACAGCCAGGGTGAAGTCAGTGTGCAGGTGGGCATGCTAAAGCTTAATGTCAACCAGAATCAATTAAGCCCGAGTCAAGC
>JAQUXM010000038.1:9528-23035 GCA_028692415.1 Syntrophomonadaceae bacterium | reverse complement strand
CTAAAACCTTATTCACCTAATATCTTTTGGTAAAAATAGCGGGACCTTTACAGTCCCGCTATCACAGCTTTCTTATGGTGGGCGCGGAGGGTTTCGAACCCACGACTTCTACCGTGTGAATTAGATACTTCTTGTTTTGGTCTGTTAGTCACACTTTGCAATCCCCCATTTTAATTGGTTTTATTAAATTGCCATTTCTAATGAGTTGGTCGTTTTTGCTGGTCTTTTGAATGCAATTGTCCCCAAAATGTCCCCAAAAATATGTCATAAAGTCCATATATCCGACCTTCACAATACCTGCTGTCCCCATGATTCTAATGTTCATAAGCTTATGCTTTTTACCGGCTATTATTTAATGTTACAAATTAATATCATGTAACATTGATTGCAACATTAATCAGAATTTAATGTTAGTTTTAATGTTGCAGCCACATTGAAATTTAGTCATCAAAGCTATATGTCGAGTAACGTCCTCTGGATTTTAACGATATCTTGGGGTTCTCATTCTGAAGTTCATGCATTAATCTTATGACCTGATAACGGCTAAGCATGGTTATCTGCCTAATCTCCGAATTAGATAAGCCCTTTTCACCACATTTTGCACGTTGTATAAGAATACTCAGTACCCTCGTCTTTGCTGCATCCCAGTCGGTACGCTGTCTGTTATCAAAATCACCTGTGGTCATTAGCCTGTTGTGCAATTTCCTGGATATTAGCCAGTAGGTTCCTCGTCCAGTTCCGCCTCTCTCCAGGTAACCCCTTTCGCTTTCCATACTGCTTAAAACCCGGCGAGCTTCTTCCTCTTTTCTATAGGAGATGTGGGCCGCTGTGGATGTATCAATTTCCGGATGCTGGATTAAATATTGCAGAATTAACATATGATCAATGCTAAT
The DNA here is from genome assembly GCA_028692415.1 of Syntrophomonadaceae bacterium. Taxonomy (GTDB): domain Bacteria; phylum Bacillota; class Syntrophomonadia; order Syntrophomonadales; family Syntrophomonadaceae; genus JAQUBU01. The sequence goes on along the minus strand of JAQUXM010000038.1, from coordinate 22,142 downwards.
ATCCCTTCCTGCCTGCTCCTCTTCTGCAACAAAAGCTCGAAATGGTGCGGTAAATTTACATGCCAGCAGAGTAATTTTAACTGCATCTCCCTGCTCATCTATTAGCGGAGGGTGTTTCCCTTCCATCATCATTGCCCGGTATATCCTGGGGATACCCAGATTACTTCGATTTACCAATCGAAGGCGGGTCAGAACTTCTACCAAATGCGGGTTTCTTGATACCGGCTGATGATGCAGGATATTATTCGGGGTAATGCCACCTATAAAACCTCCCGGGTTTGATATCTCCAGTCTATCCGGATACTGCTTTACAATAATAGGTGCGCTCATTCTGTAATCCGCATGACTAAAAGCATTCATCAATGCTTCCCGGATAGCAATCTCAGGGTATGTGCGGTATTCAAAATGAAACATCCCATATTCAAGCGTGGTTATAGGGTTGCTAGCCATTATTCTATCCATTATCTTGGCTATTGCGATAGATAATGCTTCTTTCCCGTCAATGCGATCAACATAATTCGTTTCATCCTTCATCTTAAGGTAAGTCCAGGCATAAGACGGTATCTCCCTCTTAATAGCCTCTTCCGATCCTGCCAGCAACAATCCTGCTCGGGTGACTCGTCCTCTCTGAATAAGGCCTATTGCAGTAAGAAATTCGATGTCATCGGTTTTTAGGATATCCTCCGGTGCCTGTTCATGCCTTGCAATATTACGCAAATAATCCACTGCGACACTTGATACTTGCATCTGGTCATTACCGCTGACTTGTTCCGCAGTGTAATCAGTATCGCCAGTTTCAACAAGTATTCTTCTGCGCATAGTTCCCGTTAGGGGCTGACAGTCCTTCCCTATCCTAATCTTGCCAGCACCTGATGTATCTGTATAGGGCGGAAGACCTTGGTGTACTTGCATCACTATTATTCGCCCTGTTCCTTCAGGTACACGCAGTTCCTCAAATACCGGGGTTAACTTGGGATCAGTTCTATCATAGACTGCCTGTTTAAGTTTGTTAACATCCACCTCAGGCGGTACGCCAATAATTGCCTTAGCCCTGCCTGTAACTCTATCCTTGATTCCAAATACAATTGTCCCACCACCGCCATTGGCCATGCATATTGCCATATCTACAACCATACTTATGGAATCATTAAAACTGCGAAAGATCCATTCCTTAAAGTCCAAGTCCTGGTCTTCGAGCTCATCTGCAATTCTATTTTCCAGTTCATTTAGAAGGCTTTCTATCTCCTCTATCCTTCGCAATGCTATTCTCCTCTATATGAAATACTAAATATATCCTTACACTATTATATACCAAATTATGTAACCATCAACAACCGCCCAGTAATGTCTTATCTCCTTCTGGATAACCTTGTAATAACATTTATCCCTGAATCTCTAAGAATGGCCTTGTCGTAGTCACCATAATTCCTTCAGACTTTTCTCCGTTTTAGCATACAAACGGCGCAGCATAGTCTCTACACTGAGATAACGTTTACGACCCGTTTAACCATCACCAGACACTTCTATTTACATTCTCCTAAACCAGTAAAAAGCGCCAAATTACCCCCAGAAAAGAATTCAACCGCGCCCCCATTTTGTAGTTGCTGGTACTGCAAGTAGATAAACGCTACTTTACTACGCCATTGTTTGTTAAGGTATTGTTCTGGGTAAGATATTAAGCATATTATTATATTAATACGATGATAGTATAGATAACAAACATATTTCCCACCAATAAACAGTAGCAATAGTTATAAATTTTAACAGAAAATAGAGGGAATCGCTCATTTACGTAGTATAGTAAACTAAAGGGAGGTGTCTCGGATGTCCAAAATCGCCGAGTTAAAGGAAACCTTGAGCAAGAAACAAAGACCCGATGATGTTATAATGGCTATTCTTGCCAAGACAAAGGGCGATAGCATTATTAAAGACCCAAGTAAAATCCATCAGAGCATATATGAGTTGTCGATTAAAAACCAAGTATGGGGAAAGTATTTGGATGCCTTTTATTTCGATATATCTGGCATTACTCCTTTTTCTGATTTACTGGATCAAGTGTTATCTAGACTGGAAACATCATCTTTGTTGGCAACTCCTAATCCCCGCTATGAAGAATATCATTTGAAGAAGGAGTTCTTATCCCGATCTATAAAGAAATTCGATTCTTCAGAACAACAAACGCTCCAGGATATGGCTGACGAATTTAATAATTTGTTATATTCTCATTAGGTTTGGTGGCTTAAGTGGAAAAATTAGGTGACAAAGTTAACTTGTATGTAGAGCAACAGCTTGATGGATATACACGTTCATATATTAATTCCCCCAAGGTTATTCATGATTCTATCTTAGGGACTAATATCTTTTATCCGCATGAGATGGTTGTCCTTGATTCACCTTTGCTTCAACGATTACGTCGAATCAGTCAGGTTGATGTTGTCCCACTAGTATTCCCATCCGGTAATCATAATAGGTTTGAGCATAGCCTAGGTGTAACTGTTATTGCTGATAAGCTTGTTAATGCACTGCGTAATAGACAAGCAATATCACCAGAGGAATTTGAAAGCCTGAGATATCATGTACGCATGGCGGGTATACTTCATGACTGTGGGCATGGTGCATTTTCCCATATGTCTGAAGAAATACATGGTAAATTTGATGATATGTTAGCAGAACGGCAAAGTAATAAAACACTATACGGCGATTCTAAACCTCATGAAATCCTTTCATATCTAATCGTAACTAGTCCTGCTTTTAAGGATTTCTTTTCCACTCAAGTTGAACTTATCTATGGCATTTCTCTCGATTTGGATTTAATAGGTCAAATGATTATCGGCTATATATCAGACCCTTTAAAGGCCTTTTGGGTAGAAATTATCAATGGTGCGTTCGATGCAGATAAGTTGGACTATATCCAAAGAGACTCCCATTTTACGGGTATACAGATGATTTTAGACTTGGATAGGTTATTTCACACATTAGATTTAATCGAAATTGACGGTAAGAAAAGGTTAACTATCGATTTTAGCGGAGTGTCTACCCTTGAAGAAATTGTATTTGATAAAATGATGCTTGTAAGTACCGTTTATAATCATCACAAGGTGCGCTCTGCTGAATGTTTGTTTAAATCGATATTTGATCATATTAGAAGTGAAAATATCTTAATTTATGATATGACTTTCGATAGCGCGGCTGACTTCCTATATATAACTGATGAAGATATATATAGCTTGGCTAAAAAACAAGATATAGGTAGTGCATCAACATTGGCCAGAAATCTGTTAAACAGAAACCTCCCTAAACGCAGCTTGGTTATCTCTGGTAGGACTATTTCAAATAATCGTCAAAATCTTCAACAAATAATGTCTCTGGATCGTGATGATCTACAAGCATTAAGAGATGCAATCGTTGAAGAAGTACGGAAGACAAATCCTGATATATCAAACAGCGATGTGTGGGTAGATCTGCCCAAAATCCCAAAGTTTAAAGAGGGTTCTTTATGGCCTATTAAAGAAGGAACCGATAGTAATAGCTATATAACCTTAAGGCAGGTCTTTCCAGTTGATGATTGGACCAAAGCCTTTTCTGAACACAAATGGGCAGGCTATGTTTTCACTTGGCCGCAATTTACAGACGATGTTAATTTGGCAGCTCAAAATGTAATTGAAGAGGTTTTTGATATCAAGTTTAACCAATTTGCTCGATCAATCTGTAAGATTAAATCAAAACAACATTAACACCTCATATTCATCACTCAGCGGTAAATATCTCTATTGACTCTATAGCTCTCTCGGCCTTTTATCCGCTTCTGCCTGTAATCGGCGCAGCATAGTCGCTACCTTGAGATCACGCTTACAGCCGCGTTCTCCGTTGGCCATACGTCGGCAGCCGTCGCTCCTTCCAGGACGATTCGCGGAACAGTAATTGGTTCCTTTGCTCCAAGCCGTGGAACTGTATAATCAAAAAGCATCGATGCCTGGTAGTTGCGCAATATATCAGACGGCAGATTTTCTATCGTAATCTGCGGCCTTTCGAGAACCATATCTATTACCTCACGAAGAACCGGCCAAAAAGCAGGATTATCCCCTGCAAATGAGGCTCGAAACTCAATTAAATGGCGGCTGATCATATAGTTGATAACTTCCTGAGCGTGGGCGGCGCGTATATTGTCCCTCTGAATAGCTGCCGCAGCCAGCAGGGGTGCAAACTCTTCCCTAACCATGCTTTCCAATTGCCTGCTTAGAGGCACAAGCTCCAAATCGGTGATATCATGATCTTCCGCTATTTCAATATGATCTATATCCTTGTACGAGGTTATCAAACGAAGCTCAACTAGGTCTTCGGAATGACGGCTGGCTACAGCATAGGCATGCACTTCCAAGCCATCAATTTCAGGAATCCTGGCAGTTAAACGCCGTATACAAGCATGCAGCGGGAAGGCATCCATCTCTTACAAAATAGCATCAAATACCGGATCACCATAGCTAGCAAAATGAAGTGGAACCTGCTGATCCCCCAGTCCTGTTTCATACAGGCTTCGAGAAACGGTCAGGGCTGTTGCATCTGTTTGTCCATTTAATTCAACACGATATACAGCTTGTTCACCGGGCAAAACCCCACCGCCTCGGGCAGCCAGATATGATGAACCGGCAATGGCTTTCGCTTTATTGATAGGATGATTATGAATTATTATGGAGAGTATTTTAACAACAAATGCCTATAACTCAGACAAAATAATAACACTCCCCATAATCTTCTGGTTGCCTTGGCATAATGACGCTCTTCGCAGACTCCACATAATGCCTCTTATGGGGAGCTCCCCATAAGCGACACAGTGCAGCGTCGATTATGATTACCCAGGGAATAGATGTGGGAACGGTAAGTAAATACCTAGGGCATTCCAAACCTTCAGTTACTAGCGATATATATCTTAAGCCCCTTCAGACCGCCCAACAGGCAGCCGCCAATAAAATGGATTCCTTGTTCGCTAAGAATGTGCAACTGCCTAAAGCTTAGCCGTTTCATAAACTTCCGTCTTTTGGTTATTGGCGGTTGTTTTAGTGTTTAGTTGGTTGTCTTTAGTCAGCAATTGTCCCCAAATTGTCCCCAAAATTGATTCTTCAAGATATAACCATAAAAATACAGGGCCTACAAAGCCCTGTATTACTGTACTCTTATGGTGGGCGCGGAGGGTTTCGAACCCACGACTTCTACCGTGTGAAGGTAGCACTCTCCCGCTGAGTTACGCGCCCTTATATATTCCTAATTTTACACCTGAAAATCATAACTTCAAATTAACTGCTTGGATTATTTATACAGCTTGCCCCTGCATTAATGATTTATTATCGCTGCTGGCATAATGTCTTCGCGTAGTTAAGGCCACTACAGGCATGCCATGCGCGCAGGGATAGACAGATATGGAATCACAGAGTTAAAGGTTTCTTACTCCTCACGCCTTACCCATAGCCTAATCAAACATATTATGGCTTACGATGGTTTGTTTGCGATTAGGTCCTACCGCCACGACGGCCTGTTTTACCCCGGCCAGTTCCTCAATTTTAGCAATATAGTCCCGAGCCTGGACCGGCAATTCTTCGAGAGAAGTAACACCGGAGATATCCTTCTGCCAGCCGGGTATTTCAATATATTCCGGCTCGCACTCTTCCAGTATGCTCAGATTGTCGGGGAATTCATAAAGCAATTCTCCCTTGTAGCGATAAGCTGTACAAATCTTCAGACTGGCAAACTCATCCAATACATCCAGCTTGGTAATCGCCAGATCAGTTAACCCGTTAATACGCACCGCATAGCGAAGAATAACCGCATCAAGCCACCCACAACGCCGTGGTCGCCCGGTGGTAGTGCCAAACTCGGCACCCTTTTGCCGCAGGTATTCACCCTCCGCACCGTGCAGTTCAGTGGGGAATGGGCCTTCTCCAACCCTGGTGGTGTAGGCTTTGGCAATCCCTATTACCCTGTCGATAAAGGTTGGTCCAATTCCGGTGCCTACGCAAGCTCCGCCTGCAATAGGATGGGATGATGTTACATAGGGATAGGTTCCATGGTCGATATCCAAAAGGGTTCCCTGGGCTCCTTCAAAAAGAACCTTTTGTCCCGCCTTGATGGCCGAATAAAGCAGATAAGATGTATCCGCCACATATTTTCTCAGGCTCTCGGCCTGTTCCATCACCTGATCGAGCAGTTCCTGGTAGTTGAATCCTTCTTCCTGGTATATCTCTTTGATAATGAGATTTTTATATTCAACCTGCGCTTTGAATCGTTCTTTAAAACAATCATGTCCGCCCAGAATATCTCCTATTCTAAAACCGATACGGTTGGTCTTGTCGGCATAAGCCGGACCTATCCCCCGCTTGGTAGTTCCTATCTTGGTATGGCGATCCTCCAGTTCATCAATTTTCTTGTGATAGGGCATTACGACCGGGCTTCTTAAGCTAATCCGAAGATTATTGCAGTCAATTCCTCTTTTCTGCAAGCCCGCTATCTCCTCATTAAGCTTCTGCATATCTACAACCACACCGTTGCCGACAATACAAAGTGTATCTGGATATAGGATTCCAGAAGGAATCAGGTGAAGCATAAACTTATCATTGCCTACCTCCACGGTATGTCCGGCATTGCTTCCGCCCTGGTATCTGGCTACACAATTGGCTTCCCGGGCAAGAAAATCAGTTATTTTCCCCTTGCCTTCATCGCCCCATTGAGCTCCTACTAGTACCACCGCTGACATGGGTCCACCCCCTGGTTCATTTGCCATGTTAAATTTGCCGACTATTGCCAACAAGCTAATAGTAGCAAAAGCCCCCTGCCCTGTCAACCGCGCCCAAACCAGGTTTTGCCGGCATCTCTTTAAGCACTGGAAGAAACTGCAGAGCAGTTTCAACATACTACTGCAACGAGGCGGGGGATTAGAACCCACCGCCTGTTTTGTTAACGGGAACCTGACCGCTTAAAGAAGCGGGGGAGATCTTTTCGCTTCGTTATATGTATCCGCTGCAACTACTGGCCAAAAACATGTTCATAAGCTTGGTCAATCGTGCTGACCGCGACTAACTCTATTCCTTTTATGGTGCTGGGGAGGTCTTTCAGATTTTCCTCGGGAACCAGCATTTTTTTAATACCCGCTTGCCTGGCTCCGTATATTTTTTCATACAAGGCTCCTATTGCTTTAACATGTCCCTGTATGGACAATTCGCCGGTAATGGCCACATCCTGGCGAATAGCTTTTTGCTGAATGGCACTTAGGATGGCCAGATAAATGGCAGCTCCTGCGGAAGGCCCATCAACCTTCCCGCCTCCGATTATGTTTATATGCAAATCAAAATTTTTGAGGTTTTCCCCGCTCTCCTTGCGCAGTAAAGATGCGGCATTGAATACTGAATCCCGAGCCATCGAGCCAGCTGTATCATTAAAACGAATGCTGCCCTCCCCCGGACTTTCAGCGGGAAAGGCAATAGCCTCCAATTCTATTAAAGCGCCTTGATATCCTGAGGCCCCGATCCCAAATATTTTACCTATTTCGGAACGGTCGGACGCTTTACTGAATATGTATGGGGTTATCCGGCTGTTTTGTATAGCTTCGTAAACATGCCGGGCATTAACGATCAAAGGTTCGTCCCCAGTACTTTGCTCGTTAAGTGCCAGCGCATATGCATCTACCAGAATTTTATTAGCTCCGCGTCCTTCACTGGTATAATCGCCGATAATTTCGTCAACGCCGGGTTCTATATTAATCCCTAATTTTTGCGCTGATAACTCTACTATTTTCTTTATATGCTCGGCTGAAAGCGGGTCAAAAAAGATCTCCATGCAACGCGAGCGAAAAGCCGGATTGATGTCTTCTTTGTTCCGGGTGGTGGCACCTATGAGTACAAAATCAGCAGGCACCCCCTGTTCAAAAATCTGTTTAATGTACTGGGGGATTCTCTCGTCATGCGGGTCATAGTAGGATGATTCAAAAAATACCCGTTTGTCTTCCAGGACCTTTAAAAGTTTATTTTGGAGAAATATCTCCATTTCTCCTATTTCATCAATAAACAGAACCCCCCCATGAGCTTCGGAAACCATGCCCAGTTTTGGTTCAGGGATACCGTCATCAGCCAGTTCTTTGCGGGCACCCTGGTATATGGGATCATGCACCGATCCCAGCAACGGGTTGGTTGATTCTCTGGGGTCCCATCTCAGGGTAGTACCATCCACTTCGATAAATGGTGCGTCATTGCGAAAAGGATTTTCGGCTTTATTTTTAACCGCCTCCAAAACCAAACGGGCACAGGTGGTTTTGCCTACTCCCGGAGGACCGTAGAGCAATATGTGCTGTGGATAGGGGGTGTTTAATTTCGACAGCAGCGATTTTACAGCCTTTCCTTGACCGATTATTTGCTCCAGGCTGGATGGCCGCAACATTTCCAGTGCCGAGCGGTTCAGGCTGGTTCGTTCCATTATCTCTAAACGCCCCAGCTTCTTCAGGGTCTGAGCATTTTCCGGGCTGCTGCTATGCTCCTTTAAGATTTGCAGTTTGATATCCTTAATATAATCATTATATTTCTGGTCCATTTTTTCCTGGATACGCCGTTGGATCTTTTCTTCAATATTTTTGCGGGCGTAATCCTCAGCAACGCGATCTTCCAAGCGTTCTACGATAGCCGCCAGGTCTTCGTTTTCATTTAAGCTAACGATGGCCGGATTCTCCTGCAGGATTCTTTCGAGAGCTATGATCCGGTCCTCCTGCCGGGGAGAGCTCATCAGGTCAATAGCATCCAGTTTGCTGGCTCTAAGTATTAAACCCTGGGTACCATAAATATCGCTGAGATTCTTATATAAACATTCTATCCGCCAGTGTAACTGGGTTTCCAAATCATGCTGCAAATCCTTTTTCTTCGACTGCTTCACCAGATACTGCTTCACCTTGTTTCCTCCCGGAATTATTCTGCTTCAACGATTACCTTTACCTCGGCTTGAATGGAGGGGTATATCTTAATTTTTATTTTATACTGCCCCAAATGCTTTATCGCTTCGCCCATTTCTATCTTCTTTTTATCCAAGCTCAGCGAAAATTCCTTCTGTAAAATCTCGGCAATCTCGCGGCTGGTAACTGCACCAAACAGTTTATCCCCTGTTCCCGCCTTGGCCTTGATTTTCACGGTTTTACCGTCCAGCCGCTGTTTAATTGTTTCGGCATCTGTTTTTTCTTTATCCTTGCGTTTTAATTCCCGCGTGTTTTTTTCCTGGGTTTCCTTTAATTTGTTAGTGGTAGCTTCATCTGCCAGACCTTTGGGAATTAAAAAGTTTCTGGCATAGCCATCTGATACTTCCTTGATTTCTCCGCTTTTACCCAGGTTCTTCACATCTTGCTTCAATATAACTTTCATTTTTAAGCCCCCTATTCTAATCCCAGTTTTCTAAAGTCCAGCAAAGCATCAAATAAACCTATCAACCCAAAAAATATCACTGCGGAAAGAGGAAACACCACACTCAAAACTATCAGGGCGGCACTTATCCACTTTTTCTTACTGGTACTTTGCTGCTTAATTTTGAATGCCAGTGCTGCTATGCCAAAATAAATACTGATGGGCATCATTACCACCAGTATATTTGAGCCAATATAATAGATAGGCTCCACCTGTTCCCGGCCCCATAACCATAAACTTAGACCGGCAATGGTAATCCACACAAACTGCCATGGCATTATCTCCTGAGAATAGGGTCTCTTCTTTAGACGTTCGTGCTTGAATTTTCGACTAAGCAAAGAGGCCCCCCCAAGCATTAAAATTATTACCACTATTGCCTGAAGATAGTAAATGGCAGGCAAGTGCCGGGCGATAATTCCAGCCATACTTGTAAAGATTTTCTCCACATCCGCCTTGCTCATTCCTTGTTCTTCATAAACGGCCTTAAGCCCGGAGTCTTCATAAGCATTCAGGGATTCCTGAAGATAGGAGTCAAGCTGTTTTTCCATCTCCTCTATGCCAAATTGTCCGGTTTCAAGATACAAAATCCCCATAAAGAGAGAGACTCCCAGTACCGCGGTAATAACCCCCCACTTTTGAATTTCATAATAGCCATGCTGCGCATTAAGCATTAAAGCCATTATAAAAGCAGCTAATCCAAAAAATGTTAGATAGAAAAACAGGGTGGCATTGCCGCTAATTCCGTATAACAGTCCAGTATTAATCAAGAAAACCATTATTATTTGCCAGGGTTTTAAAAACAGTGCTGCTGCTATTAAAACACTGCCCCAGAATATTGCAAAGAGGAAAGTAAAGGCAGGCATCGTGGCCATTAAAAAGCAAATCAAAGAAGTAATACTTAGAATAATCAATGCTGGCAAATTATCACCTCTTTTTATTCTCCAAATAATTCAGCAAGTCGGCCAAGTCCCCATACCACTGCCCAATTTCCTGGGATTCATCAATACTGGTCTGAAGTTTATTCTTTATTTGGGCATCTATAGCATGGAGATTCAACCCCACCCTGCGGCCCAAGAGGTAGGCAATAATTATTATATTGGCTACTGCATCAGCAATCATATCATTGCCAGTTTTAAGCAATGCCTTCAGGAGTGCTGCTACCGAATCTACCAACTCGGCTTTTAGCCATTCAATCGTTTTTAAGTTTTTAGTTATGTCTATATCCTTGATTTTGCCATTCAATAAATACACCTCCCCTATATTTTTTCTTCATCCACCTGCCAATATCCTCCTTCTTCTTGAGACAAGGGCGGAGACAAGGGGACGGTTCTTCTGACTCAGGCTTCGCCTGAGTCAGAAGAACCGTCCCCTTGTCTCTTGCATTGTTTATTTGCCTTATTCTGAGGTGTAGGGCAGGAGTGCCATTACCCGGGAGCGTTTTATGGCTACGGTAAGCTGCCGCTGGTGATTGGCACAGTTTCCGGTAATCCGGCGGGGAAGAATCTTCCCTCTTTCAGTGATATAGCGACGGAGTTTGGGTATCTCCTTATAATCTATATGTTCAACCTTATCAGCGCAGAAATTGCACTGTCTTCTTTTCTTACGTCTATCCTTTTTCAAGCTTCTTTCCTCCTTTGCTAAAGAAAACCCGGCTTGCGCGGCATCCTTAATAGCTACCCACGGGAGCATCAGTAGTGCCCGAAGGGTGAGCCAATGGCGACAGCGTAAGTCGTGGTTGCACTTATACTATCGTCCTTAATGGTGAACGGAGTTCACATCGTTGTGCCCGTAGGGTACGTCCTTAATAGTGAACGACGTTCACATCGTTGTGCCCGTAGGGTACATCCTTAATGGTGAACGGAGTTCACATCCCTGATAGTATTAGAAAGGTATATCATCATCACCAGACCTGTCTACCAGGTCAATATCTTCCAAATTCACTTCACGTCCCAGATCACTCCAGCGATCATCATGCCCGTCATTCCTAGGGGCTTTACCTGCAAAATCAGGGCTTCCGCCCGTGCTTGTACCCGCTTTTTCCAGAAATCTAACATCTTCCGCGACTACTTCAGTTACCCACCTTTTTTGCCCTTCCTGGGTATCATAAGTGCGTACCTGAATTCGGCCTTCAACTGCAACCATTCTGCCTTTGCTCAGGTAATTGGCGCAGTGCTCAGCTAGTTTGGTCCACGTTACAATTGGAATAAAATCAGTTTCATCCCGTTTAAACTTGCGGCCCACCGCTAAAGTAAAAGTCGCTACCGCAGTTCCGCTTGGCGTGTACCGCAATTCCGGGTCCCGGGTCAGGCGGCCAATTAATATCACCCTGTTCAACACGGTTATACCCCCCCAACTGTACAGATCTTATTTTTCATCTTGACGAATGATGATGTGACGCAAAAATCTTTCTGATAGTTTAATGACCCTGTCCAACTCTAGAACAGTTTCCGGCTTTCCTTTAAAGTACCACAGACTATAAATACCTTCCAGATAGTCCTCGATACTGTAAGCAAGCCTTTTCTTCCCCCAACCGTCAGCAACCTTGATAAATTCGCCCCCAAAGTCTGCAATAATGGTCTGCAGTTTTTCTTTGGTTTCCGCGATTATCTCTTCGGTTAAATCCGGCTTCAGGATAAACATCAGCTCATACGTGCGCATCGTTACACCTCCTCCCTATGGACTTTTACCTGTTTGCACAAGCAATGGCCCCGGTTTTTTGCCGGGGCAGGGACTTCCATTGATTATAGCAGTATTAAAAACCAGTTGCAAGGTAAAACCGGTCGAATAATTGGATAAATATGGGGAACCCTGCGTAACCTGCTGCACACCCCTGGAGTACAGCATACCGGGGGACATTCCTCTCCTCCAGTAACCACTCTCCGTACTCACATATTATTGAGGTCTCTCACTATATCTTTTGAAGTGACAATACCGAGGTGTATCCCCTACCTCAACCGTTCCGAAGGAACCCTGCGTAACCTGCTGCGCACCCCTGGAGTACAGCATACCGGGGGACATTCCTCTCCTCCAGTAACCACTCTCCGTACTCACATATTATTGAAGTCTCTCACTATATCTTTTGAAGTGACAATACCGAGGTGTGTCCCCCTACCTTACAGCAGTCCTCTGATTAAAAGACTTTGCAATTCGGAAAAAGGCTTTTCAATAATATAAGTCTCATTAAATAAG
>JAQUXM010000038.1:0-9428 GCA_028692415.1 Syntrophomonadaceae bacterium | reverse complement strand
GTCTCTCACTATATCTTTTGAAGTGACAATACCGAGGTGTGTCCCCCTACCTTACAGCAGTCCTCTGATTAAAAGACTTTGCAATTCGGAAAAAGGCTTTTCAATAATATAAGTCTCATTAAATAAGGCCTTTAAGACCGCTACCCCTTCACTGCCGGGTTTGTTCTTAATGCCTATAATGCAAAAACGTTCGTTTTTAGGCATATGCTTTACAGTAACCAGGTCGCCCGTTGTGAAGCCCTGCGGAGATATAATTCTTAAATTCATCCGGGCTCACCTCCCTGACGCAGTTTCTGTAATTGCAGTATATGCAAGTTAATTGATAAATGTGAAGCTATCGGGAACAACAAACAGTAAATTAATAGACGGGCCCCACCCCCGTATTGTGCATATCTGCCCGTAGGGTGAAAGGGTGACATGTCCCCATACCGTGAAAACAGATAGGGGGAAATGCTAAAGAATGGCTTGAGCGATGGATAAAAAATACTAATTTTCCACGCGCAGCATGCGCTTTTCAAATTCCATGCGCGGCAGCATAACCACCCTTCCGCAGCCCTGGCACTTTATCTTAATATCCGCACCCATACGAATAACCTGCCAGTGATAACTGCCGCAGGGGTGCTGCTTTCTCATTCTAACCCTATCGTCCAGCTTGAAGATTTTCCTCTCCATTAAAGCGCCTCTTCCCCGATGGTGGCAAGGGGACGGTCCCCTTGTCACCTTCTGATTTTAATGGGGCGGAATTCATCGCCGATTACCTTCCCAACTTGAAAACACTGGCATCCCCTTTGCTGCAATGCCGTCTGAAGCCGCGCGGCTTTGCTCTCATTAACTGCAATCAACAGTCCTCCCGAGGTTTCAGGGGAGAATAAGAGCTCGCGCAGTACGCCCTTGATTTCGTCCTTATATTCAACCTTGTCGGACAGGTAATTACGATTGGTATAAGCTCCGCCGGGGATTAAGCCCAGGTTCGCATATTCCATGACCCCGCTCATAAACTCCACTTGGCTGGCGTATAGCTCCACTTCTTTATTACTGGCTGCAGCCATCTCGTAAAGATGCCCAATTAAACCAAATCCGGTAATATCAGTTGCAGCATTGACTCCAACCTCCTGCATTACCTCCGCCGCTTCTTTATTCAGCATCGACATCCATTTTATAGCTTCCTGATACGCCTCATCCGCAACCATTTCCGCCTTAATAGCAGTAGATACAACGCCATTGCCCAGCGGTTTGGTCAGGAACAATATATCACCTGCCCGGGCTCCTGCATTGTCAATAACCTTGCCGGGATGAACCATCCCACATACTGCCAGACCGTACTTGGGCTCATTGTCATCAACGGTATGGCCCCCCGCCAGTACCGCACCCGCCTCTTGCACTTTTGCTAAGCCACCCGCCAGAATCCGGCCCAGCACCTCCATGTCTTCACACTGGGGATAACAGACTATATTCAAGGCCAGGAACGGGGTTCCACCCATGGCATACACATCATTGATGGCATTGGCCGCTGCTATCTGTCCAAAAATATAGGGGTCGTCAAGCATGGGCGTAAAAAAATCCAATGTTTGGATCAAGGCCAGGTCTTCGCTAATCTTGTAGATTGCCGCATCATCTCTGCGGTCCAAACCTACCAGAAGATTCGGATGTCCGGGCACTACTAATTTGCTCAAAATCTCTTCCAGGGCTCCCGGCCCAATTTTGGCCGCTCACCCAGCTGCTCTTACCATTTCCGTCAGCCGCCGCTGGTCACCCATTCCCGTTCACCTCTCTCCCCAAGTTAGTTTTTGTAACAAAAGGCTTAAAGCATCGGAAGAAGACTACGGAGTAGTTTCAACACACTGCAACGAGACAACTCGTTATAACCGCCGCCTGTTTTGTCAATAGGAACCCAAACGCTTAAAGAAGCAGGGGATATCTTTTCGTCTCGTTATAAAAAAACCTATGTAAAGGCAATACATTTTAGTTATTCCCGCCGCATTCCCGTCGGATGCAGGTGAGAATAACCGGTGTATGCCGTCCACGTTCAGCAGCTTAAAAGCCTTTTTCCCAATACTTCTAAAAACTCTGCATAAACGATTTGTAAGCCCGATAGCACATATATACATCAGCCTTGCTGACTACCTCAAAGGGCGAGTGCATCCCCAGCAGGGCGGCCCCACAGTCAACTACCTCCATACCGTAGCGGGCCATGTACTGGGCAACGGTGCCCCCGCCGCCAATGTCCACCTTGCCTAGTTCCCCAACCTGCCATACTACTTTATTATCATCAAACAGCTTACGAATCCTGCCTAAAAATTCGGGATTGGCATCGTTGGACTCACTCTTGCCCCGGGACCCAGTGTATTTGGTCATTACCACCCCATTGCCCAGGAAGCTGCAATTCATTTTTTCGAACACCTCCGGGTAATTGGGATCCACAGCGGCATTTACATCTGCCGATAAAGCATAGGAATTAGCGAGGCTGCGGCGGATGCTATAATAATCATGAACACCGGCTTTATGCAATAGTTCAGCCATGATGTTTTCGATAATCAGTGACTGCAAGCCGGTATTGCCGGTGCTGCCGATCTCTTCCTTGTCAACAAAAAGGCATACGGCGGTGCGCTGCGGTCTTTCCACTTCCAGGATCGCCTGAAAGGAAGTATAGGCACATACCCGGTCATCCTGCCCGTAGGCTCCAATCATGCTGCGGTCAAAGCCGATTTCGCGCGCGGGGTAAGCCGGAACCAGTTGCAATTCCGCACTGGTGAAATCATCTTCCTCTATTCCATACTTGCTTTGCAATATATTCAGAATATACTTCTTGATTCCTTCTTCACTATTCTCCGCCAATGGCCGGCTGCCCACCAGAATGTTCAGGCTTTCTCCCTTTATTGCTTCCGACATTTTCTTTTCCATCTGGTCCTTGGCCAGATGCGGTAATAGGTCGGCAATGGTAAAAGCGATCTCATCTTCCTTTTCTCCGATTGCTATCTCTATGGACTGTCCATCCTTTTTAACTACCACTCCGTGCAAGGCTAAAGGCACTGCCACCCATTGATACTTTTTAATACCTCCATAGTAATGAGTTTTAAACAAGGCCTGTCCGTCAGCTTCATATAGAGGACGAGCTTTGAGATCCAGACGCGGCGAATCGATATGTGAAGCCACCAGATTAATTCCCTCGTTCAACGGCTCTTGCCCAATCACCAGCAAGGCACAGACCTTGCCTTTATCACTCAGCACGAGTTTTTGTCCGGCACCGATCGCGTCCACTTCATTCAGGGGTAAAAAGCCATTTGCTAGGGCCAGTTGATAGAAATATTCGGTGGCTTCCCGTTCCGTTTTCACCCGGCTTAGAAATTCCCGGTATCCTTTGTTAAACTCATATGTTTGCTCAATTTCTTCGCTATCCATTCTTAACCAGGCATTACGTTTCATGGCGTCCTTGTTATCGGCCATTATTTTTCCTCCTTAGTGCGTAAGGGCGAGGGGAAAGGGGAAAAACCTCGACCTCTACGATTATTTTTATCTTTCTATTAGTTTATCCAAAATATGTTGATAGCAATAGGTTTTTCGCTATTACTTTAGTTTTTACTCCATATCTGCAACCTGTCGATTATGCTGTTCAAAGTCCAACCGGGCTGGGCAAAGATCCCTTGCGGGCACAAGAAAACGACTTTAGAGTAAAAAGTTCTACCCCTCACGTCTTCTTAATTAAGCACTTATTCCGGCCAGTGCTTTGATAATTTCGAAAGTAACCATAAGACTTGCTGTCAGCACGGAGTTTGCCAGGTATCCCGCAGCTATTCCGGCCCACTCCCAACCCATCCGAGCCGCCAAATCTATTGGTTGGCTAGCTAACCCCAGTAGAATAACCAGAATAAGAAAGTTTTTAATTAATACCAGTGCCATTCCCATAATCCGGTTAATACCGCCGAGCAAGCCCAGCGAAAAAAGGCTGTTCAGGCCCGTAAATATAAGCTTCAGCACCATACTGGCAAGTCCAAATAAGAGCAAAAATACGGCAACCGAAACCAATAGCTGGGCCAGATAGTGCGCCGGATCAGTTAAGCCGGGTAGGGTAATTAATCCCGGCCCAAGCATGCTCTGATCCAAAGAGAATGCCAATACCGGAACGTTCTCTTTAATCAGCGTGGTTAATAAACTGCTTAGATCAAAATATTGGTCGAGATATGAGGCACAATCTCTAAAGTATAAAATAGCCACTACCAGTGCCAGCACCGTACTTATTATCCCTCCGAGGGCATCGATAAAACCCCTCCGGAGTCCAGTAATGGCACTTATGAGCAAGATGGCAATTATCCCATAGTCAAGCAGGTTAAAATGCATGTAATCACCTTAATCCTGAGCAATGATAATTATTATTATAGCACAGCCCTTGGTCTTTCCTGGGCAATAGTTACATTTTTCCGCACGTATTATTCAACATTAGAATTGGCTTTTCAAGTATTTTGTTGAAATTTTTATTTCCAAGCAAGCATGGTTTGCTTGACAATAGCTCTACAAGCCGCTATTTTTGAAATGCACAAAAGTGAATGGGGGATGCGTATGGATTGGCTTATATTGCATAATGTCGCAGCCTTGACTGCTTATATTCGCAATTATGGTATCCTGGCACCAGTGATTACTTTTATACTTTTTACCTTGCAAGCCATTTTCCCGGTATTTCCTTATGTTATTTTGACTGCGGCAACCGGTCTGTTATTCGGCTTCAAAACCGGCTTTCTGCTCTCCTGGTCAGGGGCTTTGACCGGTGCCTGTATCGCATTTTGGCTTTGCCGCTGGCTGGGTTCGGAATGGGTAATTGCCAGGTTCCAGTCTCGTTTTGACTTTGACCTTAGAGGAATGGATTCCCGGCTGGCCTTTTGGAGTATAATTATTGTGCGAATAGTCCCAGTGGTCCCTACCCCGCTTATTAATGCGGCGGCGGCCCTAGGCGGGGTGAGCTTCGCAACCTTCTTTTTTGCATCGGCTATCGGCAAGCTTCCTACTGCACTGCTCTACACAGGTTTGGGTCTCAGTCTTTTTAAAATTCAGGATATTAAACTTACGCTGACAATTCTCGGCGTAATTCTATTCCTCATATTAGCCGGCCGCTATCTCAAACAGAACCAAAAGGTTAACCCCCGTAGCTAAATGTTTTCCGGTGCTCTCTATTCGCCTTGTAATTTCAGCGATCATTCTTTTGTTGGCATCCAAACCAGGTTGGAACCTCTTTTTCCCACTTGCAAGTTAAAATATTTAACATTATAATTCGTTCTGTAGAGAACGTTTTTATTTTTTCTTAATTCCGTCCGGTTTTAATAATGCGCTTTACTGCAAATAATATCCCAATCAAGGATGTGTTCTATCTTGATGACTAATCATGAATTACTTATTGACTTGCTTCACCAGGTAAATCGAAAACTTGGTGAAAAGGGCAGGGAAGTAATTGCTCAACACAAATTCCCCATTACCACTATGCTTATAGTAAAACAAATTAATTTAGAGCCAGGGATAACCATTAGTGAGCTAGCCCGTAAAACCAATATTGCCAAATCACATATATCCAATATAGTTAAAGACCTTTCTGTCCAGGGCTGGGTGGAAAAACATAACGATGTCAGAGACCAGCGTGTTCTGCGTTTATTTCTGTCGCCAGCAGGTACAGAACATCTGGGCTTTATTGGCCGGGAGGTCAGGCAGCAATTTGCCCAATTACTGGCACCCATAACAGATAGTAGAGCAACCCAAATTATTGAGGCTCTGCAAGAAATCTTAACTGCCTTGGAAATAACTCAGGCAAAGGAGTATCCTCTTGATTAAGCTATACAGATTTTTAAAACCGTTCACCTTGGCAATACTGGCCGTTTTGCTGCTGGTGTTCCTGCAAACCCTATCCGAGCTTTATTTGCCTACTCTGATGTCTGATATCGTTGACACCGGCATAGTAAGAGGTGATACCGATTATATCATCCGGGTTGGCTTATGGATGCTGCTGATTGCGATGGCGGGCACGGTTTGTTCAAGTATCGCCAGTTATTTGTCGGCCAAGGTAGCGGTAGGTTTTGGCAGCAATCTGCGAAATAAAGTGTTCACCCAGGTGGAGAGCTTTTCACTGCACGAATTTGACAAATTAGGTACCGCAACGCTGATTACTCGAACTACCAACGATATCACCCAGGTACAGATGGTTACCGTTATGCTGTTGCGCATGATGCTCATGGCACCGCTAATGTGCATCGGGGGCATAATTATGGCCTTATCCGAGGACAAACCCCTAACCCTCATTTTGCTGGTAGTAATGCCG
This sequence comes from Syntrophomonadaceae bacterium, assembly GCA_028692415.1. Lineage (GTDB taxonomy): Bacteria > Bacillota > Syntrophomonadia > Syntrophomonadales > Syntrophomonadaceae > JAQUBU01. The sequence goes on along the minus strand of JAQUXM010000038.1, from coordinate 3,133 downwards.
GTGCTGGCTGCTGCCATCGCCCTGGTTGCTAAAAAAGGCATCCCTCTTTTTAAGTTGATGCAGGTAAAACTGGATAGATTAAACCTGGTTTTGCGGGAAACCCTTACCGGTATTCGGGTTATCCGCGCCTTTGACCGCGTTGACTATGAAAAGCGGCGTTTTTCCGAAGCAAATGCCGATCTTACTGATAATGCCATCAAGGTAAATGTGATTATGGCCTCATTAATGCCCATAATGCTGTTGATAATGAACCTTACGACCGTAGCCATATTATGGTTTGGGGGTATTCGCATTGATAACGGGGATATGCAGGTGGGTTCCCTGATGGCTTTTATTCAATATGCGATGCAGATAATGTTTTCGCTGCTGATGCTTTCTTTAATGTTTGTCATGATTCCCCGGGCCGCGGCATCTGCAGTTAGAATCAATGAAGTTCTGGATACCTTTCCGGAAATTATTGATCCGGAGCTACCCCGGCGAGCCGAAACACAAAATGGGGTGGTGGAATTTAAAGAGGTCAGTTTTACTTATCCCGGCGCTGAACAGCCTGCCTTGGGTAATATTTCGTTCACAGCCCTCCCTGGGGAAATAACCGCTATAATCGGCGGCACCGGCTCGGGTAAATCCACCCTGATAAATCTCATCCCGCGTTTTTATGATATTGACCGGGGCAGTATCCGGCTTGACGGTGTAGATATTCGCGAGTTGACGCAAGCGGAGCTTCGAGCTAATATAGCGCTGGTTCCACAGAAAACCCTGCTTTTTAGCGGCAGTATCCATGAAAATATCCGCTATGGCAAATTAGACTCCAGCAACGAGGAAATTCAACATGCGGCAGCTATAGCCCAGGCCAGCGAGTTTGTCACCACCCTGCCTGACGGTTTTGAATCGATCGTTGCCCAGGGCGGAATCAACCTCTCGGGAGGTCAAAAACAACGTATATCGATAGCCCGGGCTTTGATTCGGCGGGCTCCGGTCTATATCTTTGACGACAGTTTCTCCGCCCTGGACTTTAAAACCGATGCCCGGTTGCGGGCTGCCCTCAAAAAGGAAATCAGCCACTCCACGGTTTTTATCATTGCGCAGCGCGTAACCACGGTCATGGATGCCGACCAGATCATCGTTTTGGATGACGGACAAATGGCAGGCCGGGGTAATCACCAGGAACTCATGGCAAGCTGTGCGGTGTACCGGGAGATAGTATACTCCCAGTTGTCGGAGGAGGAATTGGCATGACCGAAGACCAGCGAGTGCAAAAAAGACCGGCCGGAAATCATAGCATGGGGCCAATGGGCGCGATGGGCAGGCCGGTGGAAAAGGCCAAGGATTTCAAAGGCACTTTTAAGCGACTGCTGGGTTATCTGCGACCGCGCAGCATTCAGCTTATTATTGTATTGGTCTTTGCGCTTTTAAGTACGGTTTTCAGTATCTTAAGCCCCAAAATCATGGGCCAGGCCACCACCAAGTTGTTTGAGGGACTTATGCTAAAGATGCGCCATGTCCCGGGGGCTCATATTGATTTCGTCTATATCCAGCATATAGTCTTAATTTTACTGGGGCTTTATGTGTTCAGTGCTGTGTTTGCCTACATTCAGCAATACGTAATGGCCGGAGTGGCGCAAAAAACCGTCTATGATATGCGCCAGGATATAAGCATTAAACTGACTCGTCTACCCCTTAAGTTTTTTGATGCCCGCAGCCATGGCGAAATACTTAGCCGCGTCACCAATGATGTCGACAATATCGCAACTACCCTGCAGCAAAGCCTGACCCAGCTTATCACTTCCGTAGTCACTTTGCTGGGCATTATCGTAATGATGTTAAGCATCAGCCTCAAGCTTACCCTGATAACCATGGTCACCCTTCCCCTTTATGCGTTGGTAACCAGCAGAATCGCGGCCCGGTCGCAAATATACTTCGCCGGCCAGCAGAAATCCCTGGGCGAACTCAATGCCCATGTGGAGGAGATGTATACCGGGCACCAGATAGTGAAAGTATTTGGGCATGAAAAAGAATCCATAGCAGAGTTCAATAATATAAATCAAAGATTGTACCAGGCGGGCTGGAAAGCCCAGTTTGTTTCGGGTATAATCATGCCCCTGATGACTTTTATAGGCAATATTGGCTACGTGCTGATCTGTGTGGTAGGCGGTATTATGGTGAGCCAGCGGAGCATCAGCATTGGTGATGTCCAGGCCTTCATCCAGTACTCCCGGCAGTTTACCCATCCCATCATCCAAACAGCTAATATCGCCAATGTCATTCAATCTACGATCGCCTCCGCCGAAAGGGTATTTGAGATTCTGGACGAACCTGAAGAGGTACTGGATAGCAGTGAAGCTAAGGTTATTGAATTTCCGCAGGGTCACGTTAAACTTGAAAATGTTGACTTTAGCTACCAGCAGGATGTGCCGCTGATCGAAAACATGAACATCGATGTCAGCCCCGGCCAGACTATTGCAATAGTTGGCCCTACCGGAGCAGGCAAAACCACTCTGGTAAATCTATTGATGCGCTTTTATGAACTGGATGGAGGAAAAATTACGATTGACGGGGTAGACATCAGGGATATCAAGCGGGGGGCTTTGCGCAGTATTTTCGGCATGGTGCTGCAGGATACCTGGTTGTTCAACGGGACTATCCGCGAAAACATAGCCTACGGCCGCGCCGGAGCCAGTGAGGAAGAGATCGTTCAAGCCGCTGTGACAGCGCATGCAGATCATTTTATCCGCACCCTTCCCGAGGGCTATAACACCGTCCTTAACGAAGAAGCCTCCAACCTTTCCCAGGGGCAGAAACAGCTTTTGACTATTGCCCGGGCAATAATGGCTGATCCGGCTATCCTTATCCTTGATGAAGCGACCAGCAGCGTAGATACGCGCACCGAGGTTTTCATCCAAAAAGCGATGGCAGCCCTGATGAAAGGCCGGACCAGCTTCGTTATTGCCCACCGCTTGTCAACTATCCGTGATGCGGATCTGATACTGGTTATGAACAACGGCAGCGTTATCGAAAAAGGCACCCATAAGGATCTCTTAGCCCGGGGCGGCTTCTATGCCGACCTCTATAACAGCCAGTTTACCGGTACCAATTTGGAAGAACAGGCGGGGTAGATTTTAGTATAAGCAACGGA
>JAQUXM010000170.1 GCA_028692415.1 Syntrophomonadaceae bacterium | reverse complement strand
AAACCAGGAAGCTTATCTTCAATATTTATTTTCTCAAGTTTTGCACTGAGACGAACCATAAAAGCTCACCCCTTCTCGATTATAACCTATATCCATAGTACCAATTACTCCCAGCAGGGTCAAGGTTTGTCACTCTCAAGTCTAAGTTAAACTTCACCATCATCTCACCAGATATTAGGATTATATAAAAGTGTCATACGTTTGCTTTACATAGCAAGTCCATTTACAGGTGTGGTGTAAACAGGTAGACTTTGAAGCCGCCCTTATATAGAATTAGAATAAAATTAAATCGAGGACTTGATTATGAACAAATTTCTACCTTCTTCCCGAGCCCAGCAATTATCCCCCTTTATTGTCATGGAGGTCCTGGAGAAAGCGCAGGCCATGATGGCTCAGGGGGAGGATATTATCCACCTGGAGGTAGGGGAACCTGATTTCGCCACCCCGGAACCGGTAAAAGAGGCGGCATTAAGGGCTATGCAACAGGATGATACCCATTACACACACAGCCTGGGCAAGATTACCCTGCGCGAGGAAATAGCCCGCTATTATTGGAAAAAGTACCGGGTTGAGATTTCACCCGAACAGGTTATTATAACTTCTGGCACCTCGCCCGGCATGCTGCTGGTATTCTCGGCCCTGCTGGAAAAAGGAGAAGAGATTATTCTGCCCGACCCCTATTATGCCTGTTATCCAAATTTCATTCGTTATGTGGACGGGCAAGCGGTGTTCGTTCCGGTAAGCGAGGAGGATGGTTTCAAATACCGCCCGGAAGATATTAAAAGATACCTGAGCCCCTTGACCCGGGCGATCATGGTCAACTCCCCCAGCAATCCTACCGGCGGAGTATTCAGTGCTGGCGATCTAAAAAACCTGGCTGCTTTGGATCAAATGATTATCTCAGATGAAATATATAATGGATTGATTTACGAAGGTGAAGAGCACAGTATTCTGGAGTTTACTGACCGCGCTTTTGTTATCAACGGCTTCTCCAAGCTCTATGCCATGACCGGTTGGCGTTTGGGATATGTTATTGCTCCCCGGGAGTATATCCGGGCCATGCAAATAATACAGCAAAACTTCTTTATTTGCGCGTCTTCCTTCGCCCAGGAAGGAGGCATAGCCGCACTAAGCGACTGTGACCAGGAAGTGCGGGAAATGCTGGGTATATACAACGAGCGGCGCCTGTATTTACTGGAACGCTTAAAGCAAATGGGCATTGCCACCCGCCATGATCCCAGCGGAGCCTTCTATGCCCTGGCCAATGTCAAGGCGTATACGGATGACTCCTACCACCTGGCCTTTGAAATCCTGGAGCAAGCTAAAGTAGCGGTAACTCCCGGCATTGATTTCGGAGCCAATTGTGAAGGTTATATCCGCTTTTCCTATGCCAATTCCTTGAGCAATATAAAAGAAGGGTTAAACCGTCTGGAGTCTTTCTTGAAAAATAAATAGGAGCCGAAGGTATGTCGTGTCATTATCGGGAGGGGCAGGTAGTTAAAAAGCTGGTACTTTATTGACACCAGCCGATCATTCACGGGATAAAATTTTAAAAAACCGACAATCTCTATTAATTTTCAGAGCCTGAATCCCAGTACGGTTATGTCATCTCTCTGTTCTTCTCCCTGCATATACGCCTCGAGTTCATGCGCAAATATCTGCCCTTGCTCACCCATCTTCAAAGCACAACTTTGGGTAATAATTTCACGAAACCGCCTCATGCCAAAACTCCGATTGTTCTCTGCGCCATTCTGATCCCAATAACCATTCAGTACTAAGGTAAAAACTATCCTATGCTCGATAACTGATGGATGGCATGGCAAGATTAAACAAATAAACTCCAGTTATAGAGATACTCTCATACCAGCCGTTCCTTCCTCCGAGACTCATCATTGCCTCTTATACGGGTTCCTATCAGCAAAGTTAGCAACGCCAGAACGGAAATGCTTATAGCAGTGTAATAACCGAGATTCTGACCTTGATCGAGCATAAAGCCCCCTAACATCGGACCAATAGATCTACCCAGGCTGTCATACCCGTTGAATATACCCATGGCAGCACCCTGGGCTGAACTGGTCCGTTTGGATACCGCCGCCGACAATGAAGGGCGTATCAAGCCTATTCCAGCTGCAAAAACCATCATAAATATAATCGAAGTCAGGATATTGGACATAAACAGAATGAGAACAAAGCTGGAACCCATAAGTATAATACCGATACCCGCCGTTTTCTCTTCTCCCAGCCGATTAATCATTCTGCCTACCAGCAACCCCTGTACCAGAGCCATCATAATCCCGGCAGCGGTAAAGGCCCACCCGATATCATGCGCGGTAAAGGACAGTTTGGCCTCGGCAAAAAGCGCAAAGGTCCCGTGGTGAATAGACTCGCCAATACTGGCCAGACAAATGCATAAGAACAGCACGGCCAGAGGAGTCCGCAGTCCCTCCAAGAGGGAAGCTCGCTCAACCTTGTGCACGACCCGGTTTTCTCTGGCCAGCGATTCAGGCAGAAGCATCCATACTGCAACAAAATTGACCAGCGCCAGCAAGCCTGCAAACACGAAGGGAAAGGCCAGTGATATGCGGGATAATAGCCCACCTATAGCCGGTCCAAAGACCATGCCCATTCCCATGGCCGCACCAATCATCCCCATAGCCGAGCCCCTTTTTTCCAGACTGGTGGAATCACCCACATAAGCCATGGCCGTCGGCATGGTAGCACAGGCCAGGATTCCTCCGGCAATACGAATCAGGTACAACATCCACAAGCGGGTGGCAAAACCGAACAGGATGAAGGTAATGGCATATCCCAAAACGCCTGCTAAAAGTACCGGTTTGCGTCCCACGCGATCTGAATAAGCCCCCCAGATAGGAGCAAAAATAAACTGGCATATAGCATAAACCGTAATCAGCATACCCAGTTGAAATGCATTGGCTCCCATAGATTCCGCATAATAGGGCAATACCGGCATGATAATGCTAAAGCCAACCCCCACTAAAAATATGGTAGCGAACAACACTACCATACGCTTGTTATCATTGCTTATGGTCATCGCTTATCAGTCCTTTGTTATTTAGATTCACAGAAGCAAGGTTGCAACTACCTCAATCATAACTCATCCTGTTAATATATAGAAATAGTCGTTTTGAAACTTTTATCCCTACTTGTACGTTATATTGGTATAAGCCAGTTATTGATACGTATCAGCAAAAGGAGTCTTGGACAGTGGGCAAAACCAAACCACAACAACTTTTGATAGACTACATTATATCCAATCAAGAGAATTATTACCGGCTAGCCTATAGCTACGTCAAGAATAGAAATGATGCTCTGGATATAGTGCATGATTCAATCTGCAAAGCCATGACCACCAGACATACACCGCACAAGCCGGAAGAAATCAAACCATGGTTTTACCGGGTGGTAGTTAATACCGCTCTTGATTTTCTGCGTAAACAAAAATCATTTGGGCTAGTGGGAGAAGACGCCCTGGAGTTGTACAATTCTGCAGAGGATACCTATGAGGACCTGGATTTGAGCAAGGCACTGGATAGCCTATCGCCAAATTACCGCAGCATAATTGTATTGCGATATTTCGAAGACTTAAAGATTGAAGACATAGCCGCTATCCTGGGCGAAAACGTTAACACTATAAAAACCAGATTGTACTCAGCTCTAAAAAAGCTGCGCCTGCATCTGGATAATGAGCGCGAGGAGGTATAATATGAACGATAAAAAACTGCAGGAACTAAAAAATGATTATATGAATACTCGAATCCCGGATGAGTTGGAATTTACCGTGCAAAAGGCTTTAAAAGAAGGCGATAAAATGGCCCGCAAACAGAACATGGGCAGGAAATGGGCCGGGGCAGCCGTTGCTTCACTGCTGTTATTTACATCTGTCCTTAATACCAGTCCCTCGGTAGCCCAGGCTTTATCAAATGTTCCGATCATTACCAAGATTGTAGATGTACTTACCTTCCAGGAATACCATGTAAATGAAGAAAACTATAAAGCCAACATTAAAGTACCGGAGGTAAAGGGTCTGAGCAACCAAACTCTGGAGAATAGCCTGAACATCAAATATCTTGAAGAAAACAAAAAACTATACCAGGATTTCATCAAGGATATAGAAGCCCTAAAGTCAAGCGACAGTGGTGGTCACCTGGGAGTAGACAGCGGCTATGAAATAAAAACCGATAATGACCAGATATTGTCCATAGGCCGCTGGGTGGTAAAAACTGCGGGTTCGGCAGCGGAAACTATAAAATACGATACGATTGACAAACAAAACGAAATACTAATAACCCTACCCAGTCTATTTAAGGATGACAAGTATATTAAAGTCATTAGCGAGAATATCAAGAAACAGATGCGGGAACAGATGCAAACCGATACAGGAAAAATATACTGGGTTAGCGGTACAGGGACAGACGAGGAATTATTTACCGAACCTTTTGCAAGTATTGCCAGGAATCAAAATTTCTATATAAACAATAGCGGAAAACTGGTTATCTCTTTCGATGAATACGAAGTAGCACCCGGTTGCATGGGCGTAGTGGAATTCACCATTCCGTCCGAACTTATTTCCGAGATTCTGGTCAGTAACGAATATATTAAATAATCATGTTTCACACGAGAGGGGTGCTGCGACACGCAGCACCCCTCTTAGTGGAGCAATCTCTTTTACTTCCCTATTATTATCTGGGATAAATCTTGATTTTATACTTGCCCATGTACATTGTTCCTCAACTGTCTGGCAACCTCAAAAAAATCCTCAGCCTCCTATTTCC
>JAQUXM010000169.1 GCA_028692415.1 Syntrophomonadaceae bacterium | reverse complement strand
GCTGGCCAGCCAGCCAGAAGAACCGTCCCCCTGGTTGGAACCGTCCCCCTGGTTGGAACCTTGGTTGGCGGTCCCCTGCTTGGCTCTTGCTGCTGCTTGTAATCGCGGCATTCCTGGCATTTCTTCCATCCACTACCCCGGCTTCCGGGGATGAAGTTTTTCTAAATGATCGCTCAGCCGATATTATAGGCTCCAGTCCCCTGTTAGCACCTGGTTTGTTAACCCCTTCCGGGCTCAGCGGCAAGGGACAAATCGTTGGGATTGCAGACAGCGGTCTGGATCGCGGCAGCCTGAATGAGATTATTTCCGATTTGCAAAGTGAACAGGGGAAAATGCCAAGAGTAGCTATATTACGTTCCTACAGTGGCCGTACTATACCTGATGATCCTATTGGCCATGGCACCCATATGGCGGCTATAATTGCCGGAAACGGGAAAGCTTCAAATGGCAAGTACCAGGGCATAGCTCCCGGTAGCAGTCTGTATTTTCAGGCACTGCTTGACCAATCCGGCACACTTAAAGTACCCCTCAAAATTGAAGATTTATATCATCCTGCCTATGATGCCGGAGTAAGAATCCATGTCAACGGTTGGGGTGGAGGAAGCAATAGTTATTCCAGCCGTTCCGCACAGCTGGACAATTTTGTTTACCGCTTTCCCGATTTTTTGCCGGTGTTCGGGGCAGGAAATAATGGACCATCCAAAGGCAGCCTGACTGCGGAAGCCAACAGTAAAAATGTTCTTACTATAGGTTCCAGTCAGGTTCCCCGGCCAGCTTTCGGGACAGATGCCCGCTATGCTGACCGGATAGCAGAATTGTCCAGCCGGGGTCCTGCAGCTGACGGGCGTATCAAACCAGAACTTTTGGCTCCTGGTTCGGCGGTGATATCGGTTTGCTCCAGCCTGGTGGAAAGCAACTTTGCAGCCAATAATGCCTATACCATCCTGGGGGGCAGCAGCATGGCAGCAGCAGTTGCCGGAGGAGCAATTGCCCTGTTGTCGGAATATCTGGAAATAGCGAAGCAAATACCGAATCCATCCTCGGCATTAATCAAGGCACTGCTGGTTAACGGTGCCCGTCCCCTGGCCGGAGGGCAATCAGCCGTGCAGGGCTACGGGATACTTGATTTGGCAAGTACCATATTGGCTTTAGAAGAAGACAGCTTCAAGATGATTGATGAAAAAAACGGGATACAAAGCGGGCAAATGCTGGAATACAAAGTGCAGGTGGCTGAAGCAGGCACTGATTTCAGAGCAACTCTAGCCTGGGTGGATCCCCCGGCGGAGGTTGCCGCCAATCAGGCACTGGTTAACAATTTGAATCTAATCATTCAAGATCCACAGGGGAAGAACTATTATGGCAATGATTTTAACCATCAGGGTTCCATTGATAACATTAATAACATTGAGCAGATTATTATACCTGATGCTGTTCGGGGTGAATATACAATCAGGATTCAGGCCGGAGAATTAAAAAGAGTCATTAATCAGAATTTTGCTCTGGTATATGGCCAACCGCTCAAATACGAGGTATTTACCATGCAAGCAGGCGATACGAAGGATGATGCCGGGGAAAGCGACAGTGAGCTTGGTTCACGCCAGGTTTTTAACCTGCTTGACGGGAAACTGCTTTCCGGTACCCAGGCAATTCCAGTGGGCAGCGACCTTTATACGGGGGCCCATGCCGACTATATATTCAGCCGCAGCTGGCTGGCCAGTGGGGTTCAGGCCCTGCGTGAGCCTGAAGGGGACCTGCTGTTGGAAATAAGTACCGGGGTCCGGGAAGGCGGATATTTCATGGATAGAACTAGTCCGGCAGTAAACATTGTGGTGAATAGCCAACAGGTGGATGAAATTCAGGAAATCCCCCCGGGGTCGGAAGTTAAAGCAGCAATTAATCCAGTCATGCAAACCATTTGGCAGTTGGAGGCAATGCATGAAGAAGTAACTGGCTTTATTGAAAAGGTTGATTTTGAAAAAGGTGAACTAAAGCTTTTACAAAACGATCAGGTATATCTTATAACATCAGGGATTGCTATAGCCTATTGTGATAAACTGCGTGCTTGTGACCTGGCCGACATCCCTTATGGGACTGAACAAACGGCCCACCTGGAAAACCTGGCACCGGGCTTAAAAGTAGTGCTTACCATATCTCCTAGCAGTCGCCAGGTGCAGTATATCGAAGTGGAGCGGGAACTGATACTGGGACAGATCCGGGAAGCAAATGATCAACAAGGACAAATCACCCTGGAGTCAGGAGGAAGTTACAGAATTTTCCCTGGCACCATGGTAATAAAGGACCAGCATGAAAGTAGTCTGAAAGAAATAAAGCAGGGAGATCATATAGCTGCCATACTGCTAACCGGCAGCCAGGACATTATTCAACTCTATGCCAGCAGTGAAGTTTTTTATGGCCGAGTCCTTTTCTACAGCAGCCGGGAAAAAAGCCTCTACATACTCGATAAACAAAACATATTAAAAAAAGTTGGGATAGATTATAAAAGTGGGATTTATCGCCGGGGTTTACAGATAGAAGCCCTGTCCATAACCCCGGGAGCATGGGTGCGTGTGGTTCATCTCCCCGGAAGCAGTGCCGCCTGGAGAGTTGATATAGCAGATACCGCGCTGGAGAGTACCCGTTATTTTAAATCCTATGATCCTGAGCGTAAGACGATAAGTTTTACCGATGGAACCTGTCTTGGCTACAGTGATTTTACTCAGGCATTAAAAGGCGGTTATCTAATTAGCCCCGATATGATTACCTTTGGAGAAAAGGTCAAGATTTACACGCTGGCAACTCCGGGGACGGGGCCGGAATTCCTGGCCCGGCTGGAAGTGGCCATAAACCCGGCAATCGCTGCACCGGAACTGCAAGTTAGAGCCTACTCACTAAATGGAGTACTTATCATTCAAGGCCAGAGCAATGCAGAGCAAGTCTTTGTCTGCCGTGCTAATGGAAGCTGGGTAGAAATTGGGGTTGGCAAAGGCGGGGCTTTTAGCGGGCTCTTTACCTTACTGGAAAATGAACAGGAGATCAAGATACTGGCGCTAAATAAGCAGAGTGGAGGAATTAAGGGAACAAGCCTTGCCATTACCGCTTTCCCCGTAGAGAATAAAGAGGAATTTGTTGATATCAGCGGGCATCTAGCTGAAAATAAGATTAAGGAACTGCGCAGCCGGGGCATTATCAGCGGTTATGCTGACAACTGTTTCAAACCTGAACAGAGCGTGAACCGGGCCGAATTCATCTGCATGCTGGCCCGGGCGCAGGGCTGGAGCAGTGAATACAGCGGATCTATTAACTATTTTGCGGACAATCGCGACATTCCATGGTGGGCCTTGGGCGCTGTCTATGCGGCCCGTGAACAAGGGATTATTCGAGGCTACCCGGATGACAGTTTTCGCCCTTACCAGCTGTTAAAATACAGCGATATGATAAAGATTATGGAGGCACTGTTGCAACCCCAAGCAGAAGCGGAACTGATGCAATTCCTCGCCGGCAGCAGGTTCCAAACCAGTCTTCCCCTGACCCGTGCACAAGCTGTCATGATAATCGAGCAACTAATAAAATAGAAACAGCCAAGGGGACGTTGCTGCAACGTCCCCTTGTTTGCCCAAAGAAAACGCAGATACTTTATCTGCGTTTAATAATCTTCATCTTTATAAAACCCGGCCAACGGAACGGAAACTACTTTTTCGTCTCCAACCACAATACGATGGTTTCCTGTGCTGAATCCTTCTCCCAGGATCGCAGTTGATCCTCCAAAGACTTAACCTGCTTTTCCAGTTCAGCCTGTTCCTCCGGGGATTGAGCCGCATCAGCGCGGCTGATTAAAACCCGATACTGTTCCAGCGTTTCATTAAAACGCACCGTCAAATCCTGTTTTGTTTCTTCCCGGCTGAGTTCGCTTCCTAAAGCCGATAAACTATTTATAAGTCCATCAGCTTTTGCGGATGGACAACTAATACTCAGCATAACTGCGGAACCGTTGGCATCTACATGATTCCCAAGTGATTGAACGCTTGCTCCACTTGCACTGGCCAGCATTATAACATTCTGTTCCATCAAAATATTGTCGCCAACCAATACCTTCAATATAGTAGAATAGATAGCCCGTTCTTTATTCAAAAACAGTTCCTGGGGTTCACTTATGGTTGCATCGTTGTTGGCTGCAATCTTAAGTCCTCCGGTAAAAGGACTAACCGCCTTATTACCAGCCTCGGGCACGTTAACTTTGGGTTTGGAAATATCGCTCGGTTTGGCAGTAATAAACTGTCCGGTCTCAGCGATTTTGCCAGTTTGAGTTGTCTGGTCAACCTTTTCTTCAATTGCCGGAGGAGTTTTTTCCGCTACTTGTACTGCCGAGTTCATTAGCAGACTGCTACAACCCAGGAACAAGGCCAGCGCTGCAGCTATTCCTGCAGCGATTTGCTTGAATCCGGTAAATCTGCGAATCTTGTTTTCCTGCTTGATCTGATCAATTACAAGATTGCTGAATCCTGCCGGGGCTGCCATAGCTTCATGGTGCAGCTGTTTCAGGACAATAAAAATCTCCTCCCATTCATGGAGCTCCTGCCGGCAAACCACACAGCTGTCAAGATGTGCTTGCAGCAGGCGTTTTTCTTCCTTATTAATATCTCCATCCATCCAGGGGGAGAACAAATCCCGGGCTTCATTACAATTCATCAGAATCACACCTTATCCTATCCAGTTCTTTTTTCAAATCCCGCCGCCCCCGGCTAATCCGAGACTTTACCGTACCCAGGGAACATCCTAGCATAGAGGCCATTTCATCATA
>JAQUXM010000168.1 GCA_028692415.1 Syntrophomonadaceae bacterium | reverse complement strand
TTCCAGCTGAATATTTAAGCAAACCGGGCAAGCTGTCTGAGCCCGAATTTAATGTAATCAAGACGCATTCCATGGTGGGTTATGAAATATTAAAACCAATTGGTTTTCCCTGGCCGGTAGCGGAAATCGTGTGTCAACACCATGAACGGATGGACGGCTCCGGCTATCCCTGTGGATTATCAGGAGATCAGCTGCTAATTGAAACCAAAATAATCTCGGTAGCAGATGTGGTTGAAGCCATGGCCAGTCATCGTCCTTATCGAGTAGCCATGGGAATTGACCAGGCTTTGGAGGAGATTTTGCGCAACGTCGGTCGCTTTTATGATTCCCAGGTGGTGTTTACTTGTATTGAACTTTTTAAGAAAAAGGGTTTTAAGTTTTCCAAATAAATTTAGATACATACAAGTCCTGATGATCACTATCTAATAAAATTTGATAAAAATCCCGTAATACACTAAACCGTACTACGGGATTTTGTTATCTTTTGATAACTTTCGTGTTTTAATAATCAAGTTTCTTCAATGTAAAAGTCTAGAACTTGAGTCAAACCGTGCCAGGAAGTATCGACAACTTTAAACTCCACTTTATCAATTTTTACTCTTATCCCGATTAGATTGTAACTGTTATTTTCATAACTAAAATGGGATGGATCGGTAATCAGGATCTGGTCGAAATTGATCCAGGAACCGTCCGCATAAATAGTAGCATTGCTGGTGCCTTCCTGGTACTTGGTGGTGCTGCGGTAGAATATATATTTGGTCGGTTGGTTGGCAATATTGCTGCTGCTCTCACTCCCGGTTGTTATTACCGTAGCAGAGATACTGGAATCGTAATTAATGCTTTCAATATCATAAATTTTGTTGTTAAAGCGCACTTTGAAACTCGAATCAAGATCGTATTGTTTGCCTTTGATCCGCAGTATGTTGCGGCTTACTACCATCACTTCATTCAAATCATAAATGCTGTTGCTCCAGATAATACTGACATCAGCAAAATCATAATATTCATTGTCTATTACCACCCACTCATGGTTGCTGCCCTCACTGCAATAGAATAGAAATTTGGAATTGGCAACTGCCACATTATTGATCTTATACTGGGTATCATTGTTAACAATCATAATTACATCTACCGGAGAATAAGTAGTGGAATTAGCGGTAAAGTTACCCTTGGCATCCATAACCACCCGGGACATATTATAGCGCTTGCCTCCTAGTATAAAATCTATAGTACTTATCTGGGCCAGATTGAGAGTGGTGGTTCCAGTAAAAATGGCCATAATGTCGCTGGTAGACATTCCATTGAATATTACCGGATCGGTTTTGCTGAGCAGGGGAGTAGTTTCTGTATTACTGAGGGTAATTTTCTTAATGTCATAAAAATCTTGATTGAGAGCGACGGTAATTTTGTCCTGACTCAGGTTATAGTTCTTGCCGGCAACTTTAACATTATATTCATCGCTTATTTCCAAATCGGATAGATAGCGTTCGCTATTGGCTGAGTTTATGTAGAGTTTCACATAGTCGGAACCGAAGGTGTAGGTTCCCGCACTAATTTTATTAAATTTGCGGCAACGGGAAGTAACCAGCAACTTGCTGCCGCTAATCTTATAGCTTTTTACCCCGTAGCGGTTGTTGTTAACAATAATATCAGGGTTGTTGGTCTCTGAGTTTAAATCAAAGGTATGCAAGCCGTTCAATTTGAAACTGCTGGTTCCGCTGCTTATTGAACTGATCCGGATATCTTGAAAATTTATATTAAGGTATAGTGGCGTAGTTCCTATATTATATGATTGCTCATCGATGGCAATGGTATTAATGCTACCTGTGGACGTGTTAATGTTGCTTGCAGGAAGCCCGCTGGATGTTCCGTCCAGTTGATTTAAAAATTTGACCATAACCGTACAAACCTGTGCTCTGGTCATACTGGTAAAGGGTTCAAAATTGCCGTTGGGAAAACCGGATATCAAGCCCAGGTCGGAAGCTGTCTTGATGTAACCCTTGTACATACTTTTATCAATAGTACTTTTGTCTTTGAAAGATACCGGGCTGGAATCGGGATCTTTGCCCAGCGCTCTGACCAGCATGGCAGCCGCCTGGCTGCGCATAATACCTTCATCCGGGCAGAATCCGTTAGGATCTTCGCTAACTAGCAGTATTCCGAGTTTGACCGCTTCATTAATCTGGGCTTTGGCCCAGTGTTTGCTGGTATCACTGAAATTATTCGTGGTTTTGTCACTCGCAGTGCTTCCCAGCGAAGCTATCAACAGGGTGGTGAATTCCGCCTTGCTCATGGTATTATCCGGTTTGAATTTGCCATCTAGATAGCCTTTAATATAACCCGATAAAGCAAGCTGGCTTATGTAGTCTTTGGCCCAGTGCCCGTCAATATCCGGAAAGCCCTGGGTGTCGGCCATGGCCTGGATCGGACATAGAACCGTCAGCATTAAGGTAATGAGCAAGATGCAAACTATTGGCTTCCTTTTCATAGTTGTTAACCTCCTGTAAGTTGTGCCCAAGCTTGAAATTTTATCTGCCAGTATATGGGCAAAGTAGCAAATCTTCTATAATATTAATTACGCATAATCTAGCTTTTTCCTGCATATTATTTAAACTTTTCAGGCAAAATCATGTTTGATATAAGCCCATTGTTTTATCTTCAGTAATTATAAACTATCGAAAAGCATGGCTGTGTTATAATATTGAGCAGGATTGAGTTATTTTCTATAAAAACAGGTAGAGGATAGGAGGGTTATTTTGGAATACTACAATTATAACCGTAGCTTGAAATACTTTTTGGACATTTACCGCCAACCGGTGGCTATTCGATTTTTAACTGAACAAGAAAAAGAACCGGCAGGTTTTGATGCAAAACTTAAACTTACATTTTGTCAATTCGTAATGCTGGCCCAGAGCGGGGATAATCTGATGGCAACTGTTGACAATGTTGCCTGCGCCAATGGTGCTGCAGCCTTAGGCTTAAGGCCGCTGCCGGAAAAAATCCGCAGGGGCGAGATGCAGACCCAACTTAACGTGTTTGGAACTTTGGAAGCTGCTGCCCATGTAGCAGAGAATACTCCGCGTCTTGCTCAGGGAAGTTTTGACAGAATCTTGCTGAGTCCGCTGGAGTCAGCCCAATTTGAACCCCATATAGTTATAATACAGGGGCCGCCGGCCAGCTTAATGTGGATTATAATTGCCGATAACTATGACAATGGGGAGAGATATAGCTTTACAACTGCGGTTTCGCAGGGAGTATGTGTCGATGCAACTGTTGTACCATTTTTAACTGGAAAAATAAATTTGACTATGGGTTGTTACGGCTCGCGCGGAGCAACTGACCAAAAAACGGAAGAAATTTTATTAGGTGTACCTTTTCCGCGCCTGGATAGAATAGTCGAACTTTTGCCCGAGCTTAAGGGAAGTATTATAAAACGCACCGGTGAGCAAGCCGCTTATCACCGTTTAATGGAAAAGCTGAATTCTTAACTTGCTGGGGGATTTTATTTCCAAACATTGTTTTATATCGAGGCGAAAAGATGTCTCCCGCTAATCGGTCAGGTTCCTATTAACCAAACAGGCGGCGGTTTCTAATTCCCTGCCTCCTTGCAGCGGTGCGTAAGAAACTGCTCCGCAGTCTTCCGATGCTTAAATCTTATTATTATTTTCGTGAGGAAAAAGCATGATTGTAATCCAGGCCCAGAACCTTACAGTTTCTTTCGGGGCTAGAGAAGTATTAAAGGGCGTTAACCTGGCTATTAATGAAAAGGAAAGAGTAGGTCTTCTAGGTGTCAACGGCTCTGGCAAAACGACTTTGATAAAATGTCTGACTGGCCAGCTGATTCCGGACCAAGGCCAGATAAGTATTGATAAATCCTGTTCTCTGGCCTGTCTGGAACAACTGCCGGAATGGGCCGGGCATTTGACCGCTTGGGAGACCGTGATGAAAAGTTTTGCCGGTCTTATCGAAATGCGGCAAAAAATTCAGGATATGGAAGTTCGAATTAGTCGGGCAGATGGAGACACGGCGCGGCTGATGGATCAGTATGCCCGTTTGCAGGAAGCATATGACCGGGCAGATGGTTATTCCTGTGAAAACACGGCGCGGCGTATTTTAAAAGGGTTGGGCTTCGGGGAAGAGCAGTTTGCCCAGCCCTGGAATAATTTCAGCGGTGGGCAGAAGACCCGGATAAACCTGGGAAGACTGCTGGCCATGAATCCTGAATTATTGTTGCTGGATGAACCGACTAATCATCTGGATACGGCCGCCCTGGAATGGCTGGAAGACTACCTGAGCAGCTACCCGGGCACGGTGCTGGTGGTTTCTCATGATCGCATGTTTTTGGATAAAATTGCCAGCAGGATGGTTGAATTAAAAGATGGTCACCTTTATTCTTATCCCGGTAATTATTCGAGTTATCTAAAACAAAAAGCAAGCAATGACTTGGCCTGGCAGAGGGCCTATGAAAAACAACAGGAATATATTCGCCAAACCGAGGCCTATATCAGCCGTTATAAAGCGGGGATCAAGGCCAGGCAGGCGAAAGGCCGGCAGTCCCAATTGGAGAGACTGGATAGAATAGATCAGCCTCATAATGATAAAAATATCAGTAATTGGAGTCTGGCCATGCAGCAGGAGAGCGGACAGGACGTACTGCATATACAAGAGTTATCCAAGTCCTATGGTAATTTGTGCTTGTTCGATAAAATTGCGCTGCATATAAAAAAAGGTGATAAGCTGGCTTTGGTAGGACCCAATGGGGCTGGCAAAACCACCCTGCTAAAAATAATTACTGGCTTATTGGCAGCGGACGA
>JAQUXM010000037.1 GCA_028692415.1 Syntrophomonadaceae bacterium | reverse complement strand
CTTTTTCGCACTTAGTCTTGCTGTTCGGTTTTATCAAGAGCTTTGCGCATCTTCTGCTCTGCCTGACGCGCAAGAATTATATTATCATGCCCCTGTAGCTATGTCAAGATTTTTATTGTTTTTTCTACTAGTTTATCTTTTTCTTACGAATCTTTTCTATATATATAGCACAATCAGGACATACCATCTCACATATTAGACAGGCAATACAGCTATCTTCATCTTTGGGCTTTACGGTTGGTGTACCATATACCCCCAGCTTCTCCGACCATTGCAGCACATCATTGGGGCATTTTTCTTTGCATAAGCCGCAGCCTTTGCAATATTCCGGGAATATATGAAAGTTCGCTTTTTCCATGGGTGTTGTTATTGCTTCTAATTCCTTACGCATTGTTTGCCACCCCTTCCTTAAGGGATTCTTCCGCCATTTTCTTGCCAATTTCCAGTGCCCTAAAATTCAAGTCTCTTAAATCGGGATTTTTTTCAAATTTATATGCTAATTTATGCTCCAGGGCTGCTTTGGCCGCCTCAAAACTCACCACATTCGTTAAACCAATTACGGCTCCCATTATTATAATGTTGAAAACCCGCGGGTGAAGTTTCTGATTGGCGGTGTCAATTGCTGCAATACCGATTATTTTTTTTGCCTCTTGGGGCAGCATTTCGGCTTCCACCTTAAATCCAGTATCATAAACAAAAAGAGTGTTTTTATCAGAATATATGGTGGTTCTTTCTACCGCTCTTTCACTCAGGGCAATCACTACATCGGCTTTGTTGAATTTAGGTGCGCCAATCCTTTTGTCACTGAACTGAATAAAGGCAATAGAAACCCCTCCTCGTTGTTCCAGGCCGAAGTTAGGAATATAAATGGTTTGCTTATTTTCGTTATATGCGGCTTCAGCTAAAATTTCGGCTATCGATTGTACTCCCTGCCCGCCTTCACCAGCCAGAGCAATCTTTATCAGCGACATTTATTTGTCCCCCTTTCCAAAGGGAGATTTTAATTCTCCAACCGGGAAATACGGTTCCATCTCTTCCTCCAGGAAGTTCCAGGTTTGTTGGGCATTGGTCCGCCAGTTGGTGGGACAGGTCGATAACACCTCTACAAAAGAAAACCCGTTGCCCTCCATTTGGTTGCGCAAGGCATTTCTAAGAAATCTCTTTAATTGCTTGTATTTGGCCACCGTGGCCCGAGCCACATACGCCTTATCTGATGTAAGCTCCGCCAAAAACTCCGGTCCTTTGGTGGGATATCCGGTTAATTCAGGGTCTCTGCCAAAGGGACTGGTTTCGGTTTTCTGTCCGGGCAGGGTGGTTGGAGCCATTTGCCCGCCGGTCATCCCATAGTTAGTATTATTAACCAGAATAAGGCTTACTTTTTCATTCCGTACGGCTGCATTGAGCAGGTGCTGTGAGCCTATGGAATATCCGCCTCCATCACCCATATAGCCTATAGTTACCAATTCTGGCCGGGAGCGCTTGATCCCTACCATGACGGGAGTGGTTCTGCCGTGGTGAGTCTGGGTGCTGTCACATGCAAAAAAGTTCCAAGCCAGCAGTGAGCATCCTATGTCACATCCGAAAACCACCTTATCTTGAATTTCCAATTCATCGATGGTTTCTCCTAATGCCTTCAATACGATACCGTGTCCACAACCGGGACAGAATTTATGTGGTTTTGAAGGCAGGTACCAGGACTTTGGTGTTACTGGTGCAATCATTCCCAATTTATTTGCCTCCTCCCTTATAAGCTGCTTTTAACTTTGCTGATGATGTCATAATCGATAATACCTACCCCGGGCATAAATAGATTTTCTATTTTTATGGTTTCACCATAGATTTCCTGTTTGGTAAGCCGGTCCAATTGTCCATATGCAGATTCCGCAATCAATAACTTTTTGGCCCCGCTTTTCGCAATGGCTTCCCGCAGCTGTTTCTGTGGATATGGCCTCAGCGTTATGGGGCGGAAGTAACCGGCTTTTATCCCCTGGGCACGCAGTTCCTTGACCGCATCATCGGCAGCTCTTGAAACCACTCCATGCGAAAGTACTATAATATCCGCATCTTCACATTCTTTTTCCTCATATTCCACTAATTCTGGGCTGATCGCTTCATATTCCGCCGACACCCTCATGACCACTTCATATAATTCCTCTTCCAGGCTGTATATATTGCACAGATGTTGCGGTTCCCGATTCTCGCCGATATGTCCCGGGAGACCTATGAGGGGATAAGTATCAATCATCTCAATTCCACGATCTTCAGGGTTGTACATTTCCAAGGGCTCGCGCATCTTGGCCTGGTAGCCGTCACCTAGCAAAAAGGTGGGAAAGCGATATTTCCAGGCAGTATTGAAACCCTTAATGGTGTAATCATATATTTCCTGATGGCTGGCTGTAGAGTAAACGATACGGTGTCCTTCGCCATTCCCGCCAAAGGTAGTTAAAGTAACTTCCTGCTGGGAGTAAACAACCGTACCCGATGATGGTCCGCCTCGCTGCTGTATAACGGCAAACAACGGCAACCTCATCGCTTCAGCCATTCCAAACGGTTCCTGCATTAGCACATTACCGGGTCCCGCCGTGGCTGTAAATGCCTTCTTGCCGCTCTGCACCGACCCGCACACCGTAAACCCCGCCGATAATTCATCTTCCGTTTGGAGAAATCCTTTGCCATATTGAGGGGCTAGCCGCGTCCAATAGTGCATTACTTCGTTTTGCGGAGTAATCGGGTAGCCAAACATGATTTCGGCTCCTGCGGCCAGAGCTCCCCAGGTTACTGCTTCATTCCCGGTTATAAATGCTTTCCGGGTTTCCTCCATAATCCTTGCCATAAATATTTGTGCACCTCCCATATCAATCGGATTGTAGACCTATATACACTAATTAGATAAATATCTGTCGGTTTTACCAAATGGCTGACGGCATATATCTTTTGAGATACTTTATTGGCATATCCAAATCCATTTCTTCTCTATCTCTAAATTGTTCATCAACCGTCATATAAGCAACGGGTATTTTCATTTCCCTGGCTACCCTGCATATCTCATCATTGCCTTCTTTAATTACCGACCAGGTAGTTTCATTCCCTAAATGAGTATTCGCTACTATAGCATCAACTCGCCCCAGTTTTTCAACATACTCCTTTATTCGCTGCCTGGTTCCGGTCATGGGGCGTGAATAATTAACTACCGCAATGATTTGCAAATCAGTAGATTCATTAGCACCTTCCACCAGATTTAACATCTGGGCTCCAAATACTCCATAGCCAATGTCTAAAATAATATCTCCTTCGTTTAGCAGTGCCCATCTTGCTCGAGGATTAAGCATAGCACCGGTTTCCCCAAGACCAAAAGAATCGCTCCGCGAAAAAGCAATTATGTTTAGCCCTTCTTCTTCCAAGGCTTTCTTAATCGGTCTTAATGTATAAAAAGGCTCTACCGTGTCCAGGTCAACCAGCGTTACCTTTCGCCCCTGGTCTTTAAGTTCTAGAGCCCGGTTAATGGCTATTTCGCTCTTACCGCTGGCATATTCACCTACAAATGCCTCTACTATTCGGTCTGGTTCATTGTTTAAAAAAACAACCACCTCCTTGTGGTTTCATATATTTAGTATAAGATATTGCTTAATTATGAGTCAATATTAATATTTCCTGCTCAATTATAACTCATATTTGCTAAATATGATAAATCACGATCTGGTATTTGTTCTTTATGCACTCGTTTTATTTTGCCCCTGCCAAGGTATTTTCTATCAATGAAAAGAAACCCGTCTTGCACGCAACTTTCTTACAGTGCAAAAAAAGGCCCATATCGTGGCCTTTTTTGTACTATCTTTAAGCATCGGAAGCAACTGCGGAGCAGTTTCTTTCGCACCGCCGAAACGAGGCGGAGGATTAGCACCCGCCGCCTGTTTTGTTATCAGGAGCCCGACCGCTTAAAGAAGCGGGGGACATCTTTTCGCTTCGTTATACTGTTTTAATTTTAAATAAGAATTTGAAAACATGCCAGGAGGATAATCCCCGGTATTCCCAAAAACCCTGCAATCAAAACGGTGATAATATTTATCGGAAGAACAAAGGCAAAGTATCCACCAATGTAATTACTAAGTAACAACAAAATAACCCCGACGAGTGAATTGGTAAGAATTTTCCATATCAACTTAACCGGTTTCAAAAAAACCTGAATGATAATGTACAATATAACCAGCAACAATAGTGCTGCCATAATTACATTGGCTATTGCCATCGATTACTCACCCCTTTATTGATTCCCGGTTCTTAATTTGCTTGAGGACATAGTCATACCGCTTTTCTGCCGCAATTAGATTCAAAACTGCATAATCTATCATCTCTGTATCTTCGACGCGGGAAAATAAGTTTTGGGCTTGCATCAGTTCCTGATAGGCTTCTTCGAGCATTGCTTCATCAGATATATCTACCCTGGACGTTATCTCATCATGCAAAAATATATGATCACACACCAGGCTCCACAGCTTGGCAGCTAATCCCATAAAAACCTCCTGGGAAATTATCACTGATATTTTATACAGCATAATTATGCCCAGGCGTTTTCATTTATGTTAAAATTCTTTACGACCTTCCAAGGCTCTCCTTAAGGTTAATTCATCGGCAAACTCTATATCTCCCCCCACCGGCAAACCATGAGCCAGACGGGTTACTTTAACCTCTTGCGCGGCAGTTATTTTTGCCAGATAGCGCGATAATATTTCGCCGTCAATATCCGGGTTAAGGGCCAGGACTACCTCTTTCACCTTGCCAGACTGCAGTCTTTCCATATAGGGTTGAAGGTCTATTTCTTCTAAGCCCTTGTCTTCCATAAGGTTGAAATTCTTGTTCAATACAAAGTAACATCCGCGAAAGCCGGTACGTTCCATCGCAATAATGTCACTGGCTTCCTCTGCTACACACAGTATACTCTGGTCCCTGCTCTCATCACGACAGATTATACACGGTTCCACATCCGTAAGATAGCCGCAACGAGGACAAGGGTATACTTTCTCGCGACAATCGACCATCGCCTGAGCAAGCTGCCGTACTTCCCCAACTGGTAGTTTTAATATAAACAGAGCCAATCTCTGCGCAGTTTTAGGGCCAATAGTAGGCAAGATAAGCAATTGGTCAATCAAATTCTCCAGCGGTCGAGCCAGCCTCAATGCAATTCCTCCAATAACTAATTGGGTAAGGGGTAAGGCGTGAGGGGTAAGGGGTGGTTTTACCTCAAAGCCTAATCCTTCTTAAACCTCAATAGTAAATACATTAGTATCTCAACTTTCTGACCAAAAGAATAGGATGAAAAACCCGAAAAAGCAATAAAATAACCGTTTAAAATCCCATATTGACGAACATCGCGAGCTATCTTATATGTCATTGTTATGAAAACAATAACGGCAAGTTAGCTCCAAACCTGTCATTGCGAGCGCAGCGCGGCAATCTTCTTCCCCCCGCAGTACAACAGTACCACGCCCGTTCAAATGCCACGTAATATTCCGTTTTCGTTTATCGTGGTGCAGCTTTGCTGCATGACTAATTGCGAGTGCAGCGAAGCAATCTATCCATCGTCAAGTCATTTTTAGATTGCTTCGCTACCGCTCGCAATGACAGGTTTGGAGCTCACTTGCCGTTATACCCGTTCCTTCCCCTTACTCCTTACTCCTCACGCCTTACGTATTACAGTCCGGGGATGTTAAAACCACCCGTTATTTTAGACATTTCCGTCGAAACCATCTCCTGCGATATTCTGATTCCCTCATTTACTGCTGCCATTACCAAGTCTTCCAGCATTTCAATATCGTCCGGATCAATAGCCTCCGGTTTTATTTTTATAGCAGTTAAAATTTGTTTGCCATTAACCTTCACGGTAATGGCACCACCTCCCGCTGAGGCTTCTATTTCCCGCTCCTTTAATTCTTCCTGCATCTTTACGATCTGTTCCTGAACCTGTTTGGCCTGCTTGATCATCTTGTTCATGGATCCGCCACCCGGATTAAATTTCATTTAAGTTTTCCTCCTCAATCCTTGATTTCTACGATATCCTCGCCAAAAAACTCAATGGCTTTTTTAACAATAATATCATTATACTGGTCATCATCCAAAAAGATAAACTGGATTTCGCATTCCTGCCCCGTTATCTCTTTGAGTATAGCTTTAACAATCTCCCGGTTTTCTCTTTCCTCCATCTTTTCTTTATGGAATTTATAACCCTTTTTATAGCCAACATAGATGGTGTCGTCTTTTCTTCCCAACAATTTACCCTGCACCAGTAAGGCATGGGTAGGGATTTTCTTTTCTTTGACGCCAGCCAGCAGTTTCCCCCAAAATGGGTCTCCCGCTTCAGTGCGACTCGCTTTTACCGGTTTTTCAGGAACCGTCTTTGCTTTTTTCGCTACGGGCGGGCTGGCCGGCGTGGCAGCGGATACCACTGTTTCCTCGAATAAAGCTGATATTTGTAGAAAAGCCAGCTCCAGCAGGAATTTCTGCCCTTCGCTGAACCTAAGTTTGTCGGTGGTATCGGTTAATATTTTCAAGGCCTTAAGTATTTGATTTTTGTCAATCTTAGCCTTTTGTTTTTCCAACCAAGGCTGGCTTTCGCCGCTTACGACGCTCCATTCCGCCTGTTCTCCTATCACCAGATACAAAAGCAAATCACGCAGGTAGAGGGAAGCTTCCCGGGCCAACTGCTGAGCTTCTTTGCCCTGACTTAAGGCCTTCCCCAGCATATCAATAACTACACCAGTATCCCGGTTAATTGCGGCATCCACCAGCTTGGCCAAAAATAAATCATCCACCAGACCAAGTACGTCCAGAACATCCTCTTTACTGACCTCACTGCCCTTATAAGAATAGACCTGGTCCAGGGTACTCAAGGCATCTCTTAGACCCCCATTGGCACGGCGTGCGATAATGTACAGTGCATCCTGGTCAAGATTGATGCCATCACTACTGGCAACCTCTTCTAAACGGGCAATAATTTCTCCGGTACTAAGCCGCCTAAAATTATAACTCTGGCAGCGCGATCTGATGGTAGCCGGTATCTTTTGCAGTTCGGTGGTGGCCAGTATGAATATAACCGATTCCGGCGGCTCCTCCAAGGTTTTAAGCAAGGCGTTAAAGGCCTCCGTAGTTAGCATATGTACTTCATCTATGATATAAACTTTATGTTTCCCCTGGGCGGGCAAAACCCGGACCTTTTCCCGCAGATCTCTAATCTCATCTATTCCCCGGTTGGAGGCGGCATCTATTTCGATAACATCCATAAAGTTGCCGTTATTGATGTCATTACAGGAGGAACAGTGGTTGCAAGGCTCCCCTTGTTCCATATTTATACAATTAACCGCTTTGGCAATTATTTTGGCAATACTGGTTTTACCAGTTCCGCGAGGTCCGGAAAACAGATAGGCATGACTGAGCCGGCCTTCCTTGACTGCATTACGCAGGGCAATTACCGTTTTCTCCTGTCCTACTACCTCGATAAAGCGCTGCGGGCGCCAGGCGCGGTATAAAGCGAGGTAAGCCATACTAGGACTCCTTTCCGCTTAGGTAAAATGATAAATAGCCATCCAACCGTAATATGCAAGAGGTCCATCCCTCCTGATAGAAAACGGACTTTCTCCTCTTTTAATTCTCGTTTCTAATCCGGCTTTCCTGCTCGTTTTGCTTCTTTTTTACCATCACCAGGTAAGTAGAGGGTTCTGGGTATAAATACGAAAAGAGCAGGCTTAGCCTGCTTTTAAGCATCAAAAGAAACTGTGGAGCAATTTCTTCCGCACCGCTGCAACGAGGCGGGGATTAGAACCCGACCGCTTAAAGGAACGGGGAACATCTTTTCGCTTCGTTATAAATTTAAATTTTGTACCCATAAGGGTGGATCGTTAATTATTAATTTTGGAATCACTACGCTTGGTAAATTTAATGCCGTGCACCTGGCTTCGAGAATACCTTCCGAGCGTTACCGGACCAGTTAGCTCCATCCAGGCTACCCTTCGGCACATGAGATTAGCCTCTTAGTGCTGCTTCCTTCCGGACCTGACACGGTTCAAAGCGTCTCATTGCGAAGGACCCAGACTTCAACACCACTTTTTCCAGCCGGACCCCACAAGATAGACCCTCAGCCAGGAATTCGACCCTGCTATAGCGGGTTGCAGGTTACAGGGCACCGCTAATTCCCCATCTAGCACGGCAAATCGTTTTTTAGATTAGAAAACCCTTCCCCAAAAGGGCAGGGTGTACGAAACATTAATTAGGTTTATGCCCCGCAGAGGAATTATAACACGAACGCAAATGCTTAGCAAATCATTGTTCCTAAAACGTCAGCGGATACCTCTAGCCCGGTAGGTCATACTCCGTTCTTTTATGCAACAATATCCAGGGTTGACCCTGTATAATCGGTGCTTTTCTTTGGCTGCAGCCACTGTATAAGCTGCTGGTATTCCAGCATTTTCTTCTTTATAAATTCCTGTGATCTTCCTTCCTTCGCTAAAACTTCCTGGTCTGCAAATTCTTCCTCCCTCAAACTTGCCGGATTTGATTGCAAATTGCTGGTTTTAGCAGCATCGGAACTGTTCGCTATGACTCCAGCCCTACTGGTATCAGTATTCAGCCCTTGCTCAAGCCCGGCTGGCTCTTCTCCTTGCAATTCCTCGCGGGCCATCTCTCGCCTGGCCTGCATGATCTTCATGGTGGCCTGTGCTGCTACGGCCATATCCTGGGGTGATGGATCACCAGGTGCCAGGGCTGCTCGCTTCACCTGCTCCATATTCCGGATGGTCTCTTCAGGAGTACTGCCTGCGGGAGTATGAATCGAAACTTCCCCGCCAACTATATAGCGCTTGCCGTCAGGTCCTACGGCATAACTATAAGTAATGGGCCCTGCAAATTGCCCCGCCGCCGCCTTATGCGCAGCTTCATGCGCCCGCACCTGATTTTCGCGCTGCACCATCTTTTGCTGATCGGTCAAACTCTCTATCGTTTTATCTTCTATTCCGGAAGAAGTTTCAGCATTGGCTTCTGCTTTGAGCTGCATCCCTGATTCAGGCCCATTTGGACTCCGGTTACCCGTCTCCAATTGGTCCTTTATTTCCCAGGCAGCTTTCACCTGCTGTACTTCCAGCAGAGTTTTGGCGGGTAGCACTTCTTGCGACCGCCCCAAGTATTGAGTATTAAAAGCTGCGTTACTCTCGATTCTCATATTGCGGCCCCCTCTTTAGGGAGTTTGTTCCATACCTATATAATAATCTCGCGGGCTTAATATACGCAAGTATTTCTATTACTTGTTCCTATATGAACCCTTTATCATTCATCGCCTTCTATCATCTTGATAAATCTTGTAACCAATTCCGGATCAAACTGAGTTCCCGCACCCTTTCGGAGCTCAGCAAATCCTTCTTCGCGGCTCATTGCCCGGCGATAAGGACGATCATTGGTCATCGCATCATAAGCATCAGCAATAGCTAAAATCCTGCACTTCAGAGGAATCTCCTCTCCTTTGAGCCCGAAGGGATATCCTTCTCCGTTCCACCACTCATGGTGCTTGAGAATAAAATCAGCAACCGGCACCAGGTCTGGAGCTGCAAGGGCAATCCCGTGCCCGATTTCCGAGTGTCTTTGCATTTCTTTCCTTTCAACCGGGGAAAGCGGCCCTGCTTTAAAAAGAACTCTATCCGGTATCCCCACCTTGCCAATATCATGAAAGTTTGCAAATAGAAGCAGTTCATTGGTTTTATGCTCCGGTAATCCAATATTTTGGGCCAGGCACAAAACCAGGTCCTGCAAACGGCGGGCATGCCCCTCCGTGATAAAATCCCTCGCTTCCAGTGCTTTAATAAGCGTTTGAACAATCCCATTACGAGCACTTTGACTGCTCATAAGTTTATCTCTGCGCATATAATTATCCGCTTTTTTAAAAAGCTCATCCAGTTGCAGATAGGGTGGCTCTTCCACCGCAAAGCCAATAGATATGCTTAAATGTAGTTCTTCATTCCGGGTGTTATAGGCAACCACACTATTTCTAATTCCTTGGACCCGCTTTTTCAATTCTGTGCTGTTACAATCAGGGATAATAATAACAAATTCGTCACCGCCAATTCGAGCAATTATATCATCCTTGGAAAAACAACTTCTGATTATCCTGGCGGTAGCCAATAAAATCTGGTCCCCCGCTGCATGCCCCAGGCTATTGTTTATCATTTTTAACCCATCAACATCACAAACGACCATCCCCATTGAGTTACTGCCACGACTTAGATCCCGGATAACCTCTTCAAAATAGCTTCGGTTAAATAGTCCGGTAAGGGAATCATGTATATTGAGATACCTTATTCGGTCTTCATCCTCTTTTCTTTGACTAAAGTCTTCCATTATTCCCTGTACCCCGGTTACATTCCCCGAATCATCATATAGGGGAACCAGGTGATAGCGTAAATATATCTTTTTCCCCCATTTTGAAAGGTAGTAATTTTCCTCTACCATGCTTGTTTTTTGCTCTATACATTTGGCAAAATCACCTGCTATTCCGGATTGAATGAGAGGAGGGAAAGACAAGACATTAATTGCACATGTCGCTTCCAGCGAAGGCGAATCCATTATTTCCAGGATTTTGGAATTGGCATCA
The DNA here is from genome assembly GCA_028692415.1 of Syntrophomonadaceae bacterium. Lineage (GTDB taxonomy): Bacteria > Bacillota > Syntrophomonadia > Syntrophomonadales > Syntrophomonadaceae > JAQUBU01. The sequence continues at coordinate 12,687 of JAQUXM010000037.1, read as the reverse complement.
ATAATCTGCCCGTTGAGGTCAATAATAATTATACCCAGCGGAGCATTGGCAATCAACTGGCGATACCGCTGTTCGCTTTTCCGTAGAGCTTCTTCGGCTTGTTTCTGCGCGGTAATTTCTGACATAATCCCAATTATCCCAATACATTGCCCGTTTTCCAGCAATGGCCGACTTGAAGTACGAATATAGTGCGTTTTTTGTTCATTATCAAAAGCCCTGAACTCATAGGGCTTGCGTTCTCCCTTAAGGGTAGCTTGCCATTGAAGCAATACCTCAGGCAAATCGTCTGGATGAACAAATTTGGAAAAAGGTTGGCAAAGGATACTATTCAGCTTGTTTCCAGAAACTTGTTCTATTACTGGACTCATGTAAGTAAAATGTCCCTCGGTGTTTATGGTAAAAATTACATCATTGATACTTTCGACCAGTGTGCGGTATCTATCCTCTGATGCCTGAAGCGCTTGTTCCGCCTGCCTGCGGTCGGTTATATCAGTGTGGATTCCCGCCAAACGCAAGGGGTTGCCCTGTTCATCTCTATGCACAACTTTGCCGCGGGCTGATATCCATTTCCAATCACCCGATTTGGACAAAAGCCGGTATTCGCTTTTATAAAGGGGTACCTTTCCCGAAAAGTGTTCGTCGATTTCCCTAAAAACCCGGTCCCTATCATCAGGATGAAGCAATCCATTCCATGCCTCAATGTGTTCTTTGGGTTTCCGGGGCAAGTAACCCAGCATCTCAAAATAACGCGGGCTGAAATAAATTTCACCAGTCTTAATATCCCAATCAAAAAACCCGTCATTGCTCCCGTTCAAGACTAGTTCAAGTCTTTCTTCGCGATCCTGAAGGGCCATCAGCACTTTTCTTTCATGCAATCTTTCTAATCCCAGATCCGATATAATTTGGGTTATGTTGGTAAAGTAATTCATGATGCGCTTCATCTGCTCAGCCGAAACAATTACTACTTTCTTCAAGGCCTGTAGATATGCTTCTTCTTCAAACCCGCACTCCTGCGCTTGCCGTCTAAAAAACTCCTCATCAGGCGGTTCATTCAAAAGCTGCCCGGTAAAAATTGCCCCCATGAACTGTCCCTCAATGATAATTGGTGCTGCATAATCCATCAGACCATTTAAACATCTATAGGCAATATAAGGCTTATCGAGCAGATTATTTTTAAACCGTTCTTTAATAAAATAATCGCTTTGCTGACAACGCTGCTGACTACAAGGAGATAAGCGGTGAAAATCTGTACAGATTTCCTGCCAACCCGATTTTATCAAAAATTCCCCATCAACATCAGCAACTGCCGAGGGTATACCGGTAACCTCAAAAAAACTGTTCAGCAATTTCTCAACCACGGATATATTTAAAAGCTCTGCCAGCCGGAAAGACATGCCAACACCCCTTGTCGATTGTGAATGTTATAACAATATATTATCTTATTCTCTTTGGTCCAAGCAATCAGCCTCAGACATATTGTCTAAAATTATCCTATTATGTCACTAAAGTATACCATGTTTGAATCTGCCTGTTTATTTTAACCGATCAGGATATAAATATAAAAAGGGGCTTTGGTTATAAAACCAAAACCCCCGGGGATTTCTTGTCAAAGCTCTTATCAGATCAAATCCAGACTCCGGCTGACGAGCAAATGGAAAATCAAGCCATGTTCGCTGCAAATCATCTATACACCATTTCATGCCCAGCTTACGCTAATTTTCAAGCGCAAATGCAGCGCATTGCCCCCAAATTCCAGCTCAGAATAATTCGTCACGTTCTATAATCCCTTTGGCATCATGTTGCAAAACAACAAAACCGCCCGAACGCCCGTATTTGACCGCTTGCATCTCCGCCACGGCGGCCAGGGCTATTTCAGCAGCTTTTTGCCCGCCCAAATCAAGCCCAATTGGAATATGAAGCCGGTCCAGCAATATTTGCGGAATCCCTACTTCATCAAGCTTGCTGAAATAGGCGGTCACCTTGTATTTGTTGCCTAAAATCCCGATGTAGCGGGCCGAAGATCGGATAATCGCATGCAGTGCCACCTCATCAAATTCATGGTGGTGGGTTACCAAAACAATACTGGTCGTTTCATTAATTTCAAGTTTCCCCAGTATATCAACTATGTCGCCCAGCAGCAGTTCCCGTGCTTCGGGAAACCGCTCGCGGGTAAGAGTTTCCGCCCGATTGTCAATAACGCTGATGCGATAGCCCAGGATCACTGCTATACGGTAAATGTTTAATGCAACATTACCTGAGCCCACAATTATCAAGCGGTCCCCATGACTGAAAACATTGATAAAAACCTCAGCGGTTCCATCGTCTGCTTCCAGCTGCACCCGCCGCGAAAAACCCTGGTTCAGGCAGATTCGTGCTTGTTTCAGGGCGTTATCCCGGAGCAAGCCATCCTCAATGGTATTGTCGATCATCTCACCGAACTGGTCAAGCAACAGCATTGCCCCCGGCCGGCAAGCTCTCGATTTATTTGCAGAAATTACGGTAACCAGCGCCGCGTCTTCCCCGACGTCCTGTTTGGCTGCTAAAAGTCGCATAATATTGGCTTCCACTATGTATCCCCCTAATCATTTATTTAGCCATAAGGCATTTCCTGGCAACCCTTCTTTGGAGAGGATATGATCACTAATAAGATTGGCTATTTAACCACTAAAACCGGACAATGGGCCAGAGAAACCACTTTGCTGCTAACACTGCCCATAAATAAACGCTGAATCTGATTAAGCCCCCGGCTGCCAATAATGATCAAATCATAGCCCCCATGCTGGGCCAGATCAAGAATAACCTCTGCAGGATTGCCTAATTCAATCTGGCTGCTAATCTTATGGTTTGATGCCATTTGTTCGCTGGCTTGGTCAATGATTTGCTGGGCTGAATCCCGCATTAACCGGAAATACTCTCCGGGAAGTTCCAGTGCCGCTGTACCATCACCAAGGAAAGTGGGTACCGGCATATGCATGACACATAACAAAGTCGTTTCATTAAGGGCACCTGCCCCCATCATTTGGCTGGCGATATTCACCGCTTTAAAAGAAGATGAGGAACCGTCGACCGCCACCAGGGCTTTTTGAAACATCTTTTTACCCCCTTTGCTGTTTATACAGAATGGCTTGGTTTATTCCGGTTAAATTAGTCCTAAAAATATTGTAACAATCAATCCTGCAATATACAAATTGACTCAAATTCCACCCTGGCAGGCGTAATCCGGTAACCCAATTTGAATTAATGATGATAAAAAAACCGTAAAGAATGCTTGATAGCTTTCCTTACGGTAGGACACATTTAAGCATCGGAAGAAACCACGTAGCCGTTTCAACACCTTGCTGCAACGAGGCGGGAGACATATGTATAATCACTCATTTCGCTTCAATCAAGGCACAAAACGTAATGGAAAGGTTTTTTTCAGATTTCGCCTCGTTTTAACCCGCCGCTTAAAAGAAGCGGGGGACATCTTTTCGCCTCGTTATACTTTACCGAAAATCCCGACGGGTTCTACTTAAAGACCAATATGGTTGACGTTTGATTAATGTGCCCGACATATTCTTCTCCATAGGTGGAAAATCCTACTGTAGGAATGTCCTTGAATATCTTTCCATAGTCAATGGTCTGCCCTTTCTGCTCCAATTCCAGGGTCCTTAAAATACAATGAAAGTCGATTAATCCTGATATCTTGCCTAATTCCTTAACCTTGTCGGCCACCGCCTGTTTGGTGTCGCTGACGATATCGGTGGACTCCAGGAGTGATACATCCATACCTTCAAGGATATTGCAGTAGAAGATCATATTGGTTCCATCCAGCCTCTGCGGACTCCTGACAAATATCTCATCACCGTAAATCAACCCGACCGGATTGCTCATAAAATAATTGTCCGCTTCTTCTTTATTAATACCCAGTGCTTCTGAATAAGCCTGAACTGCCGGCAGATTATTAAATTCAATAATTTCCCGGGCTTCGGCATTGACCTTGGTGGCCACCAATTGCTTATTCAAAGCATTAAAACTCTGAGTCTTAATGATGTCAAATCCTGCCGCCGGTTTTATTACCGCCAGTATGGCAGCATCTGTATATGTTTTGCCATTGGCGAAAACATGGGTTTGCGTAAATTTGAGATCGTCCCCGGCCGAGCCGCCGATAAAGATTATATTGGTTTTGTCGCCTATGCGGTCCATTATTTTTTCTTCACAGCCGCTAAGCCCATCCACCAGGATTATCCCAACATACTGGCTAAAATCGAGCTCCGCCATCGAAGTATTAAAATGCTGTTCAAATGAACCGAATGCTGGTTTGATGTCACAATTCGCCTTCACATTTTCAATCACTTCAATTTTCATGTCTCCAATTGCCTCGGCATTAAAAGCCATGGCTACCAGAGAGTTTTTTAGCATTTTGCCGCTGGTAATCTCACCTGCGGTGGTGCAGCCGAAAGTTTGCGCCGTGCTGAAGGAATCACCTATAGCCTTGCTGATTTGAACAGGATCATAATTCGATGAGGCAAAATATATTAACAATCTAGTATCAAAATCTTGCAGCTGCCTTTTGATTTCTCCTATAACTTCATCAATATTACTATTTTCGGAATATACCGATTGTATATTCATGTAATCATCTCCCCTTTCTTATCAAATGTTTACGTTTAATTCTTTGGCCAGAGCTACCAGTTTCTCAATGACCGCCGGGTCGTCAGGAGAATTACCGTCGAATTTTTCCGGGTTGATGCCTTTCATGACCATTTTGGATTTGGTGAGAGTGGCGATTGTACTATTCCCACCCGAACGCTTTTCTACAATAGTATCGATGAGTTTCTTAATTTTTCCGGCCATATCTCTTTGGTCCTCCTTTCATGTATTTAATATAGTCAAATATTTAATTGGTAATTTTAGGTTTAGCAAGAAAACCCATAGTTTCAGATGTTTCAGCAATATTACCGGCATATTGATTTAAGTGTTCAGCCAAATCATTATACTTGCCTACCGTTGAAGTAAGCTGCTCAACGTTTTCGGAAATTGCTTGGGCACCTGAAGAAACTTCCTGAAAAGTCATGGTAAGGTTGTAGATACTGGTTGAAGACTTTTCAGCATTCCGGGCGACTTCATTGGAAGCGGTCGATATTTCCGAAGCGGAAAAGGCTATATCTTTGATTCCTTTTGAAGATTCCAAAATATTTCGGGCGGCATTCTGGGCGTTGCCGGCTATTTGCTCGATCTTTTCGGAAATATGGTTTACTTTTTCGGCGGAATTGACTACCGCATTGGATATTTCACCCGTGGCCACATGCTGCTCAGTAACCGATGCTCCAATAGTATTGGATATCTCATTGATTTCCTCAATAACCTCATTTATCATAACCACTGCTGAAACAGCGCGGGTCATGTTTTCTTGCATGCTTTCGATTTGTTGTCGGATTTCCTCGGTAGCACGGGCGGTCTGATTAGCCAGCACCTTCACTTCACTGGCGACCACCGCAAATCCTTTGCCGGATTCTCCCGCACCCGCGGCCTCGATAGCGGCATTCAAGGCGAGCATATTGGTTTGATTGGATATTTTATTGATTACATTAACGATTTTACCGATCTGCCGGGCCGATTCAGCGAGATCATTGATTATACCGTTGGTATCTCTAGCCTTGCTGCCGGCATCCGAGGTTATGCTTATGGAGCGCTCGCAATTGCGATTGATGTTATTCAGGGATATATTTATTTCCTTCACCGAGGTCACAATGCTTTCTACGGAAGAGGATACATCCTTGGCCGAATCGGCTGCATTATCAATGCTGGAAGAGATTTGCTCCACCAGTTGGCTGACCTGTTCAACTCCTGAAGAAGCCTGTCCCGAAGCTGAGGCCAGTGTGGTTATGGTAGCTGACATCTCTTCAGTAGATGAAGCGATTACAAATACATTTTCCATTACATCGGAAAGCAGCGTGGAAGTGTTGTCAATATGCTTTTCGATGTCGGTAATATTTGTGTTTACAATGCCTGTTTGACCGGCAATCTCTTCATTGAGATTATTCAATGATGATGAAGCGTTGAATAACTGCCGGGAATATTCCTGCAAGGTCGAAGAAGCTTGATCGGTTGAGCTTATAATTTCACGAACCTTTTCTTTGATTGGGTCCCGGTTTTTGAAAATCATAGCGATTTCATCATTTTCCTTGACACCCTCCGGGACACAGCTGTCCAGGTCGTTGTCTAACAGGTATTTCCCATAATCTTTTATAACCTGCCCCATGAAAGTATAGACAGTTTTGTATATACCGGTACAAACCAACAGCCCTATGGCATAGAACAAGGTTACCAATATTACAAAGCCGGCCGTTTTTTCACGCAACCATACAAAAGACAATAGAGTCATCAAATAAAGCAGCACCATCATCAAAAACCATGCATTTATCGATCTTGCAATCGGATTGTATTTTCTCACCATAAATTCCCCCCATGTTCAGCTGTCCATTCAGCTGCCAGGCTTAACAGGTCTTTCTTACCATGTTAAGCTATCTTCAAATCTTGAATTGTTTGACCAATTCCTCCAGTTTCTGTGATATCCGCGCCAGATTTTCGGCATAGTCGCTGGTCTTAATGGCACCGGACGCCACTGCTGAAGCCATATGGTTGACTTCGTCCAGACTTCCGGTCACCGCCGTCGACTCATGAGATACTTCAACCGAGACTTTCTCCACATTCTGGAACATAACTGACACCTTATCGATATTCTTGGCGGCTTCGTTGGAGGCGGTTGAAATCTCGGTAGCCGACCGGGCTATTTCTTTGATCCCTTTTGACGCCTCTAAAATGCTTCGAGCGGTATTTTGCGAGTTGGTGGCTATTTCACCGATCTCGCCGGTAATTTGATTGACCCGTTCTGATGATTTAACCACGGCATTAAGAATCTCTCCAGTGGATGCGGATTGTTCGGTTACCGCTGCGGCAATGGTATTGGTTATCACATTTATCTCATTTATGACCTCGGTTATGGTTTCCACCGCCTTCACCGCTCCCGCCATGTTGAACTGCATGTTTGCGATCTGCTGTCCGATTTCTTCAGTTGCCTCAGCGGTTTGCTTGGCAAGTTCTTTGACTTCATTGGCGACCACCGCAAAGCCCTTTCCGGCTTCTCCAGCTCCCGCCGCTTCAATTGCCGCATTTAGAGCAAGCATGTTGGTCTGATCGGCAATATCGTTTATTACGTTGATAATTTTTTCAATTTGTTTGGAGGAACTGTCCAGTTTGTTTATGATGGCATTGGTGTCGCCGGCTTTCTCGCTGGCATCAGCAGTAATTTTAATCGAGCGCTCACAATTGCGGTCTATTCCATTCAGGGATATATTGATTTCTTTTACGGCGGTGGCTACATTGCTGACCAGCGCGGAAACATCCCGGGAGGAATCGGAAAGAGTATTGATGCTTTTGGAAATATTGGAAGCCAGTTCACTGACCTGGGCAACGGATGCGGAAGTTTGTTCGGAAGCTGATGCCAGATTCCGGGTGGTACCTGACATTTCTTCAACTGCGGTGGCTATCATATTGATATTTCCGCTGGTGCTGCCGATCGATCCGGCCAGGTTGTCAATACTGTTGTTTATATTGTTGACTGCTGCCGAGGTAAAACTGATTTTTTGATTGGCTTGTTCACTGTTGTCGGCCATATCTTTGGAAACCAGAGCCAGATTGGTGGATGATTGCCCCAGTTCCACGGTGGTATCATATATGCTTCTTACTATGCCTCCAACCTTTGCGATGAAAGCGTTAAAATACCTTGCCATGTCGCCTATTTCATCTTCGGTGTCGACATTTATCCGCTGGGTGAGATCCCCTCCTCCGGCAGATATATCCTGTAACATTTCGGTGACCTGCAATAGCGGTCTGAAACTCTGTTTAATTATGTACCACATGTAAATGGTAATAACGAAGATTAATACTCCCAATACCACCAGGAGCCAGGTGACGTTTGCCACTTGATCCTGGGCGTTTTTTTCTTCCTGAAGGTTTTTCTCACGGGCCAGCTTGACGGCCTCATCAATTTTTGCCCGGTGCTGCTCATATTTCTCCCGCAGGAATCCGTCAGCCAGTGCGGTTGCCTTTTGACGGTCCCCACTTTGGACCGCCGGAATGAACTCGTTGTCCCGGATATTATAGAACTCCATGGCCGGTTGATAGGCTTGTTCTACGATAATATTCTTCAGGGTGCCGTCAGCCAGGTTTTGCTCCCAGTATGCATGGCGGTCTTCGTAATCCTTTCTTAAAGCAGCACTGCGATTTATCATCTCGTTTATTTGGGTGCTGTCGGTTTCGTCAGCCAACTGTTGAACCAGCAGGTATGATTCTATTATGTAGGAGGGCGGAGGCAGTATATCGGCTATCAGATCATTTCCTGTTATAATATTGTTGTATATCGGTCCTTTGACTTTTACCGTGTTTAAGCCTATATAGCTCGCCATTGTGAAGGCCAGAAACCCAATGAGAAACAAACCTACCATTAATCCAAGTTTCTTGTCCACCTTAAGGTTACTCAGTATTTTAGACAATGCCATTCCCCCTCTATAATGACAAAATGCGTACGGTTACTTCCAGATAAGTGGATCGGTATTTTTTAATCATACTCTTGATCTTGCTGCGGTGGAAAATATTATAGTCCTCGCCAAAAACCGTGAAAGCGTGTGAGTTTGTATAAGCATAACCCATCTGATTAAGCAAGGCTTTGATTCGCCCGGATACCATATTGGCAATTTCATTGACAATATCAAACATGTTTTCGCCCTGTATCTTTTCCGCTTCCATACCGGTAAGGCTGCATATCAGATCACAGGCATCCTGTATTGGCATACCGATAATGAGCGCCATATTGACCGGGCCGGTCATAAACAGGATTGAGGATATATATGACTGGCAGAACATTTGGTTCTCGGTATCCTTCACCCTTACTTCGGCTACGGACTGAGTCGTTATATTCTGTACGACCTCAATTATCGTTTGGTTCAAAAAGCCGGTTCTCAATTTGCTTTCGATTTCAGCATATATCTGATCTTGAGACTTCATAGGCGATTATTTCCCCCCTCCCAAGCAAGCCATAACCTTCTTTTTCATGTCTTCTTCAGTAAATGGCTTGAGCATATAGTTGGCAACTCCCGATTGAATGGCTTTAACTATTGAAGCCTTCTCGCTCTCGGTGGTAACCATCATAACCGGAATTCCTTTGTATCGGGTATCGGCTTTTATTATGTTAAGAAATTCCATGCCATTCATGCCGGGCATATTCCAGTCCAGAAGAATAAGGGATATTTCCTTGCATTCCCGGCCCAGCACTTCCAGGGCTTCCTGCCCGTCCGAGGCCTCTAAACATTCATACCCCATAGCCTCCACACCTTTTTTGATCATGATGCGTACGATGGCTGAATCGTCTACCGATAAGATCTTTCCCATCACTTCTCATCCTTTCAGTCTAAAATATACTCCGTCTTGGTATGTATCCATTTCCAAGCTCCCGGAAGCGTCTTTAATAATCTCCGAAGCCCCTATAAAGAGCACTCCCTGTGGTTTCAAGGCATTGATGATTTTATGCAGTATATTCTCTTTGGTCAGCTCTGAAAAATAGATCAAAACATTGCGGCAAAAAATAATATCATAGTACTGGCTATATATAGGTTCGGTTTTAAGGTTGAACTGCCGGAAGTCAACCGCTCGTTTGATTCGTTCACTGATTAACCACCGGTTTCCTTCCCGGGTAAAATAGCGATCGATCATTACCGGATCCAGACCTCTTTCCATGGATACGCTGTCATATCGGCCGCTTTTGGCTAAATCCAGTATCGACCCCGACAAATCAGTGGCCATTATTTTAAAACGCTCCAATCCGATGTCGCCAGGTCCGTTTTTCTTTAGAAAGCTGTCAATCGACATGGCAATGGAATATGGCTCCTGTCCCGAAGAGCAGGCACAGCTCCAGATCCGTACGTTGACTCGCCGGCCCGCCTGCATTTCTCTGATATATTGCGGCAGGAGTAAATCCTCCATTATGTACCAGGGGGTCTTGTCCCTGAACCAGAAGGTTTCGTTAGTGGTTATGGCATCAAAAACCTGCCTGGTAAATATAACGTCTTTTCTGCTGTATGCTTTGTAGAACAGTTCTTCATAGCTTCCCAGTGAATAATTCTCCAACAACCCGGATAGTCTGCTTTCAATCAAGTAGGCTTTTTCTGCGCCCAATTCGATCCCGCTATGTTCTTCGATATATTTCTGCAACAGAGCAAACTCACGGGGAGACAGGCTGTTATTCATGTGTTACCAACTCCTCCCCGCTGCTATTTTACATATCCGCGGGGTGATTTCCTTCAAGTCGATTACTTCATCGGCCAGACCCGCCTCATTGACCGACCTGGGCATCCCGTAAACCACACAGGTTTCTTCACTTTGAGCAATGCAGAAGCAGTTGCATCTCTTTTTCAATTCAGCGATCCCCGCCCTGCCATCGTTGCCCATGCCGGTCAAAACCACCGCCAGGACATTGCTTCCCTCATAAGCCGAGGCTAGCGATTTGAACAAAACATCGGCTGACGGTCTGACCCCATTTACATGAGGCGTGTTTATAAGTCTTATGGTCTTCTTTTGATATTTGGCTTGTTCAACCACCATATGAACTCCTCCCGGAGCAATATAAATATGATGGGGGGAAATTACGTCGCCGTCCTGTCCCTCAGTTATGGGTATAAGACATTTTCTGCCCAGCGATTCGACCATGGCTCCTGTAAATTCCGGCGGAATATGCTGTACAATTAATATAGCCGTATTAAAATCGGCGGGAAACATGCTGCAAACCACTTCCAATGCATTCGGTCCTCCAGTTGATGCAGCGATAAGCACCAGATCCGCACGGGTCCAACGCAGAGGGTCGAACTGTCTTATTTTTTCGACTGTCTCTTGGTTGTTCCTTTCCGCAGAATTAATAAGCCCCCGGCCGGATTCCGGACGATCATGCGAAGCTGATTTAAGAGTGTTCATTTTTATCGTAATCTGGCTAAAGAGAATAATAAGCTGATTTTTCAAACCTTCATGGCGGGTATCGGCACCGGGTACTATTTTTACAAAATCCAGTGCTCCGTTCTTTAATCCCTCCAGTGTTATTTCGGCACTTTGCGGGGTGCCGTCGCTGATCAGAATAACTTCTATTGAATTATGTTGATCCTTAATGGTTTTCAATATTTCCAGGCTGCTTTCCCCGGTTATCACCGCATCGAGCAATATTACCTGAACTTCATTATGGCCAAGCCATTCCATGGCTAGATACGCATTGCCGGAAGCTTTGACCACACTTGCCATACCGGTGTTTTCAACCATCTCCGATATCTCTTTTCTCTTCATGACGTCGTCATCTACAATGAGAACCTTGAGTTTTTCCACTACCCAATCAATCCTTTTCCTATCAAATACCGGGCTATGGTGGTTCTATTACGGTTAATCATCTTAAACAGGCAGTGATTTTCTTTTTCAGTTCTTCCTGATCAAACGGTTTAAGCAAGTAATTTACTACACCCAACTGGACCGCTTTAATTATTGAGGACTTCTCGCTTTCGGTAGTAACCACCATAACCGGGATGCTCCGATAGCGGACATCGGCTTTGACAATAACCAAGAACTCCAACCCGTTCATGCCGGGCATGCTCCAGTCCAAAAGGATAAGAGCTATTTCCGGACTATTCTTGGCTAGTACCGCCAGTCCCTCCTGCCCGTCAGAGGCTTCCAACAATTCGTAGCCCATGGCTTCCACACCATTTTTAATCATAAGGCGGGCAACGGCTGAATCATCTACTGAGAGAATTTTTCGTTTCATTAACAACACCCTGTAATCCTTTTATAATTCCTGAACTGCTTTTAAAATTCAATCAGGTTTTAAATATTTTTTCAGGTTCCAGAATTATCAGCAGTTTATCTTTCAGTTTTACCACCTGACTGATATATTCACCTTCCAGACCGACTACGTTGGCCGGAGGAATCTCGCATTCTTCCTGTTCCAGATCAATAACGTCACCGGGTTTGTCGATTAAAAACCCTATCTGATTGGGATCATTGGCAGGGGCTTTAAGAATAATGCAAGTGCTTCTATGGATCTCCTGATCTTGCCGCAAACCTATCAGCTGGGCCAGATCAAATAAAGTCACCACTTGACCCCGCATGTTGAACAACCCGACTATATAAGGCTTGGCGCCGGGAACCGAAGTGTATTCGACATTCCGGTTTATTTCCCGGATAAGTACAATGTCGATCCCCAGCAGGCTGTCATTTATGTAAAACGATAATACCTTTCCGCTCAGACAACATCCCTCCCTTTTTCCAGCATGCTGCCCAGCATGTTTAATAGCTGCATCTTATCCAGTTTAAACTCGTACATGTCAAAGCCGGCGTCCAGTCCTTCTCTTTTTTGCTGTTCCCCGGTCAAAGAAGTCAAAGCCATAACCGGCAAATCAGCCAGGTTCTTATCGGCTCTGATTCGCTTGACCAGTTCCAATCCGTTCATAATCGGCATTTGAACATCGCAGACTACCGCATCCACCTGGTTCTCCTGCAAGATCTGCCAGGCTTCCCGGCCATGATTGGCAGTCAATACCTGATAGCCGGCTTCCTCAAGATAATCTTTTTCCAGCTTTTGAAAGAACGGGGTGTCTTCTACGACTAAAACCCGGT